>CACBFJ010000003.1 GCA_902538495.1 uncultured Pelagibacteraceae bacterium | reverse complement strand
AATTAGAGAGGAATTAGTAAACTTAGTAAAACTAGAAATAACTTTACGCCCAACCAAAGAACTAGCTCTTAATGAACAGGTAAACCCTGTTTCATGTATTGGTGGCTTAGAAACTGATATTGATCAAATAATTATATCAAAAAAATACAACTAAAAAGTTACCTTTTTAATAAAAGTGTAACAATTCTGTAATATTAAAGATTCAATAAATTTATACGAGTCAATCATCTTTTAATTAATAAATAACGAAAGGATTATAGATAATGAAAAAACTAACTATAGTAATTGCTTCTTTAGTTGCACTTTCAATTGCAACTGTTGCTCAAGCAAGAGATCAAATTAAGATAGTTGGTTCTTCTACAGTATTCCCTTATGCAACAGTTGTTGCTGAAAGATTTGGTGGTTCAGGATTTAAAACTCCTGTAATCGAGTCTACTGGTACTGGTGGTGGAGCTAAACTATTCTGTGCTGGTGTAGGTGAACAACATCCAGATATTACAAATGCATCAAGAGCTATGAAAGATAAAGAAAAAGCTCTATGTAAGAAAAATGGTGTTAATGATATCGTTGAGATCGTAATTGGTAACGATGGTATTACATTAGCTTACAGCAAAGATGCAAAACCAGTAAACTTTACTAAAGAACAATTATATTTAGCACTTGCTGCTCATACAGTTGTTGATGGTAAATTAGTTCCAAATATTTATAAAACTTGGGACCAAATTGACCCTAGCTTACCAAAACAAAAAATTTCAGTGATGATCCCACCAGGAACATCAGGAACTAGAGATGCTTGGAATTCTTTAGTAATGAAAAAAGGTATGACTAAAGAAGCTAAAGCTCTTTATAAAGCTGGTTTTGAAGCTGGAAATAAAAAATACAAAAAACCTCAAAAACTTTACAGAGAAGATGGTGCTGCTATTGAAGTTGGAGAAAACGATAGTTTAATCATCCAAAAGTTAACTCAAGATAAAGAAATGTTTGGTTTCTTTGGTTTCAGTTATTTCTTAGCTGCAAAAGATAAATTGCAAGCAGCAAGTATTGATGGTGGACAACCGTCATTAAAGTCTATTCAAGACTACAGTTATGCTGTTGCTAGACCTTTATTCTTCTACGTGAAAAAAGCACACGTTGGAGTAATTCCAGGCTTACATGAGTTTGTGAAAGAATTCACAACTAAGAAAGCTATTGGAAAAGGTGGTTACTTAGCAGACATTGGTTTAGTGCCATTAGACTCTAAGTTGTATAAAACAACTAGAACTAATGCTACGAAGCTAGTTGCTATGGGTAATTAATTATTCCTCAGTTAACAAATGATTAAAAAGGGGGTCTTTTTAGACCCCTTTTTTTTTAAAAAAAGAGTAAAGTCCTCATTTAAGGAGATTCTGTGAACTTAATATTATTTACATTTATTGTTCTTCTAGGTTTCACAAGCTATTATTTTGGACGCAAAAAAGCATATACAATTCAATCTACAAAAAAAAGATTAACCGCATTACCACAATTTTATGGTTATTATCTTGCAATCTGGTGTGCAATACCAGCCTTTATAATTTTTTCATTATGGGCAATTTTTGAGCCCACAATTGTAAAACTATTAATCTTAAGTGATTATTCAAATCAAGGTTATCTTGATGATGAATTAAATTTATTATACGAAAAATCAAAAGCATTGTCTCGAGGGCAATTCACTGGAGAAATTACACCTTTTATTGAAGCTTCAGCTGAAAAATATTTAAGTCTTCGATCAATAGCTCAAAGTTCAAAAGTTGTTATAGTATTATCTGCAATTATTGCCTCTGTTGCTTATGCGTATAAAAGAATTTCATCTAATTCTAGAACAAGAGAACCAGTTGAAAAATTTTTGAACGCAGTTTTATTTACAGCTTCTTTAGCTGCAATATTAACTACTGTTGGAATAGTTTTCTCACTTATATTTCAAACTATAGATTTTTTTAAAGTAATTCCATTATTTGATTTTGTCTTTGGAACTCACTGGTATCCAGCAAAAGCTTTTGTTAGAGATTCTTCTGAGGCTTTAGATCCGACAATGTATTCAGATACTTTTGGAGCAGTACCTATTTTTGCAGGTACTTTTTTTATTGCATTTATTGCTATGTGCGTTGCTATCCCAATTGGATTAATGAGTGGAATTTATTTAGCTGAATATGCATCAACTAAAGTTAGACAATATGCAAAACCATTAATTGAAATTTTAGCTGGTATACCAACAGTTGTTTATGGTTTTTTTGCTGCCCTAACTGTTGGACCATTTTTGAAAGAATTAGGAACTTCAATGGGTCTTGAAGTTTCAGCTGAAAGTGCTTTAGCAGCAGGAGGGGTAATGGGTATTATGATTATACCATTTATTTCAAGTTTAAGTGACGATGTAATTACAAGTGTGCCTCAAAGTTTAAGAGATGGAAGTTACGCTATGGGAGCAACTAAATCAGAAACAATTAAGAGAGTTATTTTTCCCGCGGCATTGCCGGGGATAGTTGGATCTATTTTACTTGGTGTTTCAAGAGCTATTGGAGAAACAATGATAGTTGTTATGGCCTCTGGTTTAGCTGCTAATTTAACTTTAAATCCTTTAGAGTCTACTTCAACGATTACAGCTCAAATTGTAGTTATTCTAATTGGCGACCAAGCTTTTGGCGACCCAAAAACGCAAGCTGCTTTTGCTTTAGGTATGTCATTATTTTTAGTAACACTTTGTTTAAATATTGTGGCCTTGAGAGTAGTTAAAAAATATAGAGAAAAATATGAATAAAAATAAAGAACAATTATTAAATAAAAGATATAAAGCTGAACAGCGATTTCGCTTATACGGTCTGAGTGCAATTTTTATGGCACTTTTATTTTTAACAATCTTTATTTTTAAAATTTTTTCAACTGGCTATTCAGCTTTTCAAAAAACATGGCTTATTGTTCCAGTAACTTTCGATGCTGAATTAATGATGTTAGACCAAAATCCTTCTAAAGAAGATTTACAGGACGCTGATTATTACGATATAGCATTAAAATCAATGGCTGATTTAGATCCAAACGCCAATGAAGATCAAGAAAATGAATTGAAGAGAATGGTGTCTTATTTTTTTGAAAAAGAAATTAAAAATGAACTTTTAAATGACCCTAATTTAATAGGAAAAACAAAGGAAGTTTATCTAACTGCTTCAGATGATTTAGACCAAGTCTTTAAAGGAAATTATCCAAGAGATTTACCTGAAGACCAAAGAAGAGTAAGCGATTATCAATTAAAAATTTTTGATCAACTTGTTGCAAATGGTAAGGTTGAAAGTAAATTTAACATAAGTTTTTTTACAAATGCAGACTCAAGAGAAGCTGAGCTAGCTGGAATAGCAAGTTCTTTTATGGGCTCAATTTTTTCTATACTTGTTTGTTTAATGATAGCTTTTCCTGTTGCGGTTCTAGCTGCAATCTATCTTGAAGAATTTGCCCCTAAAAATAGATTTACTGATTTTATTGAAGTTAATATAAACAACTTAGCAGCGGTTCCATCTATAGTTTTTGGTCTATTAGGGTTAGGAGTTTTATTGGCTATATTTCAATTACCAAGGTCTACCCCATTAGTTGGAGGTATCACTTTGTCCTTAATGACCCTACCAACAATAATTATAGCTGCTAGAGCATCTTTAAAAGCAGTTCCACCAAGTATAAGAGAGGCAGCACTTGCTATGGGAGCAAGTCGAATGCAAACCACAATGCATCATACAGTTCCTCTTTCTATGCCTGGCACGTTATCAGGAACAATAATTGGTTTAGCTCAAGCTTTAGGAGAAACTGCACCCTTAATTTTAATTGGAATGGTTGCTTTTGTTAATACGATACCTGGATCACCCATGGATCCTGCTGCAAGCTTACCAGTTCAAATTTATATTTGGGCTGAAAGTGCTGAAAGGGGATTTGTAGAAAAAGTTTCGGCATGTATAATGGTCTTACTTGGCTTTTTAATAATAATGAATTTATTTGCCCAAATAATAAGACATAAGTTTGAGAAAAAATGGAGTTAAAATGATAAAGATTAAAGCAAAAGATGTTGATGTTTTTTATGGAAAAAAACAAGCGCTCTTTAATATAAGTTTAGATATTGAGGAAAATCAAGTAACGGCATTAATTGGTCCATCTGGTTGTGGTAAATCAACTTTCCTAAGATGTCTTAATAGAATGAATGATGTAATTGATATCTGTAGTGTTAAAGGAGAAATTTTAATTAATGATTTTAATATCAATGATAAAAGTTGTGATGTCGTAAGACTAAGAGAAAAAATTGGTATGGTTTTTCAAAAACCCAATCCTTTCCCAAAAACTTTATATGAAAATGTATCTTACGGTCCAACAATTCATGGTATGGCTCAATCAAAACAAGAAATGGATGAAATTGTTGAAACTAGTTTGAAAAAGGCTGCATTATGGGAAGAGGTAAAAGATAGGTTGCATGAACCTGGAACTGGATTATCTGGAGGACAACAGCAAAGACTTTGTATTGCTAGAGCGATTTCTGTAAGACCTGAAGTTATATTAATGGATGAACCTTGTTCAGCATTAGATCCAATAGCAACAGCACAAATTGAAGAATTGATTGATGAGTTAAAAAAAGAGCACACAATAATAATTGTAACTCATTCTATGGCTCAAGCAGCACGTGTTTCTCAAAATACAGGTTTTTTTCATTTAGGACAATTGATTGAACATGGATCTACTGATAAAATATTTAAGAATCCTGATAATAAAAAAACGCAAGATTATATAACAGGGAGGTTTGGATAATGTCTGAAGCACCACATACAGTCAAATCTTACGAAGAAGAACTAAAAAATCTTAATGCTAATATAATTAAAATGGGAAGTGCATGCGAAGATTCTTTAGGTAAAGCAATTCAAGCCATTACAACAAGAGATAACAATATTGCAGAAGCTGTTATTCAAGAAGATGAAAAAATAGATAAATATGAGACTTTAATTGAACAGCAAGTTGTGAATTTAATTGCTTTAAGACAACCTATGGCAATTGATTTAAGAGAGACAGTAACGGCTTTGAAAATGTCTTCAGATTTAGAAAGAATAGGTGATTTAGCAAAAAATATATCCAAGAGAACACTTTTGCTTAACGAAAATCTTCCAAAGAACTTGGTAGACTCATTGAATAGAGTATCTACCAATGTTCAAAAACAATTAAAATCAACATTAGATGCTTATCTAGAAAGATCTGCGCCAATGGCAGTAAATGTTTGGGAAGGTGATGAGCAAATAGATGATCTAACAAATCTTTGTATGCAAGAAGTTATAAAATATCTTAAAGAAAATGAAAAAAATTTAGAAGATGGAACCCATTTATTGTTTGTAACTAAAAACATAGAGCGTATTGGTGATCATACTACAAATGTTGCAGAACAAGTTTATTATTTAGTTAAAGGCGAATATTTAGAAGGTGATAGACCCAAGGGAACAGAGCCAATTGTAACCGGAGAAAAATGATTTATGTCAGCTCATGTTTTCATAGCTGAAGATGAAGCATCAATTGTTAGTTTGTTAAAGTACAATCTTGAAAAAGAAGGTTATAAAGTCAGTCATTCAGAAAATGGAGAAGATGCTCTTAAACAAATAAAATTAAAACAGCCAGATTTAATATTAATGGATTGGATGTTACCAGAATTATCTGGTGTTGAAATTTGTAAAAACTTAAAAAAAGATAATAAGTTTAATGATATTCCTGTCATTATGTTAACTGCAAAAGGGGAGGAAGAAGACAAATTAAAAGCATTTGATACAGGTGCAGATGATTATGTAACTAAACCTTTTAGTCAAAAAGAATTGAATGCTAGAATTAAATCTTTATTGAGAAGATCTAAACCTCAATCATCATCAGACATTGTAGAATTTACTGATTTAAAAATAGATCGGATTACAAAAAGAGTTTATAGAAAAGATAAAGAAATTACTTTGGGTCCAACTGAATTTAAACTCTTAGATTTTTTTATCAAAAATCCAAAAAGAGTTTATTCAAGAGAACAACTCTTAAACAATGTTTGGGGAGAAAATATATATGTTGAGTCTAGAACAGTTGATGTTCATATTAGAAGATTAAGACAAGCAATTAACATACAAAATACAAAACCTTTAATTAGAACAGTAAGATCAGCTGGTTATTCTTTAGAATCTTGAAGATCTTTGGGTCTTATAAATTTTTTTAATACTCCCTTTTTCTCAACTTCATTCCAGGATTTAATATCAAACTCAATTTTTGCAAATGCTGCTGTTGGGAATTTATAATTCATTAGTTTAAAATTATTCGTATTATGATTTTTTGTAAGATTTCGTACTAAATTTTTCACTGATGGTTCATGGTTTATAATCAAAATTGATTTATATTCACTGGATATTTCTTTAATTTTTTTTACAATTGCATTCTCATCAACTAAATATAAATCTTTTGAAAAATTAACTTTTTTTGGCTTATTAATTTTCTTGGCTAAAATTTGAAAAGTTTTTTTTGTTCTTTTTGATGATGAAATTAATGCATAATCAAATTCAAATTTTTTTTTAACAAAAAATTCACAGATCATTTTTGCATTTTTCTTGCCTCTTTTAGTAAGTGGTCTATCAAAATCATTAATACTTAAATCATCCCAACTAGATTTTGCGTGTCTCATGACGTATAATTGATACATAAAATCTAAATATATGACTGCTTTAAAAAAACAACATAAAGAAGAGTTGAAATCTAAATATATAAATAGAGAGCTTTCATGGTTAAAATTTAACGATAGAGTACTTTTAGAGGCGCAAAATATCGAAAATCCTCTTTATGAAAGAGTAAAGTTTTTATCAATTGCTGGGTCTAATCTAGATGAATTTTTTATGGTCCGTGTAGCTGGGTTATATAGTCAAATAAAACAAGAAGTTGACTCACTTAGCTCTGATGGTTTGACACCTGAAGAGCAAATGGATGAGGTAGTGCTTGAAACTAAGAATCTATTAAAAAAACAGAACAAAATTTTTATTCAACTGATTATGGAATTAAAAAAAAATAATATCAATTTAGTTAAACCAGTTAATTTAAATACTAAGGATAAAAAAAAACTTTTAGAAATATTTAAAGAAGAGATTTACCCTTTATTAACACCATCAGCAATTGATCCTGCACATCCATTTCCATTTATAATCAATCAAGGAAGAGCAATTGTAATGAAGTTAAGAAAAAAAAATAAAAAAAGGATTTTAAACTCAATAATAGTAATACCAAAAGCATTATCTAGATTTATTGAAATTGAGTCTTCAAAAAATCATAAGAAATTTGTGATTCTAGATGATGTAATAAGTTTTTTTGCTAATGAAATTTTTCCAGATCATGATTTAGAAAAGAAAATGATTTTTAGAGTAATAAGAGACAGCGATGTAGAGATTCAAGAGGAAGCAGAAGATTTGGTTAGATCTTTTGAATTGGCTTTAAAAAGACGTAGAACGGGTGATATTGTTCGTTTAGAGGTTCTTGAAAATAGTGATAACGAATTGATAAGATTTATAATTAATAAATTAGATATAAATCCTGACTATATTTATGATGTTGCTGGCCTTGTTGGAATTCAAGATATAGATCAAATATGTAAAGTAAAAAATCCAAAATTAAGATTTAAACATTTTACACCTAGAGAAGTTGAAAGATTAAAAGAATATAATGATAATTTTTTTGAAACTATTAAAAAGAAAGATTTAGTTGTTCATCATCCTTTTGAAACATTTGACTCAGTAATTGAATTTTTAAACCAAGCAGCAAATGATAAAAAAGTTATAGCTATAAAACAAACTCTATATAGAACAACTCTAGACTCACCTATTGTTAAAGCTTTAATAACAGCTGCAGAAAACGGAAAAACAGTTACCGCTTTAATTGAAATTAAAGCTAGATTTGATGAGGAAGCTAATATTCAACTATCAAGAAGTTTAGAAAAAGTAGGTGTTCAAATTGTTTATGGTTTTGCTAAATATAAAACTCATGCAAAATCATCATTAGTTTTAAGAAGAGAACAGGGTAAAATACAAACTTATTTTCATTTAGGAACTGGCAATTATCATCCAGTAAATGCTAAAATTTATACTGATTTGTCTTTATTTAGTTGTGATAAGAAAATGGCATCAGATGTTGAAAAGTTCTTCAATTATGTAACAGGATACGCAAAACCAAAAAATTTAAATAAAATTTCTATTTCGCCAGTAAATATGAGGCAAACCTTAAATGAAAATATTGATGCTGAAATTAAAAATTCTAAAAATGGAAAATTTGCAGCTATTTGGGCAAAAATGAACTCTTTAGTAGATCCAGAAATTATTGATAAATTTTATGAAGCTTCGAATGCTGGTGTAAAAATTCATTTATTTGTAAGGGGTGTTTGTTGTTTAAGACCAGGAGTAAAAGATAGATCAGAAAACATATTTGTAAAAAGTATCATAGGAAGATTTTTAGAGCATTCTAGAATTTATTGTTTTAGTAATGGTACAAAAAAAATGCCTAATAGAAATGCAAAAGTATATATTTCGTCAGCTGATTTAATGCCGAGAAATTTAAATCGAAGGGTAGAACTTCTAGTCCCAATTGAAAATGAGACTGTTCATGAACAGATCTTAGATCAAATAATGTTGGCAAATTATCTTGATACTAATCAGAGCTGGGAACTTGAAGCTGATGGTAATTATAAAAAAATTAAATATAGTAAGAGCGATTCCTTTTCAGCTCATGAATATTTTATGAATAATCCGAGCTTATCTGGAAGAGGTAAAGCTAAACTAAGAATGCAGCCTAAACAACTGCACTTAAGATTGATTAAAAGTGGAAGTAATTAAAAGTAAAAATAGTTTAAAATTAAATCAGGCTAAATTAGCTATAATAGACATTGGATCAAACTCTATAAGAATGCTAATTTATGAAGATTTCAGTTCTTCTCGTGTGCCTTTTTTTAATGAAAAAGCAGTTTGTGAACTTGGAAAAAATTTAGATAAATCGAAAAAACTTCACAGATCTGGTACTGAATATGCTTTAAAAGTTTTAAAAAGATTTTCTGAAATTTTAAATGTTTCAAAAATCACAAATCTAAAGATTATTGCAACAGCAGTTATAAGAGAAGCAACTGATACAAAACCTTTTATTGATGAAGTTGAAAAACTTTTTAAAACTAAGATTAATATATTATCAGGCGAAGAAGAAGCTAAATGCACAGCTGAGGGAGTAAAAATAGGTTTTGAAAATGTTGATGGATTAGTTGCTGACCTTGGCGGTGGTAGTTTGGAGTTAGCCCGAGTTGAAAACAATATAGTAACCAATAAAACCTCATTACCTGTTGGTGTTTTAAGATTAATGAATAATCCTATAGTTAAAAAAAGAAATTTAGCAAAATATATTAAAAAATTATTAAGAGATGAAAAATGGCTCTCAAAAAAGAAATTTAATAATTTATATTTAGTTGGAGGTACTTGGCGTGCATTATTTAAATTACATCTTTTTCAAAATAATCATCCAGTACACATAATTCATCAATATAGTATTGATAATAATGTTTTATCTAAGTTTGTTGAAAAAATTTCTTCTTTTAATAAATCCAAACTTAAAACAGTTGAGTATATTTCAAAATCTAGAACACCATATTTACCTTATAGCTGTATTATACTTGATGAAATTATGAAAGTTTCAAATCCAAAAAAAATTATTTGTTCTATCAGTGGTTTGCGTGAAGGATCTTTATCAATTGACCATTTTAAAGATGTAAAAGAATCTGAAATTTTTTACAAAGCAATTGAGAAGGTTGCGCAAAAAAGAGGTGATTTAGGGTCAAATTATAAAAAATATTATGATTTTATTCATCCAGTTTTTGAAGGTAATGAGCACTTTAATAAGAAATTATTATATCTGGCATGTGTATTAAGTCATATGGATTGGGGATTGGGAGCATTTCAAAAAGCTGAATTGGTATTTCAAGAAACGATAAATACTCCTTTACTTAGATTGACTCATAAAGAAAGAATACAATTAGCTTTGTCATGCTATTGGCGGTACTGTAGTATCAAGTATAATCCAAAGATCGAGTATTTAACTTTTTTGAATAATAATGAAATTTTTTCAAGCAAACAAGTTGGTGCAGCATTGAGATTTTCACAATCATTGACCTCGATATCTACGATATTTCTTGAAGAGTTTAAATTGTATAAAAGAGGTAATGCTGTATTTTTAAAAATTCCATCACAACATCAAGAAATAATCTCAAAACAAGTTACCAAAAGATTTAAAGCTCTTGCTAGAGAATTATTTTTAGAGCCAAGAGTAATTTATTCAAATAATTCAAAATAAACTTAAATTAATTAAACTTTAATAATAAGTAAATATTTCTGTAACTTAATCTTTTTAAGATAATTTACAAAATTTAAATATTCATTATTTTTCCCCTGTTTAAATTTTGTTAATTAGCTTCTTTCTTCCTTCTCATTTAAGAGAAGGAAGAAAGACAATTTGGAATTAATTATTTATAGATGCAGGAGACTGCTCTGCATTCTTCTTAGCAAGTTTTTTTGCTTTTTTTTCAGCAACCTTTTTTTCTAGACCAGCAATTTTAATATTAAGGCTTGATAATTTTTTTTCTTTAGCTGTAATTTTATTTTTAAGTTTATCAATTGATTTTAATATTTTTGTTTTTTTCTTTTCATTCTTTTTTAGTTTTTTTCTCATTACTGCCTCCGAATTATTTGATACTTAATTTAATCATATAATCCTAAAATAAAAAGGATATTTTGTTACAACCTATAGTTTATAGTTTTTTAAGACCTGTTATTAAATAAAAAAACATTGCTATATGAGAACTATTATTGAATTTTTGATTTAATATTAATTTAAATATCTCTCTTTGATTAAAAAGATGAATTCCAATACCTTGTTCTGGTTTCGAAATTTTAATTAAGTCTTCTGTGTAATAACCAGTAATTTTAGTAGTTAGTCTTCCAGGTTCAGTATAAAAAGTTATTATTTTACTCAATTTTGATCTTGATCTATATCCTGTTTCTTCTCTTAATTCCTTATATGCTGATTGCAGAGTTGTTTCCTTTTTTTCCACTATGCCAGAAGGAAACTCGTAATTAATTTTATTAATTGGAACTCTTTTTTGGGAAACTACTACATATTTGTCTTTAATCTTAGGTATTACTAATGAAAGATTAGAAGTTTTAAGATAATGATAAAACTCTTTTTTTTTAAATTTTTTGTTAATTAAACTTATTCGATTGGTAAGTTTTATATTTTTCAATTTTTTTCTAAAAATAACTTTTTAACAATAAGTACAGCAATTAACATTCCAATAAGCTCAGCTAAAATATAATAAGGAGTATTTAAATAACTAATACCAGTAAAAGACTCTGTAAATGTTCTAGCAATAGCAACAGCTGGATTTGCAAAAGAAGTTGAAGAAGTAAACCAATAACCAGCAGTAATATAAAGACCAACACTAGCAGCAACAGCAATTTTGCCCGACTTCATAGACCCAAAAATTATAATTATAAGCCCTAATGTTGCTATTACCTCAGATGTGAGTATGTAAATTCCATCTCTTGATTTAGTAGACAATTCATAAACTTCATGTTCAAAAAAGAAATTAGCTAAACCAACACCAATTAAGCAACCAACCAATTGAGCAATGATATAGTAGGGTAATAGTTTCTTTTTTAATTTACCCGTTATTGCCATTGCGATACTTACAAATGGATTAAAGTGGGCTCCTGATACATCAGCAAAAACTGTAATAAGCACAAATAAACCTGCTCCTGTTGCTATAGTATTAGCAATTAACATCACAGCAACATCATTAGTTAAGTTTTCAGCCATTAAACCTGAACCAACAATAATCATTACTAAAAAACAACTTCCTAATAGTTCAGCAAGAAAATAGCGGCTTTTATTTTTCATAAAGCAGTTCCTTTATTCTTTTATGAATATTATTGTAAACTTTTTCTATTATTTCATCTTTTTTATTTAAGTCGTTTGTTTTATTAAGTAATTTAACAGGATCCTCTATATCCCAATGAATTATCTGATCTTTATTTGGCCAAATAGGACAGACTTCGTTATTGGCATTATTACAAACTGTAATAACATAATCCATTTTAATTTGACCATTAATAAACTCATTAAAATTTTTAGATCTATAATTTGAAAGATCATAATGTTTTGATAATAAATAATTCTTCACATCTTCATTAATTTTTCCTGTTGGATTACTCCCAGCACTAAAACCTTTATACAAATCGTCATACTCGTTATTTATTATACTTTCAGCAATAATACTTCTTGCTGAATTACCTGTGCATACGAACAATATATTCTTCATTTAAAAAATAACTTTATAAATACCAATTACAAACAATGGAATTTGTAATCCAAAGTTTGTTAAGATTGCTTTATCTTTGCTAATAAATCCAGCAATGGTCCATCCAACAACTCCCAATCCATGAAAATATATATTTAATGGATATATATTTAAATTTGTAAGAAGTATTCCCACTAAAACTAGAAACGTACTGATCCACTTTAGATATTTTTTTATAAACATAAAATTTCCTTTCGTTATTATTATTTCAGTTATGTTAAGAATTTATTAAAATAAAGGATTATCTACACTTTTTACATAATCCAAAAAACTCAAGATTGTATTTACTATATTTCATACCATCTTTGTCTTTGAAGTTAGCTAAGTATTTAGAGAGACTTGCACTGCTGATTTCTGTTATCTTCTCACAAATCTCACAGATTGAAAATGCAGTAGCTTTTGATACCTGGCAGCTTGAATTATGACATGCAATAAAGGCATTTCGACTTTCAATTTTATGAATTTTTCCTATTTCAACTAGCTTATCTAATGCTCTATAAACTTGTAATGGAGCTTTAATACCTTTTTTTTGAACATTAAAAAGGATTGAATAAGCTTTCATTGGTTCAGGAGATTTATCAATTAAATCAAAAATAATTTGCTGATTTTTTGTGAGAGTATGTTCTTTATGCATTGTTTTCATTTTACAGATTCCTCATTAATTTTTCAATTTAATAGATTGTTTTATTTTAAATAATGAAAGTATGAATAATAATAAAGCTGCCGTTATAATTGATGGACCCGAAGAAGTATTAAACTCTAAAGATGTTAATAATCCTATAATTACAGATAACAATCCTCCTATAATTGAATAGATAACCATACCTTGAGGACTTGATGATAAATTTCTGGCCATTGCAGCAGGGATAATTAACATCCCAGTGATTAACAACAATCCAACCATTTTAATTGAAATAGCAATGATTGCTGCCATTAAAATTGTAAATATAGCTTTAGCTCTATCCGGATTTAATCCTTCTGCCTCCGCTAGTTCATAATTTACTGTTGAAGCGAATAAAGGTTTCCAAATAAATTTCAGAGTTAATAAGATAAATGCTCCTCCAATCCATATGATCAACAAATCATTAACTGAAACTGCTAAAATATCTCCAAATAGCAATCCCATAATATCAAATCTAATGAATGTTAAAAAACCAATCACAACAAGTCCAACTGCTAGAGATGAATGAGCTAGAAGACCCAACAAAGCATCACCTGGTAAATTCGTTTTTTTTTGAAGTTGAATCAAAATTAAAGCTATCATTGAGGAAATAACAAATACTGAAATAGCAATATTAAATTCCATAGTAAAAGCTAATGTCACTCCCAATAGAGCAGAGTGAGCTAAGGTGTCACCAAAATAAGATAATCTTCTCCATATGACAAAGCAACCAAGAGGTCCTGTTACAAAAGCAACTCCAATTCCAGCTACCAAAGCTCTTATAAAAAAATCATCAAACATCTAATTTTTTTTAATTTCACCTTCATCTGTATGAATATGGTCGTGCTTATGCTGATATCTAGATAATATTTGAGAAGCTTGTTCTCCAAATAAGGCTTTATACTCATTGTTTTTTGCAACATCCATTGGAGATCCTGAGCAACAAACATGGCCGTTTAGACAAACAACATGGTCTGTTGCACTCATAACTGTATGTAAGTCGTGTGAAATTAATAAGATCCCACAACTTAATTCATCAGAAATTTTCTTAATTAGTTCGTATAAAGCTATTTCACCAGTAAAATCTACTCCTTGTACTGGTTCATCAAGTACTAATAGATCAGGTTTTTTTGATATGGCTCTAGCAAGTAGTACTCTTTGAAATTCACCACCTGATAAATCTCCCAAATTCTTGTCTTTCAGATGAATGACACCAGTTAAAGATAGAGCTTCATCTATTGTTTCTTTATTAAGACTTTCTGTTAACATCATGAAATCATTAACTCTTAGCGGTAACGTCCAATCAATTGAAATTTTCTGTGGAACATATCCAACTTTATTGGTGTATTTTTTAACTGAACCATCAATCTTTTTGTAAATACCTAGAGCAATTTTAGCTGTTGTGCTTTTTCCTGATCCATTTGGGCCTATGAGAGTAACTATTTTACCTTTTTCAACTTGTAGAGAGACTCCTTTTACTAACCATTTGTTGTTTAACTGTAAACCAGCATCATTTAATTTTACCAATATATTTTGATCAGTGCTCATTTTATTTCTTGACTAATAAGTGTTATATTATTACATAGTGTTATATTATAACAATTTAAATATACAACATATGAAAAACATAAAGAAATTACCATTAATTCTATCAATATTATCATTCTTAACAATTTTTGTACCAGCAAACGCTGAAATTAAAGTAGTCGCAACAATTAAACCAATCCATTCTCTTGCAAGTTATCTAATGGATGGTGTTGGTAAACCAGATTTAATCGTTGATGGTTATGCTTCACCTCATGGGTTTGCTCTAAAACCATCACACGCAAAAATGATTCAAAATGCAGATATTATATTTTGGGTAGGAGAGGACATAGAAAATTTCTTGGAAAAACCATTAAAAACAATTGCGAAAGATGCTGAAAAAATTGAATTAATGGAAATAAAAGGTTTAACTAAACTTAAATTTAGAGAAAGAAATATTTTTGATGAACATGGTCACAAAGATAAAGATGATGATCATGGCCATAAAGAAGATGAACATGGTCACAAAGATAAAGATGATGATCATGGTCATGATGAACACGCTCATGGCGAATTCGATCCACATATTTGGCTGGACCCTATGAACGCAAAAATAATTTTAAGTGAGATGGCTGAACATCTGATAGAAAAAGATCAGAAAAATGCTTCTACATATAAAGCAAATTTAAAGAAAGCACATAATGATTTAGATAAATTAACAAAAAAAGTTAAGTCTGAATTAAACAAAGATTTTAAATCAGTAGTCTTTCATGATGCTTATCAATACTTTGAAAAAAGATTTGGTATAAATATTCTTGGAGCATTTACAGTAAATACAGACGTTATGCCTGGTGCTGAACAATTAGCTGAAATTAGAGAAGTTATCGAGCATGATAAAGTGAGTTGTATATTTTCTGAACCTCAATTTAATCCTGATATAATTAAAGCTGTAGCAAAAGATACTAATGTTGCAACAGGTGTAATCGATCCATTAGGAGCTACACTTGATCCAGGAAAAAATTTATATTTTGATTTGATTGGCAACATGTCAAAATCATTTAAAGGTTGTTAAGCTAAAGTTATTTCTATAGGAGTGTGGTCTGATGGCTTTTCACGTCCTCTAGGGTCTTTATTAATATTGATACTTTTAATGTTATCTATTAGAGAATTTGAGACTAAAAAATGGTCTATTCTCATTCCGTTATTTTTTTGCCAAGCGCCTCTCATATAGTCCCAAAAAGTATAACCTTCTTTGGTATCATAAAAATGTCTATAGACATCATTAAAACCTAGATTAATCATTTCTCTCAATTTTTTTCTAATTTCTAATCTAAACAAGGCATCATATTCAAAACTTTTTGGATTATATACATCTTCCGCTGATGGTATTATGTTAAAATCCCCAGCCAAAATAATATTTTGATTTTTTTTACTTAAATTTTTTAATTGCTTAATTAAGTCATTGAGCCATTTTTTTTTATAATCATACTTTTCAGTATCGACTGGATTACCATTAGGAGTGTAAATATTGATTAATTGGATATTTTTTTTCTTATATTCCATTTCAGCAGAAATTATTCTTGATTGTTTTAGTTTATCTTTAATTAAGTCTTTTCTGATATTCTTTAATTTTCCTTTTGAAATAATTGCTACGCCATTATAACTTTTTTGACCAAATACGTGGCTTTCATAATCCATAGATGAAAAATCGTCATAAGGAAAATTTAAGTCCTCGGTTTTGATTTCCTGCATCATCAATATATCAGGCTTATATTTTAGTAGATAACTTTTTATATTTTCAATTCTAGCTCTAACAGAATTTACATTCCATGATGAGATTATCATTAAAGTGAAAAGGAGACACCACAACCACAAGATGATTTTGTTTGCGGATTATTTATCTTAAATTGTTCGCCAATTAATTCTGAGACATAGTCAACTTCTGACCCTTTGAGTAAATCTGCTGAAGTTTTATCAATTAAAATATTTTGATAATTTAAATCGTCATCATTTTTTTCTTTGTCAAAAGTAAATTCGTATTGAAAACCTGAGCATCCACCACCCTTGATAGCGATTCTAAAAAAAGAGCCTTTATCTTTTTTAGATAAAAGAACATTGATCTGTTTTAGTGCTTTATCGGTAAATTTAATTTCTTTAATCATAATTGATCACTGATATTACTAATATAATACTTAAAATTATATTTTAAAGGATGAAAAATTACTCAAAGCTAGGGTTATTCAAAAGTAAGGGTAGAATATTTTACGAAACACCCTCAAAATATAGATCTCCATTTCAAAGAGATCGAGATCGAATTATACATAGCGCTTCATTTAGAAGATTAAAACATAAGACCCAGGTGTTTGTAAATACAGAGGGTGATCATTATCGAACTCGTATAACGCATTCAATGGAAGTATCTCAAATTGCACGGTCTATAGCACGTTATTTTAATTTAAATGAAGATCTAACAGAGACCTTAAGCTTGGCGCATGACTTAGGCCACACTCCATTTGGCCATGCAGGCGAGGAGTCTTTAAATGATTGCATGGCTGAACACGGTGGGTTTGATCATAATTTGCAAACATTGAGAATTGTGATGTTTTTAGAAAATAAATACATGAAATTTAATGGTCTTAATTTATCAATTGAGACCTTGGAGGGCCTTTTAAAACACAATGGGCCAGTGGAGGACTTAAATTTAATAAATGATTTAATAGGCACAAAAAAATTTAAAAATTTAATCAATTTTAAAACATATCCACCATTAGAAGCTCAAATTGCAGCTATTTCAGACGATATTGCTTATAATAATCATGACATACAAGATGGACTTAAGGCTAATTTATTTTCAATTGAGGAGTTAGTTGAAATAGATTTTTTTAATAACATTTTTAAAAAATATAAAAGAAAAATAAATAGATATAACTATGATATCGCAGTATATCAGATCATAAGGGATTCAATTGATATAATGATAAAAGATCTAATATCTAATACTTTAAAAAATTTAAAAAAAAATAGAATTGAAGAGTCTAAAGATATAAAAAAAACAAAAGATTTAACTGTAGATTTTTCTGATAAAATAAAGAATTCGGATTATGAGATTAGATTTTTCCTAAAATCAAAAATGTATAATAACAAAAATGTTTTGAAAAAAAATAACAGAGGAAAATATATAATCAAAAAACTTTTTGAAATGATTACAAAAAATCCAAAAAAATTTATTTCAAGAAAAGAACTTTCTGTTGATAAGTATAGAGCAATTTCTGATTTTATATCTGGAATGACTGATAGATATGCTATTAATTTATATAAAGATTTAAAATGAATATTTTTGATCTATATCTAATTAAGATAAAAGACATTCTTAAAGATTTGTCTAAACAAAATAAGATTATTTTGCCTCAAAATTTGGAAGGAATTACCGCTGAAATTCCACCAGTCAAGTTCGATAGTGATATTTCAACAAATGTAGCAATGTTTTTAGCAAAGATTAATAAAAAGACACCCAATGATATTGCTGAAATTTTATCTCCAATTCTACGTGATAATGATACGCAAATTGAAAGGATATCAATTGCAAAGCCTGGTTTTATTAATATTAAATTTAAACCAATATTTTGGACAGATTTTATAAAAGACGTAATCGATAATTACAAAAGTTTTGGAGTAAATAAAAAAGAAAAAAAAATAAATTATTTGATAGAATTTGTATCTGCCAATCCGACTGGACCATTACACGTAGGTCATTGTCGAGGTGCTATTTTAGGCGACGTAACGGCAAATTTGTTACAGTACAACAATCATAAGGTAACAAAAGAATACTATGTAAATGATTATGGTAATCAAATAATTAATTTTACAAAATCAGTATATTTTAGAATTAGAGAGATAAAATTTAAGGAAAATTTCCCTTCCAATGATGAAAATTTATACCCAGGCGATTATATAAAAGATTTTGCTCAAAATATTATAAAATTTAATAAAGATCTAAACTTCGAAAATTTTGAAAGTATTTCTGAAAATCTAACTATTTTGTCAATTAAAGAGGCATTAAATCTAATTAAAAAAAATCTTAATAGTCTTGGAATTAATCATGATAGTTTTGTCAGTGAAAAAAAATTGGTTTCTAATAAAGAAGTAGAAAAAGTTGTTCAAACACTTGAAGAGAATAATTTTGTTTATAAAGGGAAGATTAAAGCACCGATCAATGAGGATAAAGATAATTGGGAGGAGAGAGAGCAGCTTCTTTTTAAATCAACTGATTTTGGTGATGATAAAGATAGAGCATTACAAAAAAGTGATGGCTCATGGACTTATTTTGCAAGTGATGTAGCTTATCATAAAAATAAATTAGACAGAAAGTTTGATTGTTTAATAAATATTTTAGGCGCAGATCACGCTGGGTATATTAAGAGAATTTCATCTTCTGTTGATGCGTTGTCTAACTCAAAGATAAAATTAATTTGTAAAGTAAGTCAACTAGTAAAACTTATAAAGGATAAAAAACCTTTTAAAATGTCAAAGAGAAAAGGTGACTATATTACTGTAGATGACCTAATTGGTGAAGTTGGTAAAGATGCTACTAGATTTATAATGCTAAATAGAAGTAGTGATGTAGAATTAGATTTCGATTTTGACAATGTTGTGGAGAAGTCAAAAGAAAATCCTCTTTATTATGTACAATATGCTTATGCAAGAATAGCTTCTGTATTTAGACACTTAAATAAAGATTTAAGTTCTGAATTAAATATTGATAGTTATGATTTTAGATATTCAAATGATGAAATCCAGATTTTAAAAAAAATAGCTGAATGGCCAAAATGTATAGATGTATCATGTAATAGATTGGAGCCACATAGAGTAGCTGTTTATCTTTATGATTTATCATCACTATTTCATTCTTATTGGAATTTAGGAAAAGATAATCCAGATAAACGATTTATTAATAAACAAAAAAAAATCGATAATGATAAATTGATTTTTCTTAAAGTTATTTCCAGCGTAATTAAATCAGGTATGAATATTATTGGTGTTTCAACACCAGAAAAAATGTAATGATTAAAGAGATTAAGTATTTAGTATTTATTATCTTAATTTCTTTGTTCTTGTTTTTTACTATTCGATATTATTTTTCTGATGAAAACAAAAAAAGATCATATAGATCATTGAACAATATTGATACGAAAATAAATAATTATGTAAAAAATTTACCTATTTTAAAAAGTGATACTCAAAATATAATTGAATACGTTGAAGAGACCAAATCCAATAAAAAAAAATATAATTTTTGGAAACTGTTAGAAAATAATGAATAATCGTAGAGCATTTATAGTTGGTCTTAAATCGACTGAAATTAGTTCAAAGGAACAAATTTTTTTAAAAAAATATAAACCATGGGGGGTGATTTTATTTACTAGAAATATCAAGAATTTAAACCAAACTAAAAAACTAACTTCAAAAATAAGAAATATTTTTAATGACAAGAAATACCCTATAATGATTGATCAAGAGGGTGGTCGGGTTAGCAGATTAGAAAATATCATTTCTTTTAAAAACTTGACTTCTGATTTTTTTGGAAAAAAATATGTTAAAAATAAAAAAGATTTTAATATCTACTTTAAAATTTTTATAGACAAAACATCATATTTATTAAAAGAATTAGGAATAAACATCAATTCTGTTCCAGTGTTAGATCTTAAAATTAGTGGCTCTAGTAAAATAATTGGAGACAGATCCTTTTCAAAAGATCCTAATATTGTCTCTAAAATTGGGGATATATGTATTCAAACTTATAAAGAAAATTCAATTGGTACCATTATCAAACACATACCTGGTCATGGTCTTTCTAAAGTTGATAGTCATTTTTCTACTCCATATATTAATAAATCGCTCCAATATCTTTTAAAAAACGATTTTAAAGCCTTTAAAAATAAAAATTCTTTTTTTGCAATGACTGGTCATTTGATTTTTAATCAAATTGATAAAGATAATACAGTTACTCATTCTAGAAAAATGATAAATATTATTAGAAAAAAAGTTGGTTTTAAAAATCTATTAATTTCTGACGATTTATCAATGAAGAGCCTTAAAAAGGGTCTTAAAATAAATACAATTGATGCTTTTATAGCTGGTTGTAATTTAGTTTTACATTGCAATGGTAAATTAAAAGAAATGGAAATTGTTGGTAAAAACTCACCTTTAGTAAGTAAATTTATTATAAAAAAAACATCACAATTTTACAATATTTTAAGATAATATTGGCATATGTCTTTCAACGATTCTGAATTTTTCAACGTTCAAATTGAAAATTATAATGGTCCACTAGATGTTTTACTGGATCTTGCAAAAGCTCAAAAAGTAAATTTAGAAAAAATATCAATAACTAAATTAGCAGATCAATTTAATGATTACATTAAAAATGAAACAAATTTAAATTTAGAGACAGCTTCTGAATATTTGTTAATGGCTACTTGGTTAGCTTACCTAAAATCAAAATTATTATTACCAAGCTCTCCAGAGGAAGAGTTCAAACTTCAAGAAGTTGCTGAAAAATTAAAATTACAACTTAAAAAATTGGAATTAATTAGATTATTGTCAGATCAAATGCTTAAACGTAAACGTCTTGGAAAAGAGATCAGAACAAGAGGCATGAAGGCTGGAATAAGACCAATTTATAATAGTGAATATAATATCAATTTATTTGACCTTTTAAAAACGTACTCTTCTATTTTAATGACTAAAGATTTTCAAAAAATTAATATCCCAAGACTACCAGTTTTTACAACTGAAGACGGTATAAAAACCATCAGAGATTTTTTTGGTAAGCTTTTAGATTGGAAGAAATTAGATGATTTGATACCAAAAAATTTTAAAAATGAAAAAAAGTTTAAAAGCACTGGAACGGCTGGAATTTTTGCTGGTTCATTAGAATTAGTTAAAGAGGGAAATTTAAAAATAAAACAAGATGATCTTTTTGAAGAGATTTATATAAAAGAGAATAAATGATTAAAAAGAAGAAAAAAAATAATATAATTGATTTTCCCTCAAAATTATCAAATGTTGAAAAAGAAATTGAAGCAATAATTTTTGCTGCAGCTGAACCTTTAGAAATTAGTACTATTGAAAGTAAAATTTCTAAAAAATCAGATGTAGAAAAAATTCTACAAAAATTACAAAATGAATATAAAGATCGAGGAATAAATTTAGTTTGTATATCTAATAAATGGTCTTTTCGAACGTCTGCTAAATTGTCAAGTTTGATGGTACAAGAAAAGACTGTAGAAAAAAAATTATCTAGGGCTGCAATAGAGACTTTATCAATTATTGTTTACCATCAACCTGTAACCCGAGCAGAAATTGAGGAAATTAGAGGTGTAGCTTTTGGAACAAATACTGTTGAGATATTGATGGAATTAGACTGGGTTAAGCCTGGTGGAAGAAAAGATGTACCTGGAAAACCAATTCAATACGTTACGACTGATAATTTTCTTAGTCATTTTAACCTTCAGAAATTATCTGATTTACCTACTGTTGATGAGTTAGGAGCCGCAGGTTTAATTGATAGTGCTAATATAGATAATGCAATATTTGGCACAGGAAAATTTTACAAGGAAAAACAAGAAGAAAAAAAAGAGGACATTTACTCAAATATTGATGAAATGTTGAGTAGCACTCTTGACAAGGATGAGCAAAAGTAATTTGCTACTTTAAATTTTTAATAAAAAGGTTATAAGTTACTCATGAGTATAGGAATTTGGCAAATAGCTATAGTAGTTATATTAGTTGTTTTACTATTTGGTCGTGGGAAAATATCTAGTTTGATGGGCGATGTAGCCAAGGGTATTAAAAGTTTCAAAAAGGGTATGGCATCTGACGTGACAGATGAGTCAGAACCTAAAAATATTTCTGACGATAATCAGGACAATAATAAATCTAACAACAAAGAATAAACCACATGCCTACAATTGGTTGGTTTGAAATTTTAATTGTGGTAGGTATTGCTATAATTGTCTTGGGTCCAAAAGATTTTCCGGTAATGCTTAAAAAAGTTGGTTCTTGGATTGGTACTGCCAAAAGGTATGTCAATAATATTCAAAATGAAGTTTCTAACATCGATATTGATGAAAATGAAATGAAAGAAAATAAAGAAGATAAGAAAAATGACTAACGATGATAAAGACACAGGTTTTATTAGTCATTTAGCCGAATTAAGAAAAAGGTTAATACATAGTTTCATATTTCTAATTATTTTTTTTGTAGGATGTTATTTTTTTGCTGAGCATATTTATGGTTTTTTAGTTGAACCGTATGCTAAAGCAGTCAAAGACGATGAGACAAATAGAAGATTGATATTTACTGCCCTTCAAGAGACTTTTTTAACTTATCTTAAAGTTTCTTTTTTCACTGCTTTTTTTGTAACTTGTCCATATATTTTAATGCAAATATGGAAGTTTATTGCTCCAGGACTTTACAAGCATGAAAAAATTGCGATTTTACCTTATTTAGTTTTAACACCTGTATTATTTTTTTTAGGAGGGCTACTTGTCTATTATCTGATAATGCCTTTAGCGATTAAATTTTTTCTTTCATTTGAAAGTTCAGGTATTTCTACTAATTTACCAATCCAATTAGAAGCAAAAGTGAATGAATATCTATCTTTAGTTATGAAATTAATTTTTGCGTTTGGAATAAGTTTTCAGCTTCCAGTTGTTTTAAGTTTATTAGCAAGAGTGGGATTAGTTGATTCTGTTTTTTTAAAAAAAAGAAGAAAATATGTTGTTGTAATTATATTTGCAGCGGCCGCATTATTAACACCACCTGATCCAATAACTCAAATTGGATTAGCGATACCTTTATTAATTTTATATGAATTATCAATTTTTTCAGTAAGGTTTATTGAAAATAAAAATTTAGAAAAATCTGATGCACAATCTTAAGGAGATTAGAAAAGATTTTGATAATTTCAAAAAGTCTTTAGAAAAAAGATCAATTGAAATAGACATTTCAAATTTAGGACAATTAGACAAAAAAAATAGAGAGTTAATTCAAAAAAAAGAATCTTTCGAACAAGAAAAAAAAGAAATATCTAAATCTAAAGATAAATCATTGTTTGAAAAATCAAAAAAATTATCTCAACAGATTGATGAGATTACAGTAGAGCAAAAAAAAATTAAAATCGAATTAGATAGTATTTTATCAAATATTCCAAATATTCCACACAAGGATGTTCCGATTGGTAAGGACGAAAATGACAATGTTGAAGTGATGAAATCTGGAACAATCCCAAATTTTGATTTTAAAGTTAAAAGTCATTATGAATTAGGTGAGAATCTTGGCATGCTTGATTTTGAATTAGCAACAAAGACTACCGGATCAAGATTTGTTTTTGTAAAAGATAAACTAGCTTTATTGGAAAGAGCATTATCAAATTTTATGTTAGATACTCATATAACTAAAAATGGTTATAGTGAAATATCACCACCATTATTAGCTTCAGAAAGCACTATGTATGGTACAGGTCAATTACCTAAATTCGAAAATGATCAATTCGAAGTTAAAATTGAGGAGGGAAATGAAAGAAAATTTCTTATACCAACAGCTGAGGTCATTTTAACTAATATAGTTAAAGATAAAATTATAAATCAAAAAGATTTACCAATGAGATTTGTTGCCTCAACGCCTTGTTTTAGAAAAGAGGCAGGTAGTTACGGTAAGGATACGAAAGGGATGATAAGGCAACATCAATTTTATAAAGTTGAACTTGTCAGTATTGTAGAGCAAGATAATTGTCTAGAGGAACTTGAAAGAATGACTAATTGTGCGACTAATATTTTAGATTTACTTGAATTACCTTATCGAAAAGTTATCCTATGTAGTGGTGATATGGGATTTAGTGCAGAAAAAACTTATGATTTAGAAGTATGGTTGCCATCGGAGAATAGATATCGTGAAATATCCTCTTGTTCTTCTTGTTCTACATTTCAAGCGAGTAGAATGAAAGTAAGATATAAAACTCAAAATAAAGACACAAAGCATGTTGGTACATTAAATGGTAGTGGTCTAGCAATAGGTAGAACTTTGATCGCAATTTTAGAAAACTATCAAGAAAAGGATGGTTCTATTCTAATCCCAAAAGCGTTACGTCCTTATATGAATAATTTAGAAAAAATTTCACTTAAATAAAGTTGTTTTAATTCTTTAGATAGTATAAATATTCAAACTAAAATTAGGAGTTTTATGGATAGTTCAGGATTTGGTCAGTTTATACCGTTAATATTAATTTTTGTAATATTTTACTTTTTCCTTATAAGACCTCAACAAAAAAAAGTAAAAGAACATAGGACTATGGTCGAAAATTTAAAAAAAGGAGATAAAGTTGTTACATCAGGTGGAATAACTGGGATTATCACAAGGGTTGTAGATAATGATAAAGTTGAGGTTGAAATTGCAGAAAATGTAACTGTTGAAGTCATAAGAGGCACAGGAATTCAAAGCTTAATGAATTCTCAAGAACCAAAGAAATAGTCTAATTTAATAGTGTGTTATATTTTTCTAAATTAAAGATAATTTTCATTCTAATTATATCTTTATTTTTAATATTAATCGCATCATCAAATTTATTTAAATTTGATAATAATTTTCTTAAAAGGAATATAAATCTTGGTTTAGATCTTCAAGGTGGATCTTATCTTTTGTTAGAAATTGATAATAAACCTGTTATTGAGCAAAAACTTCAAAATTTAACGATCACTTTACGAGATTATTTTAAAGGAAAAAATATAAAGTTAGTAAATTTTATTCTTCAAAATGAAAAAATTCTATTTAAAGTTAATGAGAAGGATAAACAAAAAGTCCTAGATATATTTAATGATAAAAAAAGTGAAATAAATCCTTATTATGAAAGATTTAAATCACACCAACTAGAAATAACTGAAGAGAATGATTTTTTAAGTGTGATTTTTTCTAAGCAAGGTTTAGTAAAGCTTAAAACATCTTCACAGGAACAGGCTCTCGAAATAGTAAGAAGGAGAATAGATGAAGTCGGAACAAATGAACCTAATATTCTCAAGAGAGGAAATGACAGAATATTAGTAGAACTCCCTGGCCTTGATGATCCTATGAGAATAAAAACTTTATTAGGAAAAACCGCTAATCTTACATTTAGATTTGTTTCTAATAACAATGAAGATTCATTTGGTAATGAAAAATTAAATTATGAAGATGAAGAAGGGTCAGAATTTGTTAGCAAAAGAATAATACTTAGTGGAGATAATTTACTTGACGCTCAACCAAGAATGGATAGCGATACAAATGAAACAGTCGTAACATTTAGTTTAGATAGAGTAGGGGCAAAAAGATTTGGTAAAGCAACCTCAAAAGGGATCGGTAGACAATTAGCTATAATTCTTGATGGAAAGATTATTAGTGCTCCAGTTATTCAGGACACAATAGCTGGTGGTTCTGGACAAATTACTGGAGGATTTACATTTCAGTCAGCGACTGATTTAGCTCTTTTGCTAAGATCTGGGGCATTACCGGCACCGTTAAATATTATTGAAGAAAGGACAGTTGGTCCGGGTCTAGGTCAAGATTCGATAGATGCTGGTATAATAGCTTTAATTATAGGTTTCATTTTAGTTATAGTTTTTATAATTGTTAAATATAAAATTTTCGGAATAATTACAAATACGGCTTTAATAATTAATTTACTTCTTTTAGTGGGTGTTCTCACATTATTTGAAGCAACTTTAACATTACCAGGTATAGCAGGGATAATTTTGACTGTTGGTATGGCTGTAGATGCGAACGTGTTAATTTTTGAGCGTATAAGAGAAGAACTTAAAAATGAGAAAAATAGATTGATTGCTTTCGATAGTGGTTACTCTAAATCAAAGACTGCTATTCTTGATGCAAACATAACAACTTTATTAGCAGCAATTATATTATTTTTTATGGGCTCAGGTCCTATTAAAGGTTTTTCAATAACTTTGGGTGTTGGGATTTTTACAACTCTATTTTCTGTTTATTTTATCGCAAGGCTTTTGACCGTCTTGTATATTTCAAAAAATAAAAACAAAGAAATTTTTATATAAATGATAGCTTTTAATAAATACTATAACCAATTTAACATATTATCTATATCATTAGTGGTTATTTCTTTATTATTTTTAATATTTAAGGGATTAAATTTTGGAATTGATTTTAAAGGAGGTATTTTAATTGAACTTAGGTCTACAGACTCAAAAGTTAATGTATCAACCTTAAGAGATAGATTTAATCAAATGGATTTAGGAGATGTTTCAGTAAAAAAATTTGGTAATGAAACTGACTATTTAATTAAGTTTGAAAACAAAGATAATAAAAAGAATATTATTGAAGACATTAAAAAAAATTTAGATAAATCATTTGGAAATAATATAGATTTTAGAAGAGTTGAGAATGTTGGCCCTAAAGTAAGTGCTGAATTATTAAAGTCAGGTGTAATTGCTATTTCGGTAGCATTAGCTCTTATGCTAATCTATATTTGGATAAGATTTGAATGGCAATTTAGTCTTGGTGCTATTTGTGCATTATTTCATGATGTAATTGTTACGCTGGGTCTGTTTTCGTTACTAGGTTTGGAAATAAATTTATCAATAATAGCTGCTGTTTTAACAATAGTTGGTTATTCAATGAATGATACAGTAGTTATTTTTGATCGTGTTCGTGAAAATTTAAGAAAATATGCTGATATTAAAATATTTGAATTAACTAATATCTCAATTAATGAAACTTTATCAAGAACCTTAATCACATCAATAACGACACTTTTAGCATTAGTCTCAATTTTTATTTTTGGTGGAGAAATTTTAAAAGGTTTCTCATTGGCTATGATTTTTGGTGTTATTTTTGGAACTTATTCGTCAATCTATATAGCGAATACAATTCTCGTAAGATTAAATGTTTCTCAAAAAACTATTTTAAAAGATGAAGAAAAAAATTAATACAAATTTTGCGCTATAACCATTGTAAATAGCATAGGTATTGATAGTAAGGTATTTGTTCTTGATGTTAACATTGCTATTCTTGCGGATTTAGTTTTAATTTCTTGTTCACACTCCACTATACCCAAGGCTCTTTTTTGATTCGGCCATATTATAAACCATACATTAAAAGCCATAATAACCCCTAGCCACATTCCAATCCCAATTACTGTATGTTTTGGAATACCAGAAGAAATACTCAATGTCATTGCATCATACAAGTAACCATTTAAAAGAGCCAAAATAGATCCAGATAAAATAGTAAGAAGAGCAGCCCAACGGAAATAAAATAAGGCAGCTGGGGCGATAACTTTACTTATAGCAGGTTTTTGTTCATCTGGAATTTGCGACATATTAGGAATTTGAATAAAATTAAAGTACCATAATAAACCAATCCACATGATTGCAACACTTACGTGTAAAAATCTGCATATAGAACTCCAGAACAGAGTATCAAAAACAAAACCCCCATTAAAAAAAAATAAAACTAAAAACAATAATATTGTTAAAGCGAAAGAAAAATGGATAGTTTTTGATAAGGATGATAATATCTTAATCATAAAATAAAATTTTATTTAAATAAAAAATTAATTATATTATAAATAATATATTTTTCAAACTGAGTTAAATAATATGGAATTTACATTACCAAAACTAGATTACGCAAATAATGCATTATCTCCTATAATGTCTGAAGAAACATTAGATTTACATCATGGCAAACATCATCAAACCTATATTACGAATTTAAATAACTTTATAAAAGATACAGATATGGCGAATAAGTCATTAGAGGATATAATTTTGGCAAGCTCAAAAGATAATTCTAAATCGGGAATATTTAATAATGCAAGTCAACATTGGAACCATAATTTATTTTGGAAATGTATGAAACCTAAAGGAGGTGGAAATATGCCGCCGAAATTAGAAAAAAGGATAGTATCTGATTTTGGAAATATAGATAATTTCAAGAAGGATTTTAAGCAAGCGGGGATCACTCAGTTTGGTTCTGGTTGGTGTTGGTTATCGATAAACAATGACAAACTTGTCGTAACAAAAACTGCTAATGCAGCCAACCCCTTAATTGACAATATGAAACCAATTTTGGGATGTGATGTATGGGAACACTCTTATTATATTGATTATAGAAATCGAAGACCGGAATATTTGGACAAATTTTTAGACAGTTTGGTTAATTGGGAGTTTGTCGACTCTTTACTTGATTGATTAAGTATTTATCTCTTTTGATTTTCTAGCATGTATAAAAGATTTTATACATTGAAACGTAAAAAAGGAACCTGTCAACAACATCATTAGTTTTGAAATATCAGCCCAAATATTTTCAAAAGCACTACCTGTTAGTAGTGATCTTACAAAATCTAAACCTCCAAAAAAAATAATCAGTCCAAAAAGAACTACTATATGCATAAATATTTTTTTCTTGGCCTCAAATTTAATTGCTAGATAAGAAAAAATTAAAATGGGTAGACCTAAAAAGGATGGAATATATGAAGTAAAGGAGCCAGATTTACTTATTAAGCTAACTATAATTCCCCATATAACTAAAAATAGTCCATAACAAATTGAAAGATTTTCCATAGTCAACCCCATAGCCTTAAAATCTTTTTTTGTTTGATCTAGATCATTGTTCATTTTGGCATTTATAATTAATTTAGTTGATAAGTAAAGGTTTAAGGAATTTTCCAGTATAACTCTGATCAATTTTACAAATATCTTCTGGTTTTCCCTCTGCAATAATTTTTCCACCTTTAACTCCACCCTCGGGGCCCATATCAACTATGTAATCCGCTGTTTTTATAACATCAAGATTATGTTCAATTACTACTACTGTATTTCCAAGAGCAACAAATGTATGCAAAATTTCTAATAGCTTTTTTATGTCATGTTGATGTAAACCAGTTGTTGGCTCATCAAGTATATACATTGTACGTCCAGTTGATCTTTTGGATAATTCTTTTGCAAGCTTTATTCTTTGAGCTTCTCCACCAGAGAGAGTGGTGGCTTGTTGTCCAATTTTTATATAACCTAATCCAACTTTTTTAAGAGTAAGTAATTTAGTCTTGATATTTGTTATATTTTCGAAATATTCACATCCTTCATCAACCGTCATATTCAGAACATCCGCAATACTTTTATCTTTAAACTTTATTTCTAAAGTCTCACGATTATATCTTGTACCTTTACATTCATCACATTGAATATATACATCAGGGAGAAAGTGCATTTCATATGTAATAACTCCATCACCTTCACAAGCTTCACATCTACCGCCCTTAACATTGAAAGAAAATCTACCAGGTTTATAACCTCTTGATTTAGACTCTGGTAGAGATGTAAACCAGTCTCTTATTGGTCCAAAAGCACCAGTGTACGTTGCTGGATTTGATCTTGGAGTACGACCAATAGGTGATTGATCAATATCAATAACTTTATCTATTAATTCTGTTCCTTTGAAATTTTTAAATGGTTTGGGAATTTTTCTAGATTTATTATTATTTAAAGTTAGGTTCAGGGCATTATAAAGCGTTTGTAAAACTAATGTAGACTTTCCACTTCCAGATACTCCAGTTACACATGTTAAACTTCCTAAGGGTATCTTTAAATTTACGTTATCTAAATTATTTCCTGTAGCACCAGTAATTTCTAAAAATCTTCCATTCTTAGCTAATCTTCTTTTTGGTGGAACTATGATTTTGAGTTTATTTGATAAATATTTTCCAGTAATACTGTCTTTGTTCTGACCTATTTCTTTAAAAGTTCCTTGCGCTACAACTTGGCCACCATTATTACCAGCTTCTGGACCTAGATCAATTATATGATCAGCATTTTCCATTGTCTCTGTATCATGTTCAACAACAATAACAGTATTTCCTAAATCTCTTAATCGTTTTAAAGCATTAATTAATTTTACATTATCTTTTTGATGAAGACCTATAGATGGTTCATCTAAAACATAGAGAACACCTGTTAAACCCGATCCTATTTGCGAAGCAAGCCGTATTCTTTGCGACTCACCTCCTGATAATGTGCCTGACTCTCTTGATAGTGTCAAATAATCAAGACCAACGTTTAATAAAAAATCTAATCTTTCATTTATTTCTTTCAAAATATGTTCAGCAATTTTAAATTGTTTTTTATTTAGGTTTGTCTGAAGTTCCTTAAACCATTTCGAGGCCTCTAAAATTGATTTTTCAGTTACTTCACTGATATGTAAACCATCTATTTTTACACACAAAGCCTCATCTTTAAGTCTATGACCATTACATCTTTCACATTTAGTATCTGATTGATACTGAGATATCTCCTCTCTTTTCCAATCACTATCAGTTTCTAGATACCTTCGCTCAAGATTGTTTATGACACCCTCAAACGATTTCTTATGTGAATATTTTTCATATCCATCATCGTAAGTAAATTTTATTTCTTCATCATCAGAACCATAAAGTATTATATCTTTTATTTTTTTTGGTAATTTATTCCATCTTTCATTAAGAGAGAAATCGTAGTGTTTTGCTAGGGAAGATAGTGTTTGGGCATAATATAAAGTAGTGGTTTTAGCCCATGGTTCGATAGCACCATCAATAATAGATTTTTTTTCATTCGGTATGACTAAGTTAGGGTCGACATTAAGTTTTATTCCTATACCCTCACATTCCTCACAGGCACCAAACGGACTATTGAAAGAAAATAATCTTGGTTCAATTTCCTCAATTGTAAAACCACTTTCAGGACAAGCAAATTTAGTTGAAAATATTAATTTCTCTAATTTTCTAAACTTTTTGGGTAAGGTTTCATTTTCATACTCAACAAAAACTAAACCATTTGCTAAATTTATTGATGTTTCAATTCCCTCTGCTAACCGATTACCTAAAGATGAATTTAATATAATCCTATCAACTAAGACATATATATCGTGCTTTATCTTTTTATTAAGTTCAGGAACATTATCTATATCATAAAGTTTATCATCTATTTTAATTTTTCTAAATCCACGCTTTTTAAAGCCCAATATTTCTTTTTTGTATTCCCCTTTACGTCCTCTTACTACCGGAGCAAATAAATAAATCGTTGACTTCTTTGGTAATTCTTTAATTTTATCTACAATTTGAGTAATTGTTTGAGATACTATTGGTTTACCGGTGAAAGGTGAATACGGAATTCCTGCTCTTGCATAGAGAACTCTCATATAATCATAAATTTCAGTAACTGTTGCGACAGTAGATCTAGGATTTTTTGAAGTATTCTTTTGCTCAATAGAAATAGCGGGGCTCAAACCTTCAATTAAATCAACATTAGGTTTTTTCATTTTGTCTAAGAACTGACGTGCATAAGCTGATAAACTTTCAACGTACCTTCTTTGACCTTCTGCATAAACGGTATCGAACGCTAGCGAAGATTTTCCAGAGCCAGATAGGCCTGTTATAACCACAAATTTGTCTTTAGGAATTTCTAATGAAATATTTTTTAGATTGTGCTCTTTAGCCCCCTTAATAAGTATCTTTTTCATCATAATTCTTATTGCTTTGACTTAATAAAATTAATATTCAGAGTAAATTGTGATATAAATCTAATTAATTAATAATACAAATATTAAAATATTATGGCTGGAAGTTTAAATAAAGTACTTTTAATTGGTCGTTTGGGCGCAGATCCTGAAATTAAGCAAATGGTAAATGGAAAAAATGTTGCAAGACTTAGTCTTGCTACAAGTCAATCCTGGAAAGATAAAAATTCTGGAGAAAAAAAAGAAAAAACTGAATGGCACCGTGTAGTTGTATTTAATGAGGGTCTTGTAAATGTTGTTCAACAATATCTTAAAAAGGGAGCTCAAATATATGTTGAGGGACAACTATCTACAAGAAAATGGAAAGACGAACAATCAGGCCAAGATAAATTTTCTACTGAGATAATTATTCAAGGATATAATTCCTCACTTACAATGTTGGGTGGAGGTAATTCGGGTGGCAGTATTGCAAATGATAATAAATCATTAAATAATAATGATGATATGTCTCAGATTTCTAACGAAATGGATGACGAAATTCCATTTTAGCAATTATGCAAAATTCTGAAAATCAAAACGATAAGAATATTAAGTTGATATCCATGCATGACGAGATGAGCTCGTCATATCTATCTTATGCAATGAGCGTTATCGTCAGCCGTGCTCTACCTGATATCAGAGATGGATTAAAACCTGTTCATAGAAGAATTTTATATGCAATGTACAAAGGAGGTTATGACTGGTCAAAACAATTTAGAAAATCAGCTAGAATAGTCGGTGATGTAATTGGTAAATATCACCCACATGGAGATCAATCTGTATATGACGCATTAGTTCGGATGGTTCAAGATTTTTCAATGAGTTTACCTCTGGTTGAAGGGCAAGGAAATTTTGGTTCTATAGACGGAGATCCAGCAGCGGCAATGAGATATACCGAGACAAGACTCTCAAAAGTATCTCAGTTTCTTATAGATGATATTGAAAAGAACACTATTGATTTTAAAAGTAATTATGATGAAACGGAAAAAGAACCAAGCGTTCTTCCTGCTCAATATCCAAATCTTTTAGTTAATGGTGCCGGCGGTATAGCAGTTGGAATGGCAACAAGTATTCCACCTCATAACTTGGGAGAAATAATAGATGGAACTTTAGCATTAATTGAAAATAAGGACATTACTGTTAAGCAATTAATGAAATTTATACCTGGTCCTGATTTTCCAACGGGCGGAGTAATCATAGGAAAAGATATGATTAAAGAGGGTTACACTAAAGGAAGAGGGTCTTTTAAAGTCCGCGGTCAAATTTCTATTGAACAAATGAAGAATGGTAGGGAGAGATTAGTAATAACTTCTATTCCGTATCAAGTTAATAAGTCGGTTTTAAATGAGAGAATAGCTCAATTGGTAAGAGAAAAAAAAATAGAAGGCATAAGAGATATAAGAGATGAGTCCAACAGGGAAGGGATAAGAGTATCTATAGATTTAAGAACTGGTGTTGAACCGGAGACAGTCAAAAGACAATTATATAAAAATACTCAAATAGAAAGCTCTTTTGGTTTTAATACTTTAGCAATAGTTGAGGGAAAACCTATTACATGTAATTTAAAAGATTTTTTATCCCATTTTTTAAATTTTAGAGAAAGTGTAGTAATCAAAAAAACAAAATTTGATTTGAATAAAGCTGAAGAAAGAGCACATATATTGATTGGTTTATCTGTGTCAGTTGAAAATTTAGATAAAGTTATAAAAATTATAAGATCATCAAAAAATCCTGAAGAAGCAAAAAGCTCACTTCTTAAAATTAAATGGAAAATAAATAAATCATTAAAGATGATAAATTTAATTGAAAACAAAACTTCTAAAGGAATGTATTCTTTATCTGAAATTCAAGTTAATTCAATTTTAGAATTAAGATTACAAAAACTAACTGCACTGGGTATCAATGAAATAGAAATTGAAATAAAAAAACTTTCTGAATTGATAAAAAAATATAAAAAAATTATTTCTTCAAAAAAAGAATTGTTAAATGTAATTAGCAATGAGTTAAATGATATAAAAGAAAAATTTTCGGTTAAAAGAAGAACAGATATTATTGATGCTGTTTTAAATTATGATATTGAGGAAACTATTCAAAAAGAGTCTGTAATAATTACTGTTACTCTTCAAGGCTATATTAAAAGAGGATCTTTAAATAATATAAAACAACAAAAAAGAGGAGGAAAAGGAAAAACTGGTATTACAACGAGAAATGAAGACTCTGTTGTCCAAACACTATCGGTTAACACCCATACATCTGTTTTGTTTTTTTCAACCGAGGGTCTTGTTTACAGAATTAAAGCTTGGAAAATACCGGTTGGATCTTCATCCTCTAAAGGAAAATCTTTATTCAACATTTTACCTCTCAAAAGTCATCAATCTATAAGCTCTATAATGCCATTTCCTGAGGATTCTGAGTTAAAGAATTACCAGATAGTATTTGCCACGGCTAATGGAAAGATAAGAAAAAATAGTTTAGAGGATTTTTCTTCAATAAATACGGCAGGTAAAATTGCGATGAAATTGGACAACAATGATAAAATTGTTGGAGTAAAGATTTGTAAAGAAGATCAAGACATAATACTAAGCACCAAATTTGGAAAGTGCATTAGATTTGAATCAAAAAAATTGAGAGTTTTTAAAGGTAGATCTTCAAAAGGGATTAAGGGTATTGTTTTATCACCAAATGATCAAATTGTATCATTATCTATCATTGATAACGACAAATATAGTAAAAATGGAAAAAAGAGCAAAGATGAAAAATCTGAAATTAAAGCAAAAGAAAAATTTATTTTATCGATTACACAAAATGGGTTTGGAAAAAAAACATTACATACTGATTACAGAGTTACGAATAGAGGTGGTAAGGGTATAATAGGAATTGTTAATTCACCAAGAAATGGTGATATTTCATCATCTTTTCCTGTATTTGAAGGAGATGAAATTCTTATATCAACAAACAAAGGTAGAGTTATAAGAGTAGCTGTGAAAGAAATTAGAACCGCTGGAAGAAATACACAAGGTGTAAGAATAATTAAATTATCAGGTGAGGAAAAAGTAGTTTCAGCAAATAAAATTGATGATAATTTAATTTAATGACTAAAATTTCAATTTATCCAGGAACCTTTGATCCGATTACTTATGGTCATATAGACGTTATAAAGAAAGGATTAAAACTTTTTAATAAAATAATAGTTGCTGTTTCTGATGTTGATAATAAAGATTATTTATTTGATATTAATGAAAGAATAGAGATTGTTAAAAAAGCACTTTTTTTTGATTTAAAACTTAATAAAAATAAAATTAATGTAATCCCTTTTAATACTCTAACAACGGATTTATGTAAAAAAAATAAAGCCAGCATTATACTAAGAGGGCTTAGAGCAGCCTCAGATTTTGAATATGAATTCCAACTTGCTGGAATGAATAGAAAACTTAATAATAGTATAGAAACTGTTTTTTTAATGTCCGATGTTGAAAATCAAATTATTTCGTCAAAATTTGTTAAAGAAATTGTAAAATTAAAAGGTAATATAAAAAAATTTACAACAAAAAGTACTATAAAAGCTTTAGAAAAAAAATATGTTTAAAATAATTTTAAAATTATTTTTTTTATTTTCTGTATTAATTAATCAATCAATATCGGAGGAAAATATAATGATCTTAAAACTTAAAGATGGTGATGTTAAAATTGAATTATTTGATGATGTTGCCCCAAATCATGTAAAACGAATTAAAGAATTAGCTACAGCTGGCAAATATGATGGAGTTGTCTTTCATAGAGTAATAGATGGTTTTATGGCACAAACAGGTGATGTAAAGTTTGGAAACTCAAATTCTAAAGATTTTAATTTAAGTATGGCTGGAATGGGTGGATCAGATTTACCAGATCTAAATCAAGAATTTAATAATCTCCCGCATGATAGAGGAACTTTATCAATGGCTAGATCCTCAAATCCAAACAGTGCCAATAGTCAATTTTTTATATGTTTTAAGCCCGCACCTTTTCTAGATAAGCAATATACAGTTTTTGGAAAAGTTATTGAAGGCATGGAATTTGTAGACAAAATTAAAAGAGGAGATGAAAATAATAATGGGGCAGTAAATGATCCAGATAAGATTATAAGTTTTAAATAGTCATAATTTTTAAATGGATATCAAAAAATTTGCCTTTAAGGTTTCCAAAACCGATGGTTATGCCAGAGAAGGTTTAATCAAAACACATAGGGGTCATATACACACCCCAGCTTTTATGCCTGTTGGTACGCAGGCAACAGTTAAGGCTTGTACAATTAATGATATTAAGAAAACTAATTCAGAAATAATTCTGTCAAATACATATCATTTAATGATTAGACCTGGTGTAGAAAGAATTAAAAGAGTAGGCGGATTACACAAATTTATGAATTGTGACCTACCTATACTTACAGACTCAGGGGGTTTTCAGGTTATGTCTCTCTCAAAATTAAACAAAATTGACCGGGAAAAAGGAGCAATCTTTAATTCACATATAGATGGAAAAAAATTTATTTTAAGTCCAGAAAGAAGTATTGAAATTCAATTAGGTCTTAATTCAGATATTTGTATGATAATGGATGAATGTCCTAAAAATACGAAAGATTATGATTTAATAAATAATTCTATGAATTTATCTTTGTATTGGGCTGAACGATCAAAAAAAGCATTTGGTTCAAATCCTCATAAGGCATTATTTGGAATTATCCAAGGTGGATTATTTGAGGATTTAAGAAAACAATCTTTGAAAGAACTAGTAAACATAGAATTTGATGGATATGCTGTTGGTGGATTGGCTGTAGGCGAAACACAAAAAGAAATGTTTGGTGTATTAGATAGTCTGAAAGATTTTCTTCCACATGAAAAACCTCATTATTTAATGGGAGTTGGTACTCCATCTGATATCTTAGGAGCTGTAATGAGAGGTATTGATATGTTTGATTGTGTTTTACCAACAAGATCTGGAAGAACTGGTTTAGCTTTTACATGGAATGGAAGAGTTAATATTAAAAATAACAAATATCAAAATGATGATTCTCCTCTTGATCCAGCGGTAAAAAATCTTGATTTGAATAAATATTCTAAAAGCTATTTAAATCATTTGTTTAATACAAATGAAATTCTTGGTTCAATGTTACTAACTTTACATAATATTAACTTTTATCAAGAATTAATGTCCCTAATAAGGAAAAATATCCGTAATGGTACATTTAAGGAATTTCATGATAAATATATAGATAAGTTGTAGTTAATTAACTTTTTTGTCTCACAAATTGCCATTTGAAATATTCTTATAATTATGTATATACATCCAAATCAATAATATATATGGGCCGTTAGCTCAGTTGGTAGAGCAATTCCCTTTTAAGGAATGGGTCGATGGTTCGAGTCCATCACGGCTCACCACATCTTAAGAAATTTTAAGTGGTGGGTATTCTAAAAGTATTTGATTTGTCCACTCGTTAATTTTTTTAATTCTATTCTCAGCAGAAGGATGAGTACTCATAAATTCTGGAGGTGTCTGACCTTTATTATATTCTTTCATTCTTTCCCAAATTTTTGGAGTTTCCCTGATATCATAACCAGATAAAGACGAAAATATCATACCTAGATAATCAGCTTCACTCTCTTGTTTTCTATTAAAAGGGTTCATTATTCCTAATTGAGATAATAATCCTACTGTATCCATACCTGTGGTTCTATTGATATCAGATAAAACGCCTCCACTTGCAATATCGATAATTTTTGTACCAACATTCAATAATGTTCCTCTACTTGCTCTTTCTACGGAATGCTTTGCTACTGCGTGAGCAATTTCGTGTCCCATTACTGCAGCCAGACCATTAGTATTTTTTGTAACATCTAATATACCTGTGTAAACTGCAATTTTTCCACCTGGCATACACCATGCGTTTCTAATTTTTTTATTATCAATTAATATATATTCCCAATCAAAATATTTTGTAGGATCATCTAATTTAGACTGATAAAAATATTCACTAATTGAGTCTTCCATCTTTTGTCCAATATCTTTTATTAAATTGAGTGTTTTAGTGTCTTTACTTAATTTTTCTTTTTTTTTAACTTTTTCATAGATTTTTGCTGCTTGGGCATTTAGTTTTGCCTCGGGAATTATACTTAATTGTTTTCTTTCAGTAATAGGTGCTGATGCACAGGAATTAAGAATAAAACCGCCACAACTACAGCCAACATATGATAAAAATTTTCTTCTATTCATTTTTCTTTAACATTGATATTATATTTATGCATGAATCTAAATAACAAAATCTTATTAGTGTTATTTATAATTGCAATTGTTTTTGTTATTTATTCAAGTTTTAATTAATTATGTCAAAAAATAAAAAGAAAAAATCAATAACTTTACTTTTAAGAAACTATTTTATTACGGGAGTAGTTGTTCTTATTCCGATAGGATTTACCTTATACCTTAGTAAAGTTCTAATTGGTCTTTCCTCTAAAATTTTGCCTGAAAATATTAATCCAAATAGTTATTTACCATACGAAATTCCAGGTATAGAAATTTTAATTTCACTAATATTCATAACTATTGTTGGAGGTTTGTCTTTATCGTTTTTAGGAAAAAGAATTTTAAAACTTATTGATGATCTTTTTAAAAGAATTCCATTTTTAAGAACTATTTATTCTGCAATAGTTCAAATGACAGAAACATTTTCAAATAAAGATAACGATAAAAAAAGTGTAGTTTTGATTGAATATCCAAGAAAAGGTGTTTGGGCTGTAGGTTTTGCAACAAAAGAAAATACCGGTGAAATGGCAAAAAAAACTAATAAAAAATTAATTAATGTTTTTGTACCGACAACTCCAAATCCAACAAGTGGATTTTTATTAATGTTTCCGATAGAGGACGTAATCTATCTAGATATGACTTTTGAGGAAGCATCTAAATTTATTGTTTCTGCTGGAACATCCTCAGGAAAAAATTAGGCAATATCATTTATAATATCTGCTCGATCATATAACTTAATTAATGGTTTGAATTTCCCTATGTCTTCTTTTTCATTTTCTATTCTTTTAATTTCTTTTTCTGCTAAAATAAAAAGGTCCTGATTATGTATTGGATCAGCTAATTTAAAGTTTTTGATACCACTTTGTTTAAAACCAAGAATATCTCCAAAACCTCTTAACTTCATATCCTCCTCAGATATTTCAAATCCATCATTTGAGACTTTTAATATGTTGATTCTTTTTTTAGCGTTATCGCTCAAATTTGACTTAAACATTAATATACATGAAGACTCCTTGTTGCCTCTTCCCACTCTTCCTCTAAGTTGATGTAATTGAGATAAACCAAATTTATTTGCATTTTCTATTATAATTACATTTGCATTAGGAAAATCTATACCAACTTCAATGATTGTAGTTGAAACTAAAATCTTAAATTCATTTTTTAAAAATTTGTTTAGGATTTTTTCTTTCTCCTCAATCGTTGTTTTTCCATGGAGTAAATAAACCTCATTAGGAAATATCTTTTTTAAATATTCAGATTTTTTGACTGCTGAAGAATGATCAATTTTTTTAGACTCTTCTATAAGAGGGCATACCCAAAAAATTTGATTTCCAAGTCGTATTTCTTTCTTAATGAATTTAATAACATCCTCAATCTTACTCTCAATTTTACTATAAGTTTTAACAGGTTTTCGGCTATTCGGTTTTTCTCGTATAATTGAAAGATCCATATCTCCGTAGATAGTCATTGTTAAAGTACGTGGTATTGGTGTTGCTGTCATTAAAAGAACATCACAATCTTTTCCAGCTTTATCAGATAGTTTTTTTCTTTGACTAACCCCAAATTTATGCTGTTCATCAATTATTATTAAACCTAGTTTTTTGAATTCTACTTTTTTTTGAAATAAGGCATGTGTTCCAAAAACAATATCAATCTCTTTTTTAATAAGTTTATCTAAAATTTTTTTTTTATCTTTGTAAGATGATTTTCCAGAGAGTAACTCTATTTTAATAGTTTTGGGAAATATTTTTTTTGCTAATAAAAAATGCTGTCTTGCTAATATTTCGGTAGGAGCCATTACTGCTACTTGAAAATCAGAACTGATGGTATTGAATGCAGATAATAAAGCTACTATTGTTTTGCCGCTACCAACATCACCCTGAAGTAATCTAAACATCTTGTTATCAGAGCACAAATCATCGTTAATCTCATTTAATGTTTTAGTTTGATCACTAGTTAAGAAAAAATCTAACTTGGATATTATTTCACCTTGTTTTTTAGTATCAAATTTTTTCTTTGTTTTTTTTATTTTTTTGATTTTTTTTCTAATTTCTGAATTTACCAAAAAAGTTGAAAAAATTTCATCAAAAGCAAGTCTTTGATAAAAGTTTTCTTTAAATTTACCAATATTTTCAGGTTCATGTAGCTTTTTGATTGAGTCATTCCATCCAATGTTGTCAAATTTTTTTAATATGTTTTTTGAGTGCCATTCATCAATTTTAGGCAAATTTTTAATTATTTGTAACATTATTTTATTATAAACTTTTTCACTAATACCATCAGTCAATGAATAACTATTATGTTTTTGTTTTATAATTGAGGAGTCTTCTGAAACATATTTTGGATTTGTTAATTGGTATTTGTTTCTAAAATGTTTAATTTTCCCACTGATTGTTACTTCTTTTCCAATGGGTAATATCTTTTTTATATATCCCTCATAGCTATTAAAAAAAACACAATCTATATTACCAGTTTCATCTTTACATAAAACTCGATTTGGTAAGTTTCTTACCCTAGGAAATGAATATTTTTGAGGGATTATCGTTATAGTTTGTACTTCATCTATTTTTAAATCTTTAATTTTCGAAGATAAACTTCGATCTGTATAGGATTTTGGTAATTTCCATAATAGATCGAAAATAGTATTAATTTTTTTCTTTTTTAATAAATTTGATGTCTTTACTCCTACACCTTTTAGAGAACTTAGATCAGACAATAAATATTCATAATTTCTTTTAATATCCATAAACTAATATTATATTCTTATTATGACCACTGATATAGAACAAATAAAAAAAAAAATAATTTACAGATCAAATTATCGTGGTACTAAAGAAATGGATAAACTATTAGGAGCTTTCACCAATAAATACTTAAATGAATTAGATTTTAGTGACTTAAATGAATTATTAAAGCTCTTGGAAGTAGATGATAACAATCTTTATAATTTTTATAATGGTTTAAAAACCGATTTGGAATTTGAAAACAATAAAATTAACAACTTATTTAAAAATTTTAAATATTTATAATTTTGATGGCGGAGAGACTGGGATTCGAACCCAGGAAAGAGTTGCCCCTTTGCCGGTTTTCAAGACCGGTGCTTTCAACCGCTCAGCCATCTCTCCGTGTAGAAGCTTTTATAATTAAAAATATTTAATTCAACAATAAAATAGTCTAATTAGTCTTGATATTTTGTTCATTTAATTAATATGAAAAATAATTTTAATAAAGGTTTGATTTTAACTTCACTGGGTTCATTTTGGTGGGGATTTATTGGGGTTATATATTTTGAGTCCGTATCTTTTATCGGTCATACTGAATTAGTAGTGCATAGATGTTTATGGACTGCAATAATGTTAGTTTTTACCACAACTTTTTTGTCTAAATGGCAAATGTTCCTAAAAGAAATAAAAGATATAAAAAAATTAATCGCATTGTTTGTATCTGGTTTTTTAATTTTTGTTAATTGGTCGATATGGATTTATGCTGTAGCTTCTGAAAGAATTATAGATGCAAGTTTCGGATATTTTATTATGCCAATTATCAGTGTGCTTTTAGGATATATTTTTTTTAAAGAAAAACTTAATAAAAAAAGAATTTTTTCAATCCTTTTAGTTTTAATATCCATTATAATATTAATTTTATTTAATCTTAAATCCTTACCTTGGGTTGGTCTTGTCGTAGCTTTTAGTTGGGCATTTTACAACTTAGTAAGAAAAAAAATTAAAATAGATACTGACATTGGACTATTAATTGAAAGCTTGTATATTTTTCCGTTTGCTCTTGTTGCATTTAATATTATTGCAAATAACAACTTTAATGATTTTAGTTTGAATAACCCAGGATTAAGTCTGTACTTGCTTTTAGCCGGTCCAATGACAGTGATTCCTTTGTTCCTTTATGTAAGAGGAGTTGAGTTAATTGGTTTAGGTCCGACTGGAATGATATTTTACATTACGCCAACTTTACAGTTCATTTTAGGTTATTTTTATTATGGAGAGGATTTTTCATTAGTGAAATTTCTAAGTTTTATTATCATTTGGATTGCTGTAATTATATATTTAAACGATTTATATGAACAAAATTAAGATTTTTTTTTTAATTGTATTTTTTTTCCAGTCTAGTTCCTTTGCTAATGAAATTCAAAGCTTTGAAAATTGGAAAAAAAATTTTAAACAAAGAGCTTTAGATAACAATATTTCTGAGCAAACTTTTGATCTTGTAATGACTGATGCTAGGTTTCTATCAAGTGTAATAAAATATGATAGATATCAACCTGAATTTTATGAGGATACTAAGACTTATATTTCAAAAAGAGCGTCTTCAAAAAAATTGAGTAAAGGTATTAACTTTTATTCAAATAATAAAGAGCTGATTAATGTTGTTGAAAATAAGTTTGAGATTGAAAAAGAACTTTTACTATCATTAATGGGAATAGAAACAAATTATGGAACTTATGTTGGTAAAATGGATATTATTTCCTCACTAGCAACATTAAGTTACGATAAAAGAAGATCTGAGTTTTTTACTAAAGAACTTTTAATTTTACTTAAGTTAATAGATGAAAATCAAATAGATTATAAATCTTTATATGGTTCATGGGCAGGAGCATTTGGTTTTTTTCAGTTCATGCCCTCAACTATAAAAAATCATGCTATTGATTTTAATACTGACAATAATATAAATTTAAAAAATTCTCATGATGCTTACGCGTCTGCAGCAAACTATCTAAAAAAGATCGGTTGGAAAAAAAATTCTCCTTGCTTTTACCGAATAGATCTTAAAGAAAACACGCCAAAAAAATATTTAAATGTTTCTGCTAAAAAACTTCATAATAAAAAAAGATTAAGTTTTTTTAAAAAATATATTGAGAATTATGATGAATTAAGTTTTTTAAAATCTAATTATAATGTTGCAATAATTACTCCTGACAAAGATATTATCCCAGGGGCAGATACTTTAAACCCTGCTTATATTGTGTTTGACAATTATGAAATAATTCTTCAATGGAATAGATCTTTGAGATTTGCTTTAGCTGTTTGTACCCTAAAGGATAAATTTAGAAATGAACTATAAAATTTTACTTATATTACTCTTCTTTTTTTTGATAGGTTGTGTCGAAGTGCCTAAACAATTAGATAAGATCGAAATAAAATTAGAAAAAAAATATGCTAATAGTGGATTTGCTTTAATTTTTGACGAAAGTTTAGATAAAATAAAGAAATTAGATGATAGATCATTAATGATTTATCACAAATCACTAAAAAGAAAATCAACTGTCAAGATTACAAATCCAAAAAATGGCAAGTCTTTGATTGCAGAAGTGAAATCTAATAATCAAAAATTTTCAGATTTTTATAATTCTGTTATATCTAAAAGAATAGCTGAAGACCTGGATCTTGATTTTAATGAACCACTATTAAGAATAACATTAGTCTCAAGAAATTCTGCTTTTATTGCCAAAAAAAGTAAGACATTCGAAGAAGAAAAAAAAGTTGCTGAAAAAGCACCAGTTGATGGTATCCAAATAAAAGATCTTAATTCAACACCTAAGAAGAAAAAGAAAAATAAAAAACTTAAATTTTCCTATTCGATAAAACTAGCTGATTTTTATTATAAAAGTTCAGCAAAGACTATGATTTCACGAATTAAAAATGAAACAAATATTAAAAATTCTAGAATACAACAACTTTCTAAAACAAAATTTAGAGTACTAATAGGCCCCTTTAATGATATAAAAAGTTTAAAAGAGTCCTACGAAAAACTTAGGCCAATGAATTTTGAAAATTTAGAAATACTGAATAATGTTTAAGAAGATTTTTATAATTAATTTAACAATATTATTTCTTTCTAGTTACTTGAATGCAAATATTCAAATAAAGGCTAGAACTGCTATCTTACAAGATTTTTTGTCTGGAGAGATACTTTATGAAAAAGATCCTGATAGATCAATTTACCCAGCTTCGATGACTAAAATTATGACATCTATAATCGCTTTTGATTTAATTAAGTCTGGTGATTTAAATTTAGAGGATAAATTTATAATATCAGAAAAAGCATGGAGATTATCTACTGCTGGTTACTCCTCAATGTTTATAATGGTTGGGGATGAGGTTACTGTAGAAAATTTACTTAGAGGAATTATTGTTGCTTCTGGAAACGATGCTTGTATTGCTTTAGCAGAAGGTATTGCGGGAACCGAAGAGGAATTTGCAATTCTGATGACAATGAAGGCCAAAGAATTAGGTATGGAAAATACAAATTTTACTAATTCATCAGGAATTAATGATCCAGATAATTACTCGACTGTTAGGGATATTCTTATAATGTCCAATTACCTTATTAATGAACATCCCAAATATTATCAATTATTTAGTGAGAAAGAGTTTACTTGGAATAGGACAGGTGGTGACCCCATAACTCAGGGAAATCGTAATCCACTTCTTTATAAAAACCTTGGAGCAGATGGAATCAAAACTGGTTACTTAGCAGTCGAAAAATATTCTCTAGCCTCATCATTGGAAAAAAATGGACGAAGATTAATAGCGGTTGCAAGTGGCTTTGAAACAAAAAATAGTAGGTCTAGAGAAAGTACTAAGTTATTAACCTATGGCATTACAAATTTCGATCTCATCGAAATAGCTAAGGCAAAAAAATCTCTAGACAAAGTTGATGTATGGTTAGGAAAAGAAAAACAAGTAAGCGTATATGTCAATGAGGACATATATAAAACTATAAAAAAAGCACAAAAAAGATTATTAAAAGTGTCAATTAACTATACTGGACCGGTTGAAGCACCAATTAAAAAAGATCAAATAATTGGAAAATTAAATATTTCTTATAATGAAAATATGATTGGAGAATATGATTTGCTAGCTGCTAATGAAGTTAAAAAAGTTAATATGTTCTCAAGACTAATGAAGTCTATTAATTATTTGATTTGGGGTGATGTCTAAAAAGCCCGTTATTGTTTTTGAAGGTATTGAGTGTAGTGGAAAATCTCTTCATATTAACAATGTATGTAAATTTTTAAAAAAAAAAAAGATTCCATATATATGTTTAAGGGAGCCTGGTGGTAGTAAAAATTCAGAGATTATTAGAAAATTAATTCTTAATAAAAAATCAAATTTTAACCGAAATACTGATTTATTTTTATATTCAGCCTCGAGGAGTGAAAATATGGAAAAATTAAAAAAATTTCATAAAAAAAAGATTATACTTATTGACAGATTTATTGACTCCACTATAGCATATCAGCATTTTGGATTAGGCGTTGATTTAAATCTAATTAAAAAAATTCACAGTGTAATTCTAAATAATTTTAAAGTTGATTTTACTTTTTTAAACATTGTAAATAGCAAAAATATGTTATCAAGATTAAGAAAAAGAAATAAATTAAATAGATACGATAAATTTAGCAGTAAATTTTATGATAAGGTGCAAAAAGGTTACTTAAAAATTGTTAGAAATAAAAAGAATAAATATTTAATAGTTGACTCAAATCTAGAATTAAAAAAAAATAAAGAAATTATAATTAGAAAAATTAATGATCTTATTAAATGAAAATAAATCCTTCAAATCAACTAGAATTACTTATTCATGGAAATATATTAAAAAATTTTATTTTTTTGTATCAAGAAGAAAAACTTCCAAATAAAATTTTATTAAAAGGACAAAAGGGGATCGGTAAATCCACATTGGCATACCATTTAATAAATTTTGTTCTCTCAAAAAATGAGGATTTTCCTTATGATATTGATCAGTTTAAAATTGATGAAAAGAATAGATCTTTTAAATTAATTAATAATGGATCGAGTCCAAATTTTTTTTTAGTAGATTTACAGGTAGATAAAAAGAATATAAATATTGATCAGATCAGAAACATAATACAAGATTTGAAAAAATCATCTCTTAACAATAAACCTAAGTTTGTTTTAATAGACAATAGTGAATACCTTAACAAAAATAGTATAAACATCTTCTTAAAAGAGATTGAAGAACCAAATGACAATATCTATTTCATACTTATTCAAAATCAAAAAACTTTACTATCTACATTAACCTCTAGATTTATAAAATTTAACATTAATTTAACTAATAAAGAATCTAATCTCGTAATAAATAAATTGATTAATGAAGACATCCATAATTTAGTCAATAGTGATTTTATCAATTATTATTTTTCTCCAGGTAATGTTTATAGAATGATTATGTTTTGTGATGAAAATAATATAGACTTAAAAAATATCAAATTAAAAGAATTTATTGATATCTTAATTAAAAATAATCATATTAAAAAACAAAAAGATTTGAGATATGTCTTTTATGAAGCAATAGAATATTTTTTAAAAAAGAAATCAATACTATTTAATATGGACTACTATAATTATTTTATTAAGAAAATAGAAAAAATTAACAAATTTAATCTTGATGAGGAGTCTTTTTTTATAGAGTTTAATGATAAAATTTTGAATGGCTAAAAATTTTTATATTACCACCCCAATTTATTATCCATCTGCAAAACCTCATATGGGTCATGCTTATTCAAGTATAATAGCAGATTTTTTTGCTAGATTTAAAAGGATGGACGGCTTTGATGTTCATTTTCTTACTGGTACTGATGAACACGGATTAAAAATACAAAGAGCGGCTGAAAAAAAGGGAGTTAAAACTTTAGAATTTTGTGATGAATTAAGCAAAACATTCAAAGACTTATCAAAAACTTTAAATCTAACAAATAACGATTTTATAAGAACAACAGAAGAGCGCCATAAAAAATCAGTTCAATTTTTATGGAATGAATTAAAAAAAAATGGAGATATTTATTTATCAAAGTATTCAGGTTGGTACTCAGTTTCTGACGAAGCTTTTTATAATGATGATGAAATTGAAGATTTAGATGATAAAAAAGTAGCGATTTCATCTAAATCTTTAGTTGAGTGGGTTGATGAAGAATCATATTTTTTTAAACTTTCAAAATGGGAAAAACCATTATTAAAATTCTACGAAGATAATCCAGATTTTATATCCCCTAAATCTCGTAAAAATGAAGTAATCAGTTTTGTTAAAAGTGGTTTGAAAGATTTATCTGTAAGTAGAAAAAGTTTTTCTTGGGGTATAAAAGTACCTCATGATAATAACCATGTGATTTATGTATGGTTAGATGCTCTTACAAATTATATGAGTGCATTAAATTATCCTCAAGTAGACGATGAATTATTCAAAAAATTTTGGCCAGCGAGTATACATTTAATTGGTAAAGATATATTAAGATTTCATGCAATCTATTGGCCGGCTTTTTTACTTGCAGCCAAAATAACTCCACCAAAAAAAGTATTTGGTCATGGATGGATACTTTCTAACGAGGAAAAAATGTCAAAATCAAAAGGAAATATTTTAGACCCAATTGAAATTATAGATCAATATGGTCTAGACCCATTAAGATACTATCTTATAAAAGAAGTTTCTTTTGGAAATGATGGTAATATATCGCAAGATAAATTAGAGGATTGTATAAATAGTGATTTGGCTAATAATTTTGGTAATTTATGTCAACGTGTTATATCTTTCACAATTAAAAATTGTTCAGGTAAAATTCCAGAAAAAATTAATTTTGAAAAAGACGATTTAGATATTTTAAACAAATATAAAGAAAATCTAAGTAAAATTAGACTTGAAATTGATAATCAAAATATCAATTTTTATATTGACTACATAATTAATTCTTTATTTGAAGCAAATAAATATTTTAATGACCAAGAGCCCTGGAAAAAAAAAGACAACCCTGTAAGATTGAATACGATTGTATACTCGACACTTGAGATTGTAAGAAAGGTAAGTTTCTTGCTTTATCCAATTATACCTCATTCATCTTTAAAAGCTTTAAAGATTTTTAACTTAACTGAAAAAGATATTGATTTTACATCAATAGGAGATAATACTTTTTTAAGACACGGAAATTCAATTAATAAGATAAACATTCTTTTTAATAAAATAGAAAAAAAATATGATTGATTCACACTGCCATTTAGACCATGAGCCTTTATTAAGTAACTTGGATGGTATTATTCAAAGATCAAAAAAAGTTGGCATTGAAAAAATACTAACAATATCAACATCTATAGAGAGTTTTTCAAGGGTAAAAGAAATAGTAAAAAAAGACGATATAATTTATGGTTCTATTGGAATTCATCCTCATGAAGCAGATAAAAATATCGTCGACTCTGGATTTTTTAACAAAAATTTAAAGGAAAATAAGAAAATTATTGGTATAGGTGAAACAGGTCTTGATTATTATTATGATAATTCTGACAGAAAAAAACAAATTGAATGTTTTAAGATTCATATAAACGCTGCTATAGAAAATAATCTTCCGTTGATTGTTCATTCTAGAAATGCAGAGGAAAATACCTTCGATATTTTAAATGAATACAAAGATACAAAACTTAAGATCTTAATGCACTGTTTCACTGGTTCACAAAAATTTGCAGAAGATTTACTTAATCTAAATACGTATTTTTCAGCAAGTGGCATTATAACATTTAAAAATTCTAAAAAATTACAAAAAACATTTAAATTTTTACCTTTAGATAGAATTTTAATTGAAACTGATAGTCCTTTTTTAGCCCCGGTTCCTAATCGAGGAAAAAAAAATGAACCTTCTTTTATTGATTTTACTTCTAAAAAACTCGCAGAAATTAAAGATATTGAAAAATCTAAACTTGACAAAATAACTACTGAAAATTTTCATAATCTTTTTTTTAAATAGTTTAATATGAAGTTTATTATACTTGGATGCGGAAGTTCTATGGGTGTTCCTAGACCCGATGGCTTTTTTGGAAATTGTGATCCAAACAATAAAAAAAACTACAGAACTAGATGTTCCGCTTTATTAAAAACTTCCAACCAGAATATTTTATTTGATACATCTCCTGATTTACGTCAACAATTATTAAGACATAATATTAAGAAAATCGATAAAGTTTTTTATTCTCATATGCATGGAGATCAAACACACGGCATTAACGATTTAAGATCTTTTTATATTAGCAGTAAAAAACAAATAAACGTTTATGCAGACCAGATTACTTCAAAATATTTAAAAAAAAGTTTTTCATATATTTTTAATAGTTATTCAAAAGAATATCCAGCTACACTTAAGCTAAACAAGCTAACAAAGAATTTTTTTTTAAGGAATAATAAGAAGAAAATCAATATTAGATCGATTATTGTTGATCATGGTAATGTAAAATCAAATTGTTTTATAATCAATAAGAAGATAGCCTACATTAGTGATGTAAGTGAAATTTATGAAAAAGATTATAGATATTTTCGTAAATTAAAATATCTAATCATTGATTGTTTGTGGTATAATTACCATCCGTCACATTTTAATTTAGAAAAATCATTATTAATGATAAAAAAATTTGCACCAAAGAAAGCTATTTTAACAAATCTATCTCCTGTTTTAGATTACGTTGAACTTAAAAAAATCTTACCTAAAAATGTTGTTCCTGCTTACGATGGTCTTTTGTTGAAATTATAGAATACTTTCTATTTTCTTTATTATCTTATTTGATAGTGGTTTAGTAAAAGATGAATAAGTATCCTCAACTTTACCTTCTTTATTTATTAAAATTTTATAGAAATTCCACTTTGGTATAGCTGATTTACCATGGTTATCAGCAGCCCATTTAAATAATTCGTGTGCATTTTCTCCTTTAACCTCTGTTATACCTGATAATGGAAAACTAATATTAAAATTAACTTCACAGAACTTCTTTACATCCTCATCATTTTTTTTTTCCTGATTGAATGAATTAGAGGGCACACCAAATACAACAAGACCTTTGGACTTATATTGATCCCAAAGTTCTTGTAATTCACCATACTGTTTTGTAAAACCACAGTAGCTTGCTGTATTAACAATTAAGATGACTTTATTTTTATATTTATTTAAGTCAATAATCTCACCTGTAATACTTTCTATTTTAAAGTCATAAAAAACTTTTTCATAATTTCCAGCAGATGCATTATTAAAAAAAAACATAAATATTGTTAATCCTACTAATAATTTTTTTTTCATTTATTAGGTGTTAGTAATATTAAAAAATAACCAAATAAAGTAGACAAAAGTGATCCAGTTAGAACTCCTATTTTTACACCATCCATATATTGCATATTTTCAACAAAAGCTAAATTCCCTACAAATAAACTCATTGTAAAACCAATTCCTGTTAATACACCAACGCCATAAAAATTATACCAATTGGAGTTATTTGGCATCTGTGCTATTTTTGTTTTGATAGCAACATAAGAAAAGACAAAGACTCCAAGTTGTTTTCCAACAAATAAACCTAACAATATACCGAGAGGCACTTTATCTAGTAATGAGTTTATAGATAGACCTTCTAAAGAAACGCCTGCATTTGCAAAAGCAAACAAAGGCATTATGCCAAAAGCTACATATGGGCTGATTGCGTGCTCAACTTTGATTAGTAATGAGAAATCTTTTTCTTTTTTTCTATGAGGTATAGTCATTGCCAGTAGTACACCCGCGATTGTTGCATGTATTCCAGAATTATGAGTAAAATCCCATAGAAAAATTCCTAATATCAAGTACGGTAAAAACTTTTTAATATTAAATTTATTTATAATTAATAAGATCAAAAAAGCTAAAAGCATTAAGCTTAAGTATTTGATACTCAAGTCTCCAGAGTAAAATAAAGCAATGATCACTATTGCACCTAAATCATCGATTATTGCAAGCGCTGTCAAAAAAACTTTTAATGATAATGGAACCCTTTTCCCCAATAAAGAAAGAACACCTAAAGAAAAAGCTATATCTGTAGCTGAAGGAATAGCCCAACCATTGAGAGTTTCACTATCGCCAAAATTTATAAAAACATAAAATAATGCAGGAACAAGCATTCCTCCAACTGCAGCAATAATAGGAAGTAAAGCTTGCTTGATATTAGAAAGCTCTCCTTGTAAAAATTCTCTCTTTATTTCTAAAGTAACAAAAAAAAAGAATATGGCCATTAAAGCGTCGTTAATCCAATGTAAAACACTCAATTTAATTCCAAAATTGTTTATTCCTAAAAAAATATATTTATCTAAAGTAGAAAAGTATGTTTCTGATAAATTTGAATTACTTATAAATAAAGCAATTACAGCAGCAAATAACAAAACCAAACCACTTGCTGCTTCCAATTTAAAAAACCATTTAAAAGGTTTTGAAATGTAATTAATCATACTATCTAATTAAATCTTTTATAAAAAGGTATATATCTAATAAAGTTTCATAAAAATTAAATAAAATTAATTCAAGATTTGGAAATATTGTTAATAGTAGGGGCTCAAATGTATCCAAAATAATCAATAGTGCGACAAATGTTAAAATTAATACAAAAAAATAACCTATAAAATTGAATGAACTTAACTTTGTTTTTTTCTCATATTTGACTAAAGCTTTATCTTTTTGATTTTCATTAATATTTTTTTTAATTATAGGTATTTCTTTTTTTATATTTTCTTTAATAATAATTTCATCATCTTCTTCGATTAGATTTGCTGTATTATCTTTAATTTCTAAATCTGAAATATTTTTTTCGAATTTATAAAACCAGACGTTCAAACATGATCCACATTGTAAATTACGGCCATCTTTAGGTATTAAATTTGCATCAATTTCAAATTTTTTTTTACAAGTAGGGCATGAAATTATCATGCATCTTTTTATATCAGATTTTGATTAAAATTCTTCATATTTGGCAGCTTTATCCATTGAAAATATTGATAACTACTGTATTAGTACATCATTCGGAGTGTAGCGCAGCCTGGTAGCGCATCTGGTTTGGGACCAGAGGGTCGCAGGTTCAAATCCTGCCACTCCGACCATCAAATATGAAAAAAGCAAAAATTTACATACCTAACAAAAGTGCAATGCAGTCAGGACTTGGTAAATCAATAAAATGGATTTTAGAATATGAAACAAAAGATCCTACTAAGAATCCTTTAATGGGTTGGGAGAGTTCTTCAGATACTTTAAGTGAGTTAAGATTAGAATTTTCAACAAAAGAAAGTGCGATCAATTATGCAAAAAAGAAAAAAATTGATTATGAGTTAATTGAACCTAAAAAAAGAAAAGTCGTAAGAAAATCTTATGCAGACAATTTTTTAAAATAATGTTTAAATTTTTTAGTCAAAAAAAATGGTTTCCTTGGAGTATAGGGGGCACTATATTGATTCTGCTGGCTACTTGGTACCAAGTACAATTAGATGTAAGAATCAATGAATGGTTTGGTGAATTTTATGATACTTTGCAAAAAGCTTTAACTGAGCCAAATTCAGTTTCAGAAAAAGAATTTATTAATTATCTTTTTACATTTGCTAAAATTGCAGCTGTTTACATACTTGTAGTTATTTTTAGCGACTATTTTACTAGTCATTGGACCTTCAGGTGGAGAACAGCAATGGCTGATTTTTATCATGATAAGTGGGATGATGCTTCATCAATAGAGGGTGCCTCTCAAAGAGTTCAAGAAGATACTCTTAAATTTGCAAGAATTATGGAGGGCTTAGGTGCAGAACTTTTAAGAAGTTTAATGACACTTATAGCATTTACTCCTATTTTATGGGGCCTTTCCAAAAGTATTACTGTATTACCTTGGGTTGGTGAAGTTGAACATGCTTTAGTTTGGGTCGCTATACTTTCTGCTTTGGGTGGTACTATTTTATTAGCAAGTGTTGGAATAAAATTACCAGGAATAGAATATGATATACAAAAAGAAGAGGCCGCTTACAGAAAAGAACTTGTCTTAGGCGAAGATTTTAAGGAAAGTGCGAAGCCTGAAAAAATAACTGATCTTTACGGAGGAGTTCGAAAAATACATTATAAAATGTATTTCCATTATCTTTATTTTAATGCAGTGAAATGGAGTTATTTACAAGGAATGGTGATAGTTCCTTACTTAGCGTTGGCACCAACAATTGTAACTGGTGCAATTACGTTAGGATTTGTTCAACAAATAATAAGAGCCTTTGGTAGAGTTGAAACCTCACTTCAATATTTAGTAAGAAGCTGGCCAATAATTGTTGAATTAATATCTGTATGGAAAAGATTAAGAGAATTTGAGGCTAAATTAGAAAAAAATTCATCCTATGAAATAATCAAATAATGCCCATAGATAAAAAATTCCAAAATTCATTTATAAATGTAACAAGTCGTGCTGCGCTTTCATCTTATTTTTTAATTGGAAAAAAAGATAAGATTGGTGCCGACAAAGCTGCTGTAGATACTATGAGAAATGAATTAAATAAAATTGAAATGAATGGAAAAATCGTAATAGGTGAGGGTGAGCTTGACGAAGCACCTATGCTTTATATTGGAGAAAATGTTGGCACTACAAATGGTCCAATGTTCGATATTGCTGTTGATCCTTTGGAGGGAACAAATTTTGTGGCCAATGATTTGCCAGGAGCAATGTCTGTTATAGCTGTAACTAATAAATCAAATCTATTAGGAGCACCTGAAACATATATGAATAAAATATCTGCGAATTGCTCTGAACAAAATGTAGTTGATTTAGATTTTTCTGTTAAAAAAAATATTTATAATTTAGCCGAGTCTAAAAATCTAAAACCTGAGAATCTGACTGCATGTTTGTTAGATAGGCCTAGACATAAGGAAATAATAAATGAACTAAAAAAGTTAAATGTAAAACTAAAATTAATATCAGATGGAGACGTAGCTGGCGCTTTAATGATTATAAATAAAAAATATTCAGTAGATATATTTCTTGGTATTGGAGGTGGTCCAGAAGGTGTTTTGGCCGCTGCAGCGCTTGATGCATATAATTGTCATTTTCAAGGTAGATTTATATTTAACTCTAATAAAGAAAAAGATCGTGCAAAAAAAATGGGTATTACTAATTTTGATAAAAAATATGAATTAAATGAAATAATTTCTGGCGATTCTATTTTTTGTGCAACTGGCATAACATCGGGAGATATAGTTTCAGGAATTGAAATAAATAAAGATAAGTTTACCTCAGAAACCCTAATTACTCATAAATCATTAGGCTTAAAAAAAATAATAAAAACTGAACAAATTATTTGATGATTGTATATTTTAAAGACTTGATAAATAACTTTTTATACAATAAAAAACAGCATTTTGGTCCCTTCGTCTATCGGTTAGGACACGTGGTTTTCATCCTCGAAAGAGGGGTTCGATTCCCCTAGGGACCGCCATTTTTACCAACAATACATTAATGAAATATCACGTGTATCTTATAAAAACTATAAAAGGATTTAAAAATAAGTCTTATGTTGGATTTACAAATAATATAAAAAGTAGACTCATTAAACATAACACAAATAGAGGTGCGAAAGCTACAAAAGGTTATAAATGGGAACTTATTTACAAAAAAAGTTTTTTTAATAAATCTAAAGCTCTTTCATATGAATATTTATTAAAAAGAGATAGATTAAAAAGATTGAGATTAATAAATGTCTTCAATAAAAAAAAATATTAAAATAGCAACAATACTTCCATATAAAGAAAATTACACATTTGCTAGAGCGTCAGCTGCTTCTTTATGGGTTTCGGAATTTTATAAAAAATCAAAATACAATAAAACTAATCACATCTATGGTCACACTAAGAGTAAAGACTATTTAACAAAAAATTATTTTAATATTGAATTGACTAATATTAAATCAAAATTTAGAAGCGCTACTAGTGAGTACATAGGTAAACTAGTCAAAAAATTCAAATATCAAAAATATGACCTAATTGAAATACATAACAGACCCGTAATCTTGGATGAATTAATTAAAAAAATAAAGAGTAGGTATATAATGTATTTTCATAATGATCCATTATCAATGAATGGATCAAAAACAATTAATCAAAGATTAAACATAATTTCTAATGTTGAAAAAGTTGTCTTTGTAAGTGAGTGGACTCAAAAACGATTTTTTGTAGATTTAGATGATAAGTTAAAAACTAAAACAGAGGTAGTTTATCCAAGTGTATCTTCCAAAAAAAAGATATCTGAGAAAAAGAATTTTATTACCTTTATTGGAAAATTAAATAGATCTAAAGGATATGATCTTTTTGCAAAAGTTATAGTAAGAATACTTAATGAATTTCCAAATTGGAAAGCATATTCACTTGGTGATGAAGAAAGAAGAGAAATTTATATAAACCACAAAAATCATCATGAATTAGGATTTCTAAAACATAAAGATGTCTTAGAACTTTTAGATAAAACATCAATATCAGTAGTCCCATCTAAATGGGAAGAACCATTTGGTAGAACAGCTTTAGAAGCTTCGTCAAGAGGTTGTGCAACAATAATATCAAATAAAGGTGGATTACCAGAAACAACAAATCAAGCAATAATATTAAAAAACCTTAATGAAGAGACTTTATATAGACAAATTCGCTATCTGATAAAAAATAAAAAAATAAGAAAACAAATTCAAAAAAATTCATTAAAAAATGTTCAGCATATTATTTCATCAAATACAAAAATCATTGACAGGTTAAGATTAGAAAGTCTTCCGTACAGTAATTTTAATTTTATCAAAAATAAAATAAAGATATTAAACATATATAATCAAGGTCAAAAACTAAACCATAGACTTTATAACATTTCAATTGGTAAAAAATTTTCTAATGGATTTATTAGAAATGGTCATGATGTTTTAGAGATCAGTGATAGAGATTATGTTAGAAACAATAGATCTTTAAATTTCCTCTCTAAAAGAAATACTTTTCAAAAATATCTATTAGAAACATTTAAGAATTATAATCCTGATTTAGTTTTTTTTGGACATACAAAAAATATTGATCACGAAACAATAGATGATTTTAAGAATATTAATAGGAATTTAATCATTTCTCAATGGAATGAGGATCCGATAATGCCTAGCTTAAAGTATTCTAAAGATAACATTTTAAATATTAAAAGATACTCTGATGTTGTCGATCATACATTTATTTCCACCCATCCAGATGAACTAATAAAGCAAGATAAAAAAATTAAGAACACACATTTTTTTTTCGTACCAGTGGATAAGAATATTGAATTTTTTGATGTTTATAAACTAAATCCTCAAAAAGATCTTTTTTATGCAATGAGCCATGGGGTGAACAGAGCTGTACTGAAAGAGGGGACAGAAGATGATAGAATTCTTTTTTTAAATAAATTGGTAAAAAAGATTCCAAATATTAGATATGATTTTTATGGTTTTGCTAATAAACAACCTATTTGGGGAAATAATTTCTTTAGAACACTTATTAACTCTAAAATGGCTCTAAATTTAAGTCGAGGTAAACCAACAAAATATTATTCTAGTAACAGAATAGCTTCCATTATGGGAAATGGCCTTTTAACATTTATAGATAACAAAGTGAAAATGAGTCATTTTTTCTCAAATGATGAAATAGTTTTCTATAATAATATAAACGACTTATCTGATAAAATTAAATTCTATGCTAAAAATGATAAATTAAGAATTAAAATTGCAAAAAATGGAAAAAAAAAATACTTTAAACTTTTTAACGAAAAAAGAATATCCAAATATATAATCGATATATCATTAGGTAAAAAATATGATTTGTTTTAACCTTTTTAAAACTTATGAAAAAAAAGATTATTACTAAAATATCAGAGGGACTGGGTAATCAATTATTTATGTATGCCAACTCATATTCTTTATGTAAAAAAAATAATTTTGACCATTATATAGATATATTAAGTGGGTATTGTCAAAATAAACATATATATGATTATGTTTTAGACAGATTTAATATATCAGCAATAGCAGCATCTAAAGAATTTTCTTTTGAAAATCCATATAAAAATTTATTAAAGAAGATACTAATTTTCTTTGATAAATTTACAAAACATAAAAAGTTCTATTTTGAAAAGAAAGATTCTAATAAGCTTTCAGAGTATTCACCTTTAGATTTAAGTAATGCTAATAATTTTTTTTTTATTGATGGAAATTTTGAATCTGAAAAATACTTTGTTGATAATCGTAATGATCTGCTAAATGAATTTGATATTAAGAATAAAGATCAATTTTCCGATAATGAATATCTAAATATCATTAAAAAAAATAACGTAGTTTCAATTTGTATCAGACAAAATAGATTTTCTGAGAGAATTAATAATAAGTATTCTTCCACAAATTTGAATAAATCCTTTTCATTTGTTAAGGAAACTATAGATTATATCAATAAAGCAATTGTGTACTTTAATAAAAGAATTGATAATCCAAAATACTTAATTTGGAGCAATGATTTTGATAATCTTGATAAATACTTTGATACTAACAAATTTATTTTTGTAATTAACAATAAAGACAAAATCCTAACTGATTTTTTTTTACTTACACAGTGTCGATATTTTATTGTTGGGCCATCAACTTTTCATTGGTGGGGTGCATGGTTATCAAATTTTGATGATAAAATATGTGTCAGGCCTAAAAATTTGAACCCTTCAAATAATCGAGATTTTTGGCCTGAAAAATGGGTGAGTATTTAAATTTTTATCTTATTTAAAGCATTATTTTCGAAAATATTTGCTTCTTTAATGTATCTTCTAACCATTTGTGTTGTCTTGTGACCTGTCATAGCCATTATACTTCTCTCATCTGCTCCAGATTGTGCAGCAACAGTTGCGAAACCAGATCTTAAACTATGACCTGCAAAGTTTTTATTCTCAATACCTGCTAAATTTAAATATTCTTTAATTAGTAAAACAACAGATTGGTCAGTTAATCTTTTTTCTGTTAAAGATAAACCTTTTGAAAATCTTCTAAAAATAGGTCCAGATTTAATCTTTGAAATTTCTAACCATTTTTTAAGATTAATTATTGGACAATAGCTTTCATTTGTGAAGTAGGGTAGCCCTTTAATCATCCCTTCGCCAAATTGATCAGTTTTTGATTTTTTAATGCTAATTTTAAGACCCTCACTCACAAATTCTAGATCCTCATAATCAATCGAAATTAGCTCAGTTCTTCTAAAACCACCTCCAAAACCTATCAGTATGATTGATTTATCTCTAAACTTTTTAATGTCATTAACTTTTTGTTTATTAATTACATCAATAATTGATTTTAAATGATTGATTAGTATAGGTTTTTTTCCTTTTTGAATACTTCCCTTAACTCTTCTAATCCCCATTAAGTTTTCAATTATGATTGGATGCTTCGTATCTAAATAATACCCTTTTAATCTGTGAACCATACTAATTGATACTAATCGTCTTCTTAAAGTACTAATTTTTGAATTTTTAGAAAGATGGGTTAGGTATAAAGAAACTATTTTAGGTTCTGATGGTAACGAGTTTAAGCCATGCTTAGAACAAAAAGCTCCAAAATCTTTAAAGTCAGATTTATATGCTCTTAATGTATTATTTGCCTTAGAACTCTTAAGGTTATTTAGTGTAGCCTCATGAAGCGATTTTAGATCTGTAGTCAGTTCACTCATATAATTACTATTGATAACAATTAATTATCATTAGTAATATATCAAGTGATTTTTAATGTCAATAGTTTAAATTACAAATATATGGGATCAATTGATGGAGAAATTCCTGCGGTATGGTTTTTAATAAGTTCAATTGGATTTATTATTTTAAGTGTTATTCAGTATAAAAATACTGGTAAAAGTATAAATACAATATTTCTATCAAGTATGGCGATTATATTCTTTGCAAGTTACCTAATATTGCTTACAAAATAAAAGTTATCCCCGAAATTCACAGAAAAATCATTTAATTATAAAAAACAACTAATTAGTGATAACAATTTAAATTTCAGTCTGTTAAAGTAATTTTAACTTAAGAGGCAACTCTTAACTGGCCAGCCAGAGAAAGGCCGAGAGGTTTAAGTCTGGAGGGCAGAAAACCCTGTAAAGCAGCGCTAAACATACAGGGTGGTCGGTTCGGCGGTAGCGCATAAAACGACGAGCCATAAAATTCTGATCTTTGCACCGTAAAAAGTGTAAAGAATCAGGGTTTTTTTTTATGAGATCCCTACTTGGAACAAAATTTCAATTAAGAGTTTGGAAATATTTAATAACTATCCCTAAAGGCAGCGTAAAAACATATAAACAAGTAGCGATCGCCATTAAAAACCCTAAAGCAGCCCGTGCAGTCGCAAATGCTTGTGCTAAAAACCCATATGCTCCAAAAATACCCTGTCACAGAGTGATTAGATCTGATGGAGGTCTTGGAGGTTATTCTGGGAGAGGCGGAATCAGACAAAAGCTCAAATTACTTAGATCTGAAAAAGTATCTATTTAGCGCTATTTTAAACCTTTTTTAAGTTAAAAAAGTAAGTAAAATAAACCTTTTTTTACATTTTTACGTGATTTCTTTCTAAATAACATAATTCACCCTTTAGTTGTACCATATATTAGCCTATACTTAAAATAGACCCCTCTACGGGCGTTTAAATGGTATATTCAATTAGTGCATCGCTCTACTATTCAACTATATCAATACTTTTAGACTGCTCTATTTTTAGGAAATTTTCATTATCACAATTGGAAAAAAGCCCCTATTTTATAGGGCTATTTAATATTTTTCATAATTTGATATAAATCTGCACTTTTGCTCAGCGTATTGAGGAAAATTTAACATTAAATAACCCAAAAATCCAAAAATTATATTATTTATAATATTAATAAAATACAATAAAAACAATAGCTTAATTGCATTACTTAATGTAATACTTTAGATAATAGTAAATAAATAATACCTATTATTTTACTTTTTAACAAGGTTTTCTCTTCTAGAGATATAGATACCACTCAATACAATAATAAATAAACCAAAGAAAGTCCAATAATCTGGGAAATCACTAAAGAAATAATAACCTATAATTATATTTGTAATAATTTCAAAGTAACTAAATGGAGCTAATTTAGAGGCATCAGCGTATTTAAGAGACAATATTAGAAAAAAATGCCCTAAACATGCAAAAATACCTATTGCAGCCATGATAGACCACTGATTAAAATTAGGTTTAACCCAAACAAATGGCATCACAAAAGATATGATTATGGCCCCTACTACACCAGTTAATAATAAAGTTAATAGAGGGTTGTCTGACGTGCTCAATTTACGAGTAATAATTAAATAAAACCCATACATTACACCTGTTCCAAGCGCAGCAATACTCGCTAAATTTATTTCAACAAAACCAGGCCTTATAACTACTAATGAACCTATAAATCCTATAATAACTGCAGACCATCTCCTAAATCCAACTCTCTCACCTAAAAAAATTGGAGAAAAAGCAGTTACAATCAAAGGAGCAACAAAAGCTAAAGTTAGTGCTTTGGCTAAAGAAATTATCGAAATTGCATAAAAGAAACAAATATTAGCTGTTAAAAGAATTATCCCTCTCGTAATTTGTAATTTTGGTTTATCAGTCCACACAAGATTTTTTCTAAAAAATAGGAACATAATTGGAAAAGTAAATGCAACGGTAAAAAAATATCTTGCCCAAGTTATTTGTAAGACTGGAAGATCAGCACTTAGATATTTTGCAAATCCATCCATAATTGGAAGCATTACCCAGGCCAATAGATTGAAAGTTATAGCCTTCATCTATTAATAGGATATATATTAATTAAAGTATTTTAAAGCAAAGAATACTACTATTGGCACAGTTATAAATGACATCAATGTCGAAACAACAATAGTACTAGCAACACTATCAACAATCTTTTTAGGAGAATATATAGAGGCAACAAGGTAATTAAGAACTGCACTTGGCATAGAACATTGAATTAATAAAACACCGGCCGCAAATCCCTCTAGATTAAAATATAAAATCAATAAGTATCCAATTATAGGACCAATGATTACTCGTCCTATAGAAGAAAATATTGCTTTATAAAGTGAGAAGACCTTTAGTCTTGTTAGAGCAATTCCCAAAGACATTAAAATTAGAAATATTGTAGCATACATTAATAGAAAAGTGGTATTTTCAACAAACCCTGGAAGTTCTAAGTCGTAATAAAGCAAAAAAACGGAAATTATTATTGCGTAAAACGGAGGACTTTTAAGTATAACTTCCAAACTAAATTTTCTATCAGCAAGAAATACACCTAGGGTAAAATGGCATAAAATAATTAAAGCAGATATTGCGGCTGAAACTCCAAGTCCTTGTGAACCATAAGCAAACAAACATATAGGCAAGCCCATATTTCCAGTATTTGGCATTGTTAGTGGAGGTAATTCTCTTATAATATCTTTAGTGTTTAGAAGAAATAGTATTATAACTCCAGTAATCATAAAACCAACAATAGCTAGCGCGTAATACCAAAAATAATTTAAAAAAATATTGAAAGAGATATTAACTGGATTTAATGCATAAATAATCATTGCTGGGGTTCCAACATTAGCAGCAAAATTAGTAATAAAAGTTGTGTCTATTTTAGGATTTTTTTTACCTAAGTAATATCCAATACCAACTACGAAAAATACTGGGAATAAAACCTCAAAAAGTTTTATATAAATATCCATTAATTATATAATCGAATTAATGTTGGAGATCTAAGAATATTCTTGTTTTTTCTAAATATAGATAAGCAATTACTAGCATTCTTCTCAGAAGTTTTATGGGTAATGATGACTATAGTCGCCTTCTTGTTTTTTTTATCTGGTGTCTGGATTATTCTTTTTACAGAAATTTTATATTTAGCTAATCTATTTGTTATAAGAGAAAGAACCCCTTGTTTGTCATTTACTTCAAATCTAAGATACAAAGAATTAGTATAATTATCATTATTAAATGATTTAAGAGATTTTCTTTTTTTTGAGGATAAACCAAATGGATACTTAATATTTCCTCTCAAAATTGACAATAAATCAGACAATAGAGAAGATGAGGTTGGACCTGGGCCAGCACCCTCGCCTTGCAGGACACTCTCACCTATTGGTTTACCCTCTATAATAACAGCATTCATAACCCCATTAACATTTCCAATATAAGTATTTTTACTAACTAAGCATGGATGCACAGTTTCAAATAATCTATGATTGATTACTTCAGAAATACCAAGAAGTTTAACTCTTAATCCTAGTTGACCTGCGATTTTAATGTCTTTTAAATCGATATTTTCAATACCTTGCATTATACATTTATGTTTAGAAATTTTTGTATTAAACGAGAGAGCAGATAAAATTCTTACTTTCGCAAACGCATCAAACCCATTCAGATCAAGTTTTGGGTTTCCTGGCTCTGCATAGCCAAGTTGTTGTGCTTTTTGTAAAACTTTATTAAAGTTTTCGTTACTATTTTCCATTTCAGATAAGATATAGTTGGTTGTTCCATTCAAAATTCCGTAGACTTTATCGATTTTATTTGTTGCTAAACCTTCCTTAATCGTTCTTAAGATAGGGATCCCTCCTGCAACAGAGGCTTCAAATTCTAAATTTATATTATTTTTTTCAGCAAGTTTTGCTAAACGATCCCCATGTTTTGCAATTAAAGCTTTGTTAGGTGTTATGACGTGTATTTTATTTTTAAGAGCAGTTTCGACGATCTTTTTTGAAATACCGTCAGATTGACCTATGCATTCAAATAGTACATCTATTTTTTTATCTCTAAAAATTTGAAGTGGTTTTTTAAAGAATATATTTTTTTGAATTTGAAATCTTCTTTTTTTGTTCCTATTTTTTGCAGATATAGCAACAATCTTAATTTTTTTTCCAGTTTTTCTCTCAATTTCTTTTTTTTTTGATCTCAACTCATTGTAAAGGTAAATACCTATTTGTCCTAAGCCAATTATTGCAATATTTATTAAATCTTTCATCTTGCTATATCAGGATATTTACTTTTTTTAATATAATCATCTATATAAATCTTGTACTCGTTTAAAGACATTAATGTAATATCTTTTGATTTTTTAATTATTTTAGCCAATTTTTTTTGTTCTTTAACTTTTTTTTTGTTGTGTTCATTCCAATAAGCAGAATCATTACTAAAAGAACATGATGAAAAGATTATTAAAATTGAAATTAGATTTATTTTTTTCATATAAGTCCAGTTTTTAAAGGAAATCCAAATTTTAAATTCATGTTTTGTATACCTTGACCAGATCCACCCTTGATAAGATTATCTATTGCTGAAAGAATAATTAACTTATTTTTATTTTTCGTCTTACATACTGATATAAGACATTTGTTAGTATTTATTACATCATTAGTACTTATTAAAGCATCATTTTTTAGAATTTTAATAAAAATATCGTTTTTATAATAATTTACTAAAACTTTTTTGATTTTGTTTTGAGAAACATTTTTATTGATCTCTACATAAATTGTACTCAAAATTCCTCTAAACATTGGTGTTAGATGTGGAGTGAAATTAAATTCAATTTTTTTGTTTGAATATTCTTTTAAAGTTTGTTCTATTTCTGAATTGTGTCTGTGGAACCCAATTCCATAAGCACTAATTGACTCATATAAATTTTGATCTTTATATTTTTTGTGAACTCCTCTACCTGCGCCTGAATATCCTGATTTTGAGTCAATAATAATGTTGTTTAATCGAATCATTTTTTTATGAACTAATGGAATTAAAGGTAATAGAATCGAGGTTGGGTAACATCCAGGACAAGCAATTATATTAAATCTTTTAACTTCTTGTTTTGAAATTTCTGGTATTGAATAAATACTTTTTTTAATATTCTTAGTTGATTTGTGTTTCTGTTTATACCACTTAAAATAATCAGAAGCATTTTTTAGTCTAAAATCGGCAGCTAAATCAATTAACACATTATTTTTTTTTAAATAATTTGAAATTACCTGAGCTTCACCATTGGGAAGTGCTGTAAAAATTATATCAATTTCATTAAGATATTTTTTATTAAATTTTACAATTTTTGGTAATTTTTTATTAATTAAAGATTTATCAAAATATGAAATCTTTTTCCCAACGGAGGAATTTCCACAAAGATATTTAATTTTTACATATCTATGTTTGACTAACAATTTAATTAATTGAATACCGATATATCCAGTCGATCCAGAAATTAATACATTAAGCTTAGGCATTTTTTATTATAACAGTTAATTATTAAAAGAAAATTATCTTTTAGAAAACTGGAAACTTCTTCTCGCTTTTTTTCTTCCAGGTTTTTTTCTTTCAACAGCACGAGAATCGCGAGTGGTTAATTTTTCAGTTCTAAGTGATGTTTTAAAATTTTCATCAAATAAAACTAAAGCTTTAGAAATTCCATGAACCATTGCTCCAGCTTGACCCGTTGGTCCCCCACCCTTTACATTACATCTAACATCAAAATCAGTGGGTTGTTTAATCAATTCAAAGGGTTTTGTTATTTGCATTTTATGATTATCACTTGAAAAATATTCGCTATAAAGTTTTCCATTAACATAAATTTTACCAGAACCTTTTTTAAGCCAAACTTTTGCAATTGAAGTTTTTCTTCTACCAGTGGCATATTTGCTATCTTTAAAATCTAATTTTAACTTTATTTTTTTTTGATTTTGTTGAGCACTTTCCATATTAATTTCTTACAATATTTTTATTATTAAGTTTATTTAGTTCAATTACTTTAGGATTTTGAGCTGAATGAGGATGATTATCCCCACTATAAATTTTTAACTTGGAAAGCTGTTCTCTACCTAATACTCCAGTAGGTAGCATTCTTTTTACAGCTAATTTTAAAATCTCACCTGGTTTTTTTTCTTTAAGTTTTTCAGGTGTAGTTTCTTTGATTCCACCAGGATGGCCGGTGTGTTTATAGTATTTTTTATTCTGAAATTTTTTTCCTGTAAATCTTATTTGTTCGATATTTTTAACAACAACAAAATCCCCACTATTCATATGTGGTGTATAAGTAGTTTTATTTTTTCCTCTTATAATTTTGGCTATTACTGTAGCTAGTCTACCTACAACTGCATTAGTTGCATCAATCTCATACCATGATGGTGATAATTGCTCTTTTTTGATAAATTTGGTCATGATTGGCCGGATTAATACTGATAAATGTGATATTGTCAATTTATATTAATATTGATAGTTAGTTATTAATATTTAAAATCAAGGAAAATTTATGACCGACAAAAAAAAGAAAAGCACAGATCCTAAAACTTATAAATTTGATACATTAAGTCTCCATGCTGGCTATCAGCCTCTCAAAAATGCTGGTTCAAGACAAGTGCCAATTTATCAAACTACATCATATTTGTTTGATGATGTTGATCATGCTGCAGCTCTTTTTAATTTGGAAAGAGGTGGTCATATCTATAGTAGAATTTCTAATCCTACAGTTGCTGTCTTAGAGGAAAGGGTTGCGGCCCTAGAGGGAGGTACAGCAGCCTTAGCAACCTCATCTGGAATGAGTGCAATTTTTTTAACAATAATGACTTTATGTGAAGCTGGGGATCATTTAGTAGTTTCGTCTCAACTCTATGGTGGTACTGTAAATTTATTTAGGCTTACTTTACCAAAATTTGGTGTCAAATGTACATTTGTAAAACCAAGAGATACTGAGGGTTTTAAAAAAGCAATTCAAAAAAATACTAAAGGTATTTTTGGTGAGCTTGTTGGAAATCCTGGAAACGAAATTATGAATATGCCTGAAATAGCTAAGATTGCTCATGATGCTGGAGTTCCTTTAATTATAGATGCTACTTATCAAACACCATATCTTTGCAAACCAATTGATCATGGTGCTGATATTGTTGTTCATTCACTTACGAAATGGATGGCAGGTCACGGTTCATCAATGGCAGGTATCTTAGTAGAGGGTGGAAAATTTGATTGGATGCAAAATGATAAATTTCCAACTATGACTAAACCTTATGAAGGTTACCATGGACTTTCATTTGCTGAAGAGTTTGGGCCTACAGCTTTTACAATGAAAGCAAGAGCAGAAGGTATGAGAGATTTTGGACCATGTTTGAGTCCTCAAAATGCCTGGAATGTTTTGCAAGGTATAGAAACTTTATCTGTTAGAATGCAAAAGCATTGTTCTAACGCAGAAAAAATGGTTAAATATTTATTAAGCCATGAAAGTGTTGCTTGGGTTTCTCATCCAAGTGTTCCTGACCACCCCGACCACGATTTAGCAAAAAAACTTTTACCACATGGTAAGGGTTCTATGATAGCTTTTGGTATTAAAGGTGGTAAAGAGGCAGGAGAAGCATTTATAAATAATGTTAAACTTGCTTCACATCTTGCAAATGTTGGTGATACTAGAACCTTAGTAATTCACCCAGCATCTTCTACACACTCTCAAATGGATGAGGCCACATTAAAATTTGCTGGATTATCTCAAGATATGATTAGATTGTCTGTGGGGATAGAAGATTTTGATGATATTAGGAATGACTTTGAAACAGGTTTTAGAGCTGCAAGACGACCTAGACTTGTTTCCAATCAATGAAGTTTCAAGTTAATGGTGTAGAGGTTTTTGCCTCTACAGGTGGACGACCTTTCGACAAAAAAAAACCACTAATAATTTTTGTTCATGGTAGTGGATTAACACATATGACTTGGGTGCTCCAAACTAGGTATTTTGCTTTTCATGGCTATAGTGTTTTAGCTCTAGATATGCCTGGACATGGTCTTTCAGGAGGTGAAAGTTTGAAAACAATCGAAGACATGGCTGACTGGATTAGTGATGTTATAGATTCAGTAGGTTATAAAGAGGCTTCTTTAGTTGGTCATTCCCAAGGATGTTTGGTTATTTTAGAATGTGCATTTAGGTTTCCAAAAAAAATAAAAACACTAAGTTTAATGGGTGGCGCTGGGGCCATTCCTATGAATCCAGAATTATTGTCTTTAGCAGAAAACGATGATCCGAAAGCCGTTGATTTAATGATGGATTGGGCACATGGTCCAGCTGGGCACTTTGGTGGACACCCAGTTCCAGGTTTATATCACATCAATACAGGTGGAATGCTGGCTAAATCCAGAACAATCAAAAATACGTTAGGAATAGATTTTAGAGCTTGTGATAATTACAAGAATGGTTTTAAGGCTGCCAAAGAAATCAAGATCCCTACTTTATCTATTTTGGCAAATGGAGATAAGATGTGTCCTGTAAAGGAAGGAAAAAAATTAGCAGACTTAATAGATGGAAGTAAAATTGAAATAATTGACAATTGTGGGCACATGATGCTCTTAGAAGAGGCTGATAAAGTCTTAAACGTACTGAAAAAATTTATTCTTACTTATTTTCCTATTAAAAAGAATTAATTCTTTTATTAAGATATAAAAAATATACTGATGCACTAACAAGAAAAACTGAACTCAATTGATGCATTGATGCTAAAACTATTTGAGCTCCATTTATTAAAGTGAATATTCCAAGAATGACTTGAGTAAATAAGAAAAAACCAACTAGATTAATCGCAAAAAAACAATTCTTTATTCGATATCTATAAATTTTAAATAAAATCCAAAAATAATAAAAAAGTATTACATAAGCTAAATTTCTATGAAGAAATTGAACTAATGATGCATCACTAAAAGCAGCTAAATTGAATAGATTTTCTAATTTATTATCATCCGGAAAATAAGTATTACCCATCATGGGCCATGAATTATAGATCAAACCAGCGTCCATACCTGAAACAAAAGCACCAATAATTATTTGCAAAAAAACCAGAAATAAAAAGAATATAGGAAAAAAAATATTTAATTGTGATTGCTCTTTTATATCAAAATTCAATTTAAAATAATTCCATAAGATTAAAGACAATATTAAAAATGCTATTAATAGATGAATTGAAAGTCGAAAATGACTTACATCTAATCTATCAATTAACCCACTTGAAACCATAAACCAGCCTATAAAACCTTGAAAACATATAAGGAAAAAAATTGAATAAAGATTTAATAATTTTGTAAACTTAATCTTAAAAGAAAAATATATTAGGGGAATTAAAAATCCTAAACCGATTAGTCTTCCAAGAAAACGATGTGCCCACTCCCACCAAAAAATAACTTTAAATTCACTCATGGTCATAGAAAAATTTTGCATTTTATATTCTGGTATCTTTTTATACTCCTCAAAATAATCTAACCATTTGACATCACTTAAGGGAGGTAATATTCCAGAAAATAATTCCCACTTTGTTATTGAGAGACCAGAGTCAGTTAGTCTTGTTAAACCACCCACAACAATCATAAAAGCTATCAAAAAAAACATGAACATTAGCCATAATGATATGTATTTTCTCAGTAAATTATTCTCTATATACATATAATGATAAATATAATAATTATTAACTAATCCAATTTAATAAATGTCGCCTTTAAAAATAAAAAAACTAAGCAAAATTAGATCTGAATTAGATAAACTTGATAATTTACTAATAAAGCTAATTAAAAAAAGAACATTTTTAGTTAAAAAGGTGCTTTCACTAAAAGAAAGAAAAAGTCAAATAGTTGATAAAAAAAGGATTAAAGAAATTTTATTAAATATAAAGAAGAAATCTCTGAAAAATAATATTGATCCAAAAATTACAAATAAGATTTGGAAGAACATGATTTATGCATATATCGATTACGAAAAGAGAAACTTCAAAAAAAAATAATTATTTACTGTGTGGTGGAAGTTTTTTTTCCACAAAAATTTCATGTTTTCTAGTAACAGGGTTGTATTTTTTTGCTTTGAGTTTTACTTTAGCCTTCTCTCCACCTGCAGGTTTTTTAACATAATAAAAAAAAGAGCTATCTGGTTTAGATTCAGGAACCAGTCTTACTTTAACATGAGTTTTTTTAGCCATATTAATTATTATTTTTTAAATCTTTAATTATATTAGAAATTTTAACTAATTTATTTCTTATATCGTGAGCTTTTATAGATTCATTTAAATTTTCGTCAAGTTTTAAAGTATCCGTATTATTCAAAATTTTTTTTACACCTTTTATTGTCATTCCTTGGTCTTTTAAAAGAAAATGAACTTTTCTGATTAAATCTATATTTTTTTTATCGTAATACCGTCTATTACCATTTAAAATTTTGGGCTTAATTTGTTTAAATTCTTTTTCCCAATATCTTATTGTATGTGTTGGTGAAGAATCTCCTCTTTTAGATTTCAAGCCAACAATTTTGACTACTTCACCTATAGTTTTATATGCACTCTCAAGTTTACTCATTTTTTGAATTTATAAATTCCTTAAATTCTTTAGAAGGTTTAAATAAAACTACATTTCTTTTAGAAATGATCTTGTCTTCCTTTGTTTTAGGATTTCTACCAATTCTAGATTTCTTTGATCTAATAAAAAATGTACCAAATTTTGTTAATTTCAATTTTTTTTCTTTTTTTAAATTTAGTGTTATAAGAAAAAAAAATTCATCTATTAAATGCTCTGATATTTGTTTAGAAAAACCTACTTGCATGTAAATAGTATTAACTAAATCTTTTTTAGTTAAGTTTATTCTCATTTATTTGATATTTTCCTTAATCTTTCTTATCAAATTTCCTTTAATTATTCTATTACAAACATCTAAAGAGTTGGAGAAACCAATATAATCTATTCCACCATGACTTTTAACAACTGGTGTATCTAAACCTACAAATATCGCTCCATTGTATAATCTAGGATCCAATCTTTTTTTAAATTTTCTTAAATTTGAAATATTAAGTAGAGAAGATATCTTTCCAAGTATCGATCCACTTAAAGCTTCCTTTAACTCATCTGTAATAAAATTTGCTGTACCTTCAGCTGTTTTTAATGCAACATTTCCTGTAAATCCGTCTGAAACAATTACATTTACTTTACCATTCATTAGTTCATTGCCCTCTATGTAACCCTCGAAATCAAAGTTTTGATTTTTTCTATCATTTAGCAATTGATAAGTTTCTTTTATTGTTTCATTTCCTTTTAGTTCTTCAGAACCTATGTTTAATAAAGCTACTTTTGAAACATCATTTGGATATAAAGACTTATACAAAGATGCTCCCATAATTGCAAAATCAGCTAAATTTTTTGAACTACACTCAATATTTGCACCGAGATCCAAAACTACACTCATTCCTTTTTTGTTTGGCCACAAAGCAGATAAGGCTGGTCTATCAATATTTTCAAGCATTTTTAAATTTAATTTTGCAATTACTAACAAAGCTCCAGTATTACCAGCAGAAATTACAATATCAGTTTCTTTGTTTTTAACACTTTCAATTGAGAGCCACATACTTGTTTTTTTACCTCTCTTTGCAGCCTCTAATGGACTATCTGTGCTTTTCACAACGTCATTAGTATGTATTATTTCGTAAAAGCTCTCATTAATCTTATTATCTAAGTGCTTTGAAATTTCGTCTTTGTCTCCAAAAATTTTATAAAAGTTTTCTTTATTTTTTTTGTGATTATGAATAATTCCGTCGATTACTTTTCTTGGTGAGTTGTCTCCACCCATTGCATCTACTGCAATTTTTATCAATTTAGTCATCTTAAAATCTTTAAAATTATTCTTTAGGGTCTAAAACTTGTCTTCCTTTATACATTCCCGTTTTTAAATCTAAATGATGTGATAATCTGTACTCACCAGTTTTCTTGTCTTCAATAACGTTTTTTGATGAAAATTTCATATTCTGAGATCTTCTCATACCAGTTCTTGATGGTGTTTGTTTTCGTTTTGGGACTGCCATAATTAAGTGTTAATTACACCTTTTATTAAATAATTCAAATTTTTTTTTGATAATTCCTCACTAAAAACTTCAAAATAATCAACAAATTCGTCTATATTTTTAAAATCCTCTAAAAAAATTGATAATTTTTCAATTTTTTTTTCTCTATCTAAATCATCCCAAAAATGAATTTCACTCACCATTGAATGAAATAAATTAATATAAACCTTCATTTTCTTATTAATCGATTGATCTCCGTAACCAATTTCCCTTATACTAAGCTCTAATTGACGAAAATTAAAATCATAAATATTTTGTAAAACTTCTTTATTCTCCTCGTTTTTAAAGTTTTTTAAAAAAAAAGCAAAATGTAATAAAAAAAAGGTTAATCTATCGGAAAAATTGTCTTTTCTATTTAATGAACTGTATAATTGTTCATTTCTAGTGTAATTAATTAAATAATTATAAATATTGATAAAATTTTTATCCATGAAAAATATATTATATCTATTTATTATATCTTTGATAGTCACTAATTGTTCTTTTAAAAAAGTTGTCAAGCATCATGGTGTTTCATTTCTTGAAAAAAAACAAAAAAACTTGGTAGTAGATGAGTCAAACAAAAATGAAATTATAGAATTGTTAGGAATTCCCTCTACTAGAAGTAAATTTAATAATGATGTTTGGATATATATTGAACGAAAGCAAACTCAATCTCGATTAAGAAATTTAGGAAGAATGAAAGTTTATAAAAATGATGTATTGGTACTTGAGATAGATAATTATGGTATTTTAAAAAAGAAAGATTTTTATGACTTAAAAGATATGAAAAAAATAAATATTGTAAAAGAAACCACCCAGGGAAATATTACTAAAAATTCCTTTATTTACGACTTTATGTCTAGCATGAGACAAAAAATTAATGATCCGCTTGGTGTAAGAGCGAAAAAACGTAGAGAAATTAACCAGCGATAACAGCTAACAATAGTAAAGCAACTATGTTTGTTATTTTTATCATTGGATTTACTGCAGGACCAGCTGTATCTTTATAAGGATCTCCAACGGTATCTCCAGTTACAGCAGCTTTGTGAGCCTCTGAGCCTTTTCCACCGTGATTACCATCTTCGATATATTTCTTGGCATTATCCCATGCACCACCACCAGCAGTCATTGAAACTGCCACAAATAATCCAGTAATTATAACGCCTAACAACATTGCCCCAACAGAAGCTAATGCAGCCACTTGACCTCCAATTGCAAATATAACAAAGTATAAAATAATTGGCGATAGCACAGGAAGTAAAGATGGAATAATCATTTCTTTAATAGCTGCAACTGTTAACAAATCAACTAGCTTAGCATAATCGGGTTTTTGTTTTCTTTTCATAATTCCTGGGTACTTCTTGAATTGTCTTCTAACTTCTATTACTACAGCACCACCTGCTCTTCCCACAGCCTGCATGCCCATTGATCCAAATAAATAAGGAAGCATTCCACCAATTAATAAACCTACTACAACATAAGGATTAGATAGATCAAACGTCACCACTATACCTTCTAGCTTTGATCCAGCTTCTTTTGAAAAATGTTTAATATCTTCAGTATAAGCAGCAAATAAAACTAAAGCACCTAAACCAGCAGAACCTATTGCGTAACCTTTTGTTACTGCTTTAGTTGTATTTCCTACAGCATCTAAGGCATCAGTTGTTTTTCTTACGTTATTTGGCAACTTGGACATTTCTGCAATACCACCAGCATTATCAGTAACTGGTCCATAAGCATCTAAAGCTACAACCATACCCGCTAATGCCAACATAGTTGTTACAGCTATAGCAATTCCATATAAACCAGCAATATGATTGGTAAGCAAAATACCTGTAACTATAATTAGTGCTGGTATAGCAGTGGCTTCTAACGAAATAGCTAAGCCTTGTATTACATTAGTACCGTGACCTGTTGTTGATGAATTTGCAACACTTCTTACTGGTCTATAGTTAGTTCCTGTATAATATTCAGTTACCCAGATTAATAAGCCTGTAATAATTAATCCAATTATTCCGCAGTAATATAAACTCATACCAGTAAAGGACTTATTATTTAAATCATATGAATTTTCTAAACCCAAAACAAAATCCGTAACTGGATATAAAATTATTAATGAAGTAAGAGCGGAAACAACAAATCCCTTGTATAAAGCTCCCATAACATTTTTACTATTACCAAGTTTTACAAAAAAGGTTCCAATTATTGATGTCAGAATACATGCGCCACCAATAGTTAAAGGATAAATCATCATGGACAAGTCACCAGGAAAAAAAATTGAGGATAAAACCATTGTCGCAACAATTGTTACAGCATAGGTTTCAAATAAATCAGCAGCCATTCCTGCGCAATCACCAACATTATCACCAACGTTGTCAGCTATAACAGCGGGATTTCTTGGATCATCTTCTGGTATTCCAGCCTCTACTTTACCAACTAGATCTGCTCCAACATCTGCACCTTTTGTAAAAATTCCTCCACCTAATCTAGCAAAAATAGATATTAATGAAGCACCAAAACCAAGTGCGACAAGAGCATTTACAATTTCTCTTTCTTCAACATTAAACTTTAATAATAAATAATAATAAACCGCAATTGATAATAAAGCTAAGCCAGCAACAAGCATACCTGTTACAGCACCAGATTTAAAAGCTACAGAAAGACCACTAGCTAGACCTTTTCTTGATGCTTCCGCAGTTCTAACATTTGCTTGAACTGAAACTAACATTCCTACATATCCAGCTATACCAGATAATGTTGCACCAATTAGATAACCTAATCCAACAAGCATACTAAAGGCAGAACTTACAATAACTAATACCACAACACCAACGATCGCAATCGTCTTATATTGTCTCGCAAGATAAGCCTTTGCGCCTATCTGAATAGCAGATGCAATGTCTTGCATTTTTGAATTTCCTGCACTTGAATTTAAAATATTTTTTCCTGTTAAATATCCATAAACAATTGATAACAATCCTGCTCCTATTGTGTATAAAAGTATAGTCTCTGTAGTTGAGTTCATATAAACCTTAATTAAGTAATTGCTTTTTAATTATAAAAAGCGGACAATACAAAAAAAGCTATAAAAGGCAATAACTAACTTTTAAAATTTGTGTAAATAGCCTTTATTTTTAATGGTTATTTTATTCCCTTTTTCATCAATAATTTGTGATTTTTGATTACTTGAACAAATTTTTCCAATTTTTGAAATTTTTATCCCTAAAGATCTAAATATTCTTTTAATGATTCTAGCTTTTTTCTTAGATGCAGTAAATAATATTTGATAATCATCACCTTTAGATATGAAGTCAATCTTTTTTAATTTTTTTTTCAACATCACATCTTTTAGTTTTTTAGATATTGGTATATCAGCTAGGCTTATTTTGTAAGAAAGTTTCTGCTTATTAATTAATTTGTCTAAATCGGCAAATAGACCATCAGAAATATCAATAGATGTATTTGCAAAATTAATTAATTTTTTTGCCAAATTTATATGTAATTCTGGAAGATAATATTTCCTGATAAAATATTCACTTAAATATTTGTTTAATGAAATATCTTTTTTTAAGACTTTTAAGCCCACATAACTATCTCCCAAATTACCAGATACATAAATATCATCGTTTATTTTTGCATTATTTCTAAATATTATATTGTCAGAAAAACCAACAGATATAATTGTAAAGCTTAATTTATTAGAAAAAACTGTGTCCCCGCCAGATAAATAAATCCCAAATTTTTTTTGTTCTTGTTTGAGTGAAAGAGAAATCTTTCTTAAATTTAATTTTGTAAATGTTCTTTTGTTTCCTGAGCCTGAAATAAAATAATATTTTGGTTTAACACCTTTACATATCAAATCAGAGATAGATGATCTAAGAATCTTTTTTATTACTAAATTAGGTTTTTTGAAATCAAAGAAATGAGATTTATTTATATAAGTGTCAACAGAAACAACTAGTTTTTTTGATCTATCAAAAAAAACATCATCATTTAGATTTAATGAATTTTTATTATAAAAGGATAGTTTAGAAAAATATTTTTTAATTAAATCAAATTCATGCATTTGAATATCTTAAATTTTTAGCAGCATTATCTAATAAAGCGTTTAGATATTTGGTTTGAGATTCGTCTAGAAAAAAATTAGATGCATTAAGATATTCTTTAATGATTATCCGTATTGAGACATTAGGTTTATATAAAATTTCATATGTTGCTGATTTTAAAATAACTTGAAATATTTTATCTAGTTTAAATAGATTAAAATTTCCACCAAGATTTTTGTCTAATTCCTCTATAATAATTTCATTTCTTTCAATTGTGCCAAGAACAATGTCTTTAATAAATTTTTTAAACCTATGTTTTGGAAATTCAATTTTTTCATCATTATTATATAAAACGCTGTATAATTTTTGAATAACTATAACTCTTGGATTATTTTTTGCGGTGTACTTTGGTCTCATTTTTGAGATAAAACTGAAATTATAGCTTTTGCAGCCTCAGCACCCTTTTTTTTTCTATCTTTTGCTTGATTCATGTTTAGACAAGTGAGAATTCCATTCCCTACTGGTTTTTTTGAATTTACTGCTAAATCCATAATAGCATTAATTGAAGATTGAGATATGAAATCAAAATGTGGTGTTTTACCTTTAATAACACATCCAAGAGCAATAAAAGCATCAAATTTTTTTAGATATTTTGATATAGTAATTGGTATTTCAAAAACGCCTGGAACTTTTATTATCTTTGTTTCAAAAGATCTAGGAAGATTTTTTTTTGCGCTATTTAGTAAACCTAAAGCAATTTCTTTATAATAGTCAGCTACAATAATTAATATTTTTTTTTTCATTAAATCAATTCTTGCTTGGTAATTTTAATATTAAAACCCTCAAGTCCAACAACTTTTTTTGGTGTTTTTGTAATCAATATCATTTTGTTTATCTTTAAATCTTTAATGATTTGTGCACCTATACCATAGTTTCTTATAAGATTATCTTTTCCTTTACTTTTTTTAAAATCTTTATTTTTGAAACTTTTTAATGTTTGTGTAACAGATTTTAAGTTGGTGTCTTTAATAAATATCAATACACAATTATTATATTTTCTAAAATAATTAATAGTTTTATCAAATGAATTAGGTAATTTTTGACTTATTAAATAATTGTAGACAACATTTGATGAAATAACTCTAACTCGTGGAATTATAGATTTTTTTAGTGAACCCTTAATGAGTGCAAAATGTTCTGATCCATCTAATAAATTTTCATATATTTTAATTTTATATTTTTGTTTTTTAATCTTAATTTCGGATGTTTTTTTTAGTTTCACTAATTTTTCTTTTTTTAAACGATAAGAAATAAGATCCTCAATTTTTCCAATCTTAAGGTTGTGTTTATGTGCAAAATTTAGAAGTTTTTGACCCTTCGCCATAGATCCATCTTCATTCATAATTTCACAAATTACAGCTGAGTTATTTTTTCTAGCTAGTTTTGAAATATCAACTGAAGCTTCAGTGTGACCAGCTCTAACAAGGACACCACCATCTTGTGCGATAATTGGAAAAACATGACCTGGTGATACAATGTCTTTTTTACTTACATTTTTTTTTGATGCAATCTTAATAGTTCTGGCCCTATCTTTTGCCGAAATACCAGTTGTAATTCCTTTTTTTGCTTCAATTGAAACTGTAAAAGCTGTTTGATTTCTTGATTGATTCACAGGTGACATTAAGGATAAATTCAATCTTTTAGCTTGAATACTATCAAGTGCTAAACAGATTAGACCTCTTCCATATTTAGCCATAAAATTAATGTTACGAGCATTAGTATCGGAAGTTGAGATAACCAAATCACCTTCATTTTCTCTTTTTTCATCATCGACTAAAATATACATACCACCTCTTTTAGCAACGTTTATTATGTTTTCTATTGATGAATAATTATTTTTTTTCATAAAAATAATTCCTAACGTATTTTGAAAGAATATCTATCTCAACATTTACTAAACTTCCTTTTTTAAGAGATGATAAATTTGTTAATTTATATGTGTGAGGAATAATCCAGATTTGAAAACCTTTACCTGTCACCTTTGAAATTGTTAAAGAAATACCATTTATACTAATGGATGCTTTTTCAATAATATTTTTTCTCTCTTTTTTACTTATTTGAAAATCAAATAAGTAAGATTTATCAATTTTTTTTATACTTAATATTTTACCAATAGTATCAACGTGACCCTGACAAATATGGCCTGAAATTTTTTGACCGTATTTAATTGGAAGTTCTAGATTAATCTTATCTTTTAATTTAATATAACTAAATTTAGAACGATTAATTGTTTCATCTGAAAGATAGAACTCCATAACCTTATTTTTAATTGATATAAGAGTGAGGCAAACCCCATCACAAGCTATGGAAACACCTATATCCCTCATGCTTAATGTTAGATCTGATTTAATAAATATATTAATACCTTTGGGCCTTTTAAGTATCTTAGTAATTGAACCTTTATTGAATATAATACCGTTAAACATGTTAATTTTTATAAATTGTTATCTTGTCAGTACCTAATTTAAAATTTGTTTTATATCTACCATATTTTGTTTTTAAGATATCAGAAGATGTAAAATTTACATATTTATTTTCTTTTAATAAATTTTCTGAACTTTTGAACGTATAAAATTCATTAAACATTCTTTTTTGAATAAAACTTTTTGTTAATTTATCGCCTCCTTCTACTAGAAGATTTTTAATTCCTAACATATATAATTTTTTAAGAATTTTTTTTAAATCAAAATTTTCATTTTTTTTAGTAGCTTGATTTATTAAAAAAGCTCCTTTTTTTTTTAAAAAGTTTTTTTTAGTTTTATTATTTGAATTATAAAAAATAATAGTATTTTTGTCTTTTATAGATTTTACGATATAACTTTTTAAATTTATTTTTAAATTTTTATCTAAAATAATTCTTTTTGGAGAAAATTTCGTATACCCCTGTAGCCTACAATTTAGTTTTGGATCATCTATATTTAATGTTTTGCTCGTAATTAAAATACCATCACTTTTAAATCTTAAATAATGAGATAATTTATCAGATATTTTATTAGTAATTCTTCTTGTTGTATCACTATAAATAATCTTATTTTTTGATAATGCTATTTTTCCAATTACATAAGGTAATTTTTTTTTTCTGTTAATGTAATATGAATTATATAAATTTAATGCTTCTTTTCTTAAAAGACCTTTTTTAACTTTAATATTACTATTTTCTAAAATCAAAGAACTTTTACCTTTCACCTTTAAGTCAATATCTTCAATTGGATAATAAACTTCACGAATTTGATTTTTTATTATATTCTTAGTACAGGGAGGAGTTTTTCCATAATGATTGCATGGCTCTAAGGTTATATACATTCTAGAGTCTTTTGGATCTTCAAAACAATTTGAAATAGCATTATGTTCCGCATGAGGTCTGCCTCCATACCCTGTTTGACCTATAGAAATAATCTCCCCTTTTTTAACAATTACACATCCAACAGATGGATTATCACCAGTTAGACCTTTTCTAGCCCTTGCTAAATCTAAAGCAAGTTTCATAAATTTCTTATCTTTTGTTGTAAAATTATCTTTTTTTGTAGACATCTATCTTGTCCACAAATTGTATAAAATCTTTTTCTTCTCTAAAATTTCTATAAACAGACGCAAATCTAACATATGCCACTGGATCCAGTTCTTTTAGTCCCTCCATAACCATAGTTCCAATTGTATTACTAGAAATTTCGTTTTGACCTAACTCCTCCAAAGATCTTGAAATTTTACTGATAAACTTCTCAATAGTTTCAGTGTCTAACGGTCTTTTCTTAAGTGCTATGTAAATTGATTTTGATAATTTATCTCTATCGAATGAAGATTTTCGTCCATTTTTTTTTACAACCATTATTTCACGATGCTGAATTCTCTCAAATGTTGTAAATCTGGTGCCACACTCACATAATCTTCTTCTGCGAATTGCTGTTCCATCCTCAGTTGGGCGAGAATCTACTACAGAAGTCTCACCTTTCTTTTCGCAAGGACAGATCATCTATTGAGATTTTTGTAAATTGGGAAATGAGAGCACAAGTCTATAACTTCGTTTCTAACTTCCTCTTCAACTTTACTATTATCCTCAGGGTTTTTTGATAAACCTTCTATTACTTTTGTGATTAAATTACCAACTTTCTCAAATTCTTTTAAACCAAATCCTCTTGTTGTTGCCGCTTGAGAACCAAGTCTAATACCAGATGTGATCATAGGTTTTTCAGTATCAAAAGGAATTCCGTTTTTGTTACAAGTAATGTTTGCTCTGCAGAGACTTTCAGAGGCAACGTTTCCTTTCACATTGAATGGTCTAAGATCAACTAACATCAAATGGGTATCTGTACCACCAGAGTAAATTTTAAATCCATTATTTTTCAATGTTTCGGCTAACATTTTAGCATTAGCTAAAACATTTTTTATATAAACTTGAAATTCTGGTTTAAGTGCTTCAAAAAACCCAGCGGCTTTTGCTGCAATTATATGCATTAACGGTCCACCTTGGTACCCTGGAAAAACTGCTGTATCAAATCTTTTTCCTAGATCAAGATCATTTGATAAAATTATACCACCTCTTGCACTTCTAAAAACTTTGTGAGTTGTTGACGTGACTACATGAGCATAATCACATGGATTTGGATAACCTTTTCCAGCAACAAGACCAGAAAAATGGGCCATATCAACCATTAAGTATGCACCGACCTTATCTGCTATTTCACGAAATCTCTTAAAATCAATTACTCTTGAGTATGCACTTCCTCCTGCAATAATTAATTTAGGTTTGTGTTCTAAAGCTAATCTTTCTACATTCTCATAATCTATCAACTCTGATTTTTTATCTACGTCATAACTAATCGCGTTGAACCACTTTCCAGACATTGAAATTTTTAATCCGTGAGTAATATGACCTCCAGAATTTAAGCTCATGCCCATAAATGTATCGTTAGGTTTAAGGAGAGCTAAAAATACTGCTCCGTTTGCTTGTGCGCCAGAATGTGGTTGCACATTTGCATACTTACAATTAAAAAGTTTTTTAATTCTCTCTAAAGCTAATTTCTCAGCTACATCCACATGCTCACATCCATTATAATATCTCTTACCCGGATATCCCTCCGCATATTTGTTTGTAAGCACTGAACCTTGTGCTTCAAGCACTGCTTGAGAAACAATATTCTCAGAAGCTATAAGTTCAATATGATTTTGTTGTCTAACTAATTCATCATTAATAGCTTTGAATAAATCTGGATCAGACTGAGATAAACTTTTTTCAAAAAAATCTTTATAATCTGAATTTATATATTTAGTTTCACTTGACATAATAACCTAAATTTTTTTAACTCTTTTTTTGTGTCTTCCACCTTCAAAATTTGTATTAAAAAACACAGATATACATTTAAATGCTGTATCTTTTTTTGTCAATCTAGAACCTAATGTAATAATATTCGCATTATTGTGTAATCTGGATAATTTAGTGTTTCTTATTGAATAACCTAAAGCTGCTCTTATTTTCTTGTGTTTATTAGCCGCCATTGACATTCCCATACCCGATCCACAGACTAAAATACCCATATTTACATTATTTTTACTGACTTTCTTACAAAGATTATGTGCATAATCTGGATAATTTACTGAGTTCTTTGAGTCGTAAGTTCCTAAATCATCAAATATAAATTTTTTAGAAAATTTTTTTTTAATCTGCTCCTTTAGTTGATATCCAGCATGATCTGATGAAATGAATACTTTTTTCAATTTAATTAAATTTGTAATCTAATACGCAAGCAACTAAATGGATTCTGTCTTCTTCTCCACCGTTAAAGGCGTTATGATACTTTGTGTTGTTAGTTATCCAAACAGAGCCATCGGCTGGCATATGTTTTGCAACATTATCTATAACCATTATCGATCCTGGATTTGTTATAATTGGAATATGAAGTCTTGGTTCTGGATCTCTATGCCAACTTAATGTTGATCTTGGTTCTTTTAATAAAACTCTTACTCTTCCTAACTTATATTTTGATGAAAGAACATCAAAGACTTCTTTAAAATAAGTATTTTTATAATCATTGATAAATTCTGAATAAGCAGCTTCATTTATCATTTCATCTCTTCTGGCTTCCTTTCCACTAGAGTCAGGTTTTGTCCAAAACACACCTCTAGCCTTGTTACCCTTTATAGAGTCTGGATCTCCTGGAATTTGAGTTAATGAAATAGCTCCAAAATTTGATACTCCAGTAACGCCTGTAAAACCTTTTATTGATAATACTTGTTTGTAGGCCTCTTGAAGTTTTTTAATGTCAAACTTCAAATCTTGCTTTTGAAAGTCATTAAAATTTAAATTCATCGTAGCTAATTGTCTCCTGATATTGTTTATTATCTTTTTTAAGATATATTTGTATATAACATTTGTCGCACAATATAAATATAATTAAAGTATGATTACTGGTAATTTTCCTAATTTGAGACTTAGAAGAAGTCGTAAAAATGATTGGTCAAGAAGACTAATAGCTGAAAATAATTTAACGCCTAATGATTTTATACTGCCATTGTTTCTTATAGATGGAAAAAATAAAAAGCAAAGTATTAATTCTATGCCAGGAGTACATCGTTATTCAGTAGATAGATTAAGCTCAGTGGTTGATAAAGCACTTAAATTAAAACTGCCAATGATTGCTCTATTTCCTTATACTAACAAAAAACATAAAGATAAATTTGGAACTGAAGCTTTAAACGAAGATAATTTAGTTTGTAAAGCTTTACAGTTAATCAAAAAAAGATATCAAAATGAGATCGGGATTATGTGTGATGTTGCATTGGATCCTTATACTTCACATGGACAGGATGGATTAGTGAATAATAATTATGTCCTAAATGATGAAACAATAGAAATTTTAATAAAACAATCATTGTTGCAAGCTCAAATGGGATGCGATGTAATCGCACCATCCGATATGATGGACGGAAGAATAGGAAAAATTAGAAAATCATTAGATAAAAATGGTTATAAAATGACACAAATTTTATCTTATGCAATTAAATATGCCTCAAATTTCTATGGTCCGTTTAGAGATGCAGTTGGCTCTAAAAATATCTTAAAGGGTAATAAAAAGAATTATCAAATGGATTTTAGGAATAGCGATGAAGCTTTAAGGGAAGTTGCCTTAGATATCAAAGAAGGTGCTGATATGGTAATGGTTAAACCAGGTATGCCATATTTAGATATTATAAAATCTGTAAAAGAAAAATTTAAAATACCAGTATTTGCCTATCAAGTATCCGGTGAGTACACTTTAATATCGAATGCTATTGATAAAGGTTTTGTAAATAAAAATGCTATCTTAGAGAGTCTTATTTCATTTAAACGATCAGGTGCTAACGCGATTGTTAGCTATTATGCAGATAGGATTGATAAAATATTAGATTGACTATTTGAATGTATTTAAAAACCTAAATCTGTTTAATGGATAATTGATATTATTAGGTTTCAATATACTTTTTTCTAAATAATCACCAACTAGTCTTAATCCATCAATCAAAATTTCCTCATTTAAAAAATCCTGATTGTTATCTATTAAGAAATTTGGAACAATTTTGTTTTCTTTTGTAGATTTAACAAAATACTTAACTTCATTATTTATAAGTTCTTTTTTAACTAAATTTTTTAATTCAAGATCATAGCCAATAACTTTAAAGAATTCTAACTCCCAAAAAATATAATTCTTTATCCAATTTTCTTTTTCTAAAAAAGTGTAAAAATTTTTGATTAAACTATAAATCTTTAAATTTTTTTGAGACTCAGCAGTTAAAATTTTAATTAATTGAAAAGCGGAAAAAATACATAATAGTTTTCTATAATTATCAAAAAAAAAAGGTGTGTAAGCCTTAAGTATTTCAATTTTAAAATTACCAATCTTATTTTCTGTTTTAGAAGAATAATTTACATACAATTGATTTCCTATCTGGAGATAATTCTTAATTTTCCTCGAAGTTCCTCCAAAAATAATACCGCTCACTTTTCCATAATTTTTAGTAAAAATTTCAACAATTAATGAATTTTCACTATATTTATTTTTCGAAATTAAAAAACCTTCATCATCCCAAGTCATAATTAAATAATATTTTTTAAACAAAGTATTGCTGCATTTTGTTCGGCGTCTTTTTTTGATCTACCTTCAGATATAAATAATTTTGTATTAAATAATTTTACACCGACCTTGAATAGAGGCTTGTGTCTTGGACCAGTACTGGATATTAACTTATAAGTTGGCAATTTTTTAAATTTTTTAAGAGACAATTCTTGTAATTTTGTTTTTGCGTCGATTTCTGTTATCACACTTTTTTCTAAATGTTTTTTCCATAAATTAAGAATAGTTTTTTCTACAGTTGTAAAACCTTTATCTAAATAAATGGCACCTATTAGGGCTTCACAACTATCAGCAACAACTTTATCCTCAATGTTTGTTTTCTTATTTCTAGGTCTAAAAATTAATATATATTTTTCTAATTCGATTTCATTTGCAACTTGTAAACAGGTTTTTCTGTTAACAAGTGATGCAAATTTTTTATCTAAGATACCCTCCTTCTCATTTGGGTAAATTTCTAAAAGTTTTTTAGCAATAACCAGACCTAAAACTCTGTCACCCAAAAATTCGATTTTTTCATTATTATCCTGATTATCAAAACTTTTATGTGTCAGGGATTTTACCAAGAGATTTTTATCTTTAAAATTTACACCTAATTTCTTTTCAAGACTTGTATAGAGTGTTTTCATTATCTGATCTTTTTAAAAAATCTATCAAATCTAATTGACTGATTCCATTTCCAAAAATAAAAAATACTTCCAAAAGATCTGTCCGAGGAAAAAAAGATAAATTGTGCCTTGCCAACTAGATTATCTTTGTGAACGTAGCCTACACTTGATAAATATCTGCTATCTTTTGAACAGTCTCTATTGTCTCCTAAGAAGAAGTAATTATCTTTAGGGACTGTAAAAATATCAGAATTTTGAAAAGATCCATTTTTAAAATAAACTGTTTTATAATCATAGCCATTAGGCAATTTCTCTTTAAAAGAAAAAACATCAACTATTTTTTTTCCACAAAAAATTTTATCGTTATTTGATGTTTTATTTTTGAAAATTATATTATTATTTATGTATAATTCAGAGTTTATAAACTGAATTTTGTCTCCTGGAAGACCAATTAATCTTTTTATGTAATCAGTTCTGTTATCAGCTGGTGTTTTAAAAACAACTACATCACCTCTTTTAGGTTCATTAAAAAAAATCCTACCTTTGAAGATTGGTGGGCTAAATGGAAAAGAATGTTTGCTGTAACCAAAAGAATATTTACTAACAAACAATCTATCTCCAACTAAAAGGTTAGGCTCCATTGACGAGGAGGGTATATAAAATGGTTGAATAATTATAGATCTAATAAAAATAGCTATTATTAAAGCATAAAATAATGTTTTGGTGTTTTCAACTAAAAAATTTTTATTAAACATTATTGTTTTTGAATAATTGTAAATGCTATTGAATAGTCTTTTTCATCAGAAATTGAAAGAAACAAATCGTACTTTTTAACTTTAAATTTTTTATAAATAAGATTACCAATCTTTTTTGTTTTGCGAAAATAAGGCTTACCGAATTTATCATTCAGAACTTCAATATCTTTAAAGTTAAGATTGTTTCTAATCCCAGTGCCTAAAGATTTAGAGAAAGATTCTTTTGCTGCAAATCTTTTTGCAAAAAAAGCTATTTTCATATTTTTTTTTTTTGAAAAATTTATTTCATTTTTGCTAAAAGTTCTAAGGATAAAGTTTTCTTTTCTTGTTAAGATCTTAAATCTGTTATTCTTAACTATATCTACGCCTAAACCTAAAATTTTCATGTTACTTAAGGATAGTCTTAAATTTTTTAACTACATTCTTGAAACCCATAAAAATTGACTCCCCTATTATAAAATGTCCAATATTAAACTCTTCTATCTCTTTTATACTAGTTAAAATTTTTGTTGTTTTGTAGTCAAGACCATGCCCAGCATGAACCTCTATTCCCAAATCATTTGCTAGATAAGAGCATTTTTTAATTCTCTTTAATTCATTCGAAAAATTTTTTCGTTTTTTAACTAAATTGGATAATTTACCTGTGTGTATTTCAACACAATCAGCGCTTATTGCTTTTGATATTCTAATATCTTTCAAGGAAGGATTAACAAAAAGACTAGTTCTAATATTTAATTGTTTAAATTTTTTAATTATATTTTGTATTGTGGTTCTATTTTTAATTAAATCTAAACCACCTTCAGTGGTTATTTCTTTTCTTTTTTCGGGCACAATACAAATAAAATTAGGCTTTATTTTCATTGCGTTTTTAACGATATCTAAATTTGTTGAAATTTCTAAATTTACTAGCAACCCTTTTATAGAACATATTCTTTTAGCATCAGCATCATTAATATGTCGTCTATCTTCTCTTAAGTGAATTGTAATTGAGTCTGCTCCAACTTTTTTAGCAAATTTAGCAGCATAAACTGGATCTGGGTGATTTTCACCTCTTGCATTTCTCAAAGTTGCTATATGATCGATATTTACCCCTAAACGTTTCATTTTGTAAATCTACTCCCTGGAACTGTTATAGGAATGTGTTTTAAACTATCTGGTATTTTGTTTTTATTAAAAACTGGCACATCTATTTTTAGATGAGAAATAATTTTACTTTTTATTTTAAGATTTTTCTTATTGGACCTGTCAATTATAGAAGCAAATCCTACTAATTTTGCTTTAGCTTTTTTTATTAATTTAACACATTCAATACTGGACTTTCCTGTGGTAATCACATCTTCAATTATTATAACCTTTGATCCTTTTCTTATCTTAAATCCTCTTCTAAGTGTGAATTTACCCCTTTCTCTTTCACAAAAAATAGTCTCTTTTTTTAAAATCCTACCTATTTCATAACCAATTATTATACCCCCCATTGCTGGAGATAAAATAAGATCAAATTTACTGAAATTTTTTTTAATCTTTCTTGCAAGGGATTTACATATTTCTTCAGCTAAATGGGGATAGCTTAGAAGTTTTGCGCATTGAATATATTTTGATGAGTGGAGACCAGATGATAATACAAAATGTCCTTCTAAAAGTGCATCAGTTTTTCTTAAAATATTTAAGGATTTTTTGTGTGAAAGCATTTCTTTTATCTTCGTGTCTGATTATCTTAAATTTTATACCTTTTTGTTTAAGCTCTGCAATAAAATTAGTAAAATTTTTAAGGTCTCTGATTATTAGTTGAAATTTAAAATTAATATAATTGGGGTTTTTTCCAACCATCTCAAGATTTGATATATTTAATTTATGTTGTCCTATAAGTGAACTAACATTGCCTAATTGACCTGGTTTATCTGGTAAAGAAATCCATAGAGTTGTATTGTATTTTTTCACTCTTTCTTGTTTTTTTTCTCCCTTATCATGCCAATACTTTCTAATAGCAGATCTTGCTTTACCTGTTTTAGTAATTGGTATCCAATGTAATGATGGTGAATTATTTTTGGATGTTATAATCTTTATTGTATCCCCATTTCTTAAAATGCTTTGTAATTCTCCTTTATTTCCATTAATCTCACAACCAACTGCTGTATCACCTATTTTTGTGTGTACAGCATATGCAAAATCAATTGGAGTTGCGTTTTTAGGCAACTTGATTACAGATCCTTTAGGCGTAAAACAAAATACATTTTCTTGGAACATTTGCATTTTAGTATACTCGTACGAATGTTCTGGATTTTCATTTTTTTCTATAATCTCAACTAAATCCTTTAACCAATCATACTCTTTCCAAGTTAAAGAATTAAATTTTTCTGAAGACTTATATTGCCAATGGGATGCTATTCCTCGCTCAGCAAAATCATGCATATTTTTTGTTCGTATTTGTATTTCTATTGGTTTTTTATAAGAGCCAATTACTGCAGTGTGGATTGACTTATATCCATTAATTTTTGGTGATGATATATAGTCTTTGAATTTTCCTGGAATACAATTCCATTCCTTGTGAAATATACCTAAAGTTTTATAACAATCATCAATATTATCTAGAATAATTCTAAAACCAATTATATCCGTAATTTGCTCTAATGAGACTCTTTTCTTTTGAACTTTTCTCCAAATTGAAAAAGGAGTTTTTTCTCTACCAAAAATTTTTGACTGAATATTATTCTTAAATAATAATGTATTCATTTCATTTGATAAAGTTTCAAAAATATCTTTTTTATCTAATTTAATTTCATCTAATCGCTTTTGAATTAATGATCTTGCGTCATTGTTTAAAATTTCAAATGATAAATCTTCTAATTCATCCCTGATTCTATGCATACCCATTCTATCAGCCAGAGGTGCATATATCTCCATTGTTTCCTGGGCTATTCTTTGTCTTTTATCTTTTTTTTTAATTGCTTTGATGGTTCTCATATTGTGGAGACGATCAGCAATTTTAACTAATAAAACTCTTATATCTTTTGAGGTAGCTAGAATTAATTTTCTAAAGTTTTCCGCTTTTGAGTTCGGTGATGCGGTATTTTCAAATACAGAAATTTTTGTAACCCCATCAACTAAATCGGCTACTTCAATCCCAAATTCTCCTTTAATTGTCTCATATGTTGCATAAGTATCTTCAATAGTATCATGTAATAAACCAGTTGTTATTGTTGCACTATCTAACTTTAAGTCTGTTAAAATATTTGCTACCTCAATTGGATGAACCGAATATGGATCTCCTGATGCTCTTTTCTGATTCTCGTGAGCTTTGACAGCAAAATCGTAAGCTTTATTTAGTTTTTCTGGATTCAAAAATTTATTATAATTTTTTACTTTATTTATAAGTTCTTGTGAATTTAACATTCTCACTTATATCATTAATTTAAATAAGTTTAATAGATCTAATGTCACTATTTGATAAAGAAAAAATAAGATTTTTTATATATCTTTTAGAATTTGGGTATTTCCAAGTTTTTTCTATTTCAAATAATGGTAATAATACAAAATTTCTAAGATGCATTCTTGGATGAGGAATATTTATTCCGTTTGTGCTAATTGTTTGATTATAATCAATAATATCAATATCACATGTGCGTGGTGAATTTTTAGGAGCTTTTTTTCTTCCTAAAGATATTTCTATCTGTTTACAAATTTTTAATAATTCTAAAATTTTTAGATCTGATGAAACTTTTAAGATAATATTGTAAAATTTTGGATTTTTTGGATTTGGCCAAGATAAAGTTTCGTAATAATTTGAGAATTTAATTATATTGATACCTTTAGAATATAATTTAAATTTTGTTTTTTCTATATTTTCTTTTCTATTGCCTAGATTAGAACCAACGCTTAAATAAATAATTTTAGCTTGTTTTTCTAACATATCTTGCTTTATCACGATCCCAATCTCTTCTTTTAATCGCAGCTCTCTTATCAAATTGTTTTTTTCCTTTAGCAACAGCTAACTCAATTTTGGCTTTACCTTTCTTAAAATACATTTTTGTTGGAATTATTGTGAAACCTTCTCTTTGCATTTTACCTATAAGTTTATTTATCTCTCTTTTATTAAGCAAAAGTTTTCTTTCATCTAGTGGTCTGTGATTTATATAACTTGCTTGTTTATAAGATGCTATATGGGAATTAATTAAAATAATTTCTCCATTTTTTTCAACAGCATATGAGTCTGCGATATTAACTTTACCTTGTCTTAAAGATTTGATCTCCGAACCTTTTAAAACAATTCCAGCCTCCAATAAACTTTCAAAAAAATAATTAAAACTGGCTTTTCTATTTAAACAGATTATTTTTAAACCTTGATTGGTTTTTTTTATCATTAAATCAAATTAGATAATCGAAGTGCTTTTTCTACAATATCTTTTGTTTTTTCAGTAACTTTAACCAATGGAAGTCTAACATCGTCAGTACAAAGATTTAATAATTTTGCTGCATATTTAACTGGACTCGGATTACTCTCAACAAACATTGCATTATGCAAAGGTTGTAATATTTTATCAAATTTTACAGTTGCTTGAATTGATTTATCATCATCCTTTAAAGAATTTTCTTGAAATTGAGAACATAATTTAGGTGCTATATTAGCCGTAACGCTTATAGCTCCAACTCCTCCTCTTTTATTAAATTCCATTGCATTATCATCATTTCCAGTTAGTTGGATAAATTCTTTTCCCATTTTCTCCAATGTTTGATTTACTCTATTTAAGTCTCCAGTAGCATCCTTCACACCAACGATATTTTTTAATTCAAATAATCTTGCCATCGTGTCTACAGACATGTCAATTACAGACCTCCCTGGAATATTATAAATCAGGATCGGTATCCCACAATTATCATTTATAGCTTTGTAGTGTTGATACAAACCTTCTTGTGTTGGTTTATTATAATATGGAGTAACAACTAAAGCACCATTTGCCCCTATTTTTTCAGCATGTTTTGTTAGAGAAATTGCTTCTACGGTGGAATTGGACCCGGTTCCTGCAATAACAGGTAATTTACCGCTACTTTCTTTTACGCATAATTCAATTACTTTTTGATGCTCATCATGACTTAAAGTTGGAGACTCACCTGTTGTGCCAGCGGGTACCAGACCATTTGTGCCATTTTCAATGTGAAAATGTATTAACTTGATATAATTTTCTTCATCAAGTTGATTATTTTTAAATGGAGTGACTAAAGCAACATTTGAACCTTTAAACATAAGTACTTATAACATAGTTTAAAGATTCATATAGTAAAAGAATATGCTTAAAAAATTCTTATTAATTATTGGTTTGATTACAATTTTCAATCAATCTATTGAAGCTTTCGCAGAAATAATCCCATTGAAGAAGCCTATTCAAAGTATAATGGAAAAGGAACAGAATGTACTAATAGATGTTTTAAAACCATTACAAAAACCGTCACCTAAAAAAACCATCAAAAACCACCAAAAAAAGCCTAGTAATAAAAAGGTCACAAACCAAAAGAGTAATTTAGGTATAATTTTACCAAAAAAAAAACCTTTGATAGCAGGATCTAAAAAAGAGGACCCTGTTAAAAAATCAAAATATTACAGTAAAAAAGATTTTGCATTAGCAAAAAAAGCTTTAAGTGAAATGAAACAAGCAAAATGGACATCTGCTTTAAAAACTTCAAAAAGAGCCAAGGATAAATCAATTTACAATTTCATACAGTGGAGACACCTTTTAACAAAAGGAAACAAAGCCTCATATTACGAATATAAAGCATTTATTGATACAAATGAGGATTACCCAAGAATAGGTAGAATTAGATATTTAGCAGAACATAAGCTTTCGACAGATACTGTATCACCAAAAAAGATAATTAACTGGTTTGAAACTAGTGAGCCTTTAAGTGGTTTTGGAAAAATGATATTGGGTGAAAGCCATATTTTACTGGGCAATAAGCAAAAAGGAATTTCTCTTATTAAAGAAGGATGGATATCAGCTGAACTTAACAGATCAGAACTCAAATTTTATAGGAAAAAATTTAAAAAATATCTTAATTCTGATGATTATATTAAAAGAGCAGATTACCTTGCCTGGAATAATAAATATTGGGATTTAAAAAGACTCCTGAGATATTTACCAAAAGATTATCAACTTTTGTACACAGCAAGACAGCTTCTGATGAGTAAATCATATGGTGTTGATAATGCTATTGCAAAAGTACCTACTAAATTTAAAAATGATTCAGGGTTAAATTACGATAGATTAAAATGGAGACGAAAAAGAGGTAGAGTTGATAGTTCTCTTGAAATTTTATTAAAGATTAATAATACAAAAGATTATCTTGTTCGACCTGATAAATGGTGGATCGAAAGAGAAATAATTTCAAGATCTCTTATCTATAAAAAGAAGTTTGAATTAGCTTATAAAGTATCAAGTAATCATGCATTAACAGAAGGACCTGAATATGCAGCAGCTGAATGGATGAGCGGATGGATAGCACTAAGTTTTTTAAATGATCCTTTATTGGCAAAAGATCATTTTGAAAATTTTTATAATAATGTGGGCTATCCAATAAGTGTTTCCCGTGGTGCATATTGGTTAGGAAAAACATACCAAAAACTTGGAGAAAAAAACTTAGCTGATGAATGGCTTCAAAAAGCTTCAGGATTTTTGACTACTTACTATGGTCAATTAGCATTTATGGAGCTAAATCCAGATAAAACTTTTGAACTTCCAAAAGATTTAGAAGTATCAAAGGATTATAAGGATTATTTTTTTAAAAAGGAATTGGTAAAAACAATTTATCTTCTTGATGAACTAAACCATGATAAATACACCAAACATATTCTTCGACATTTAGCTAATGATAATATCGAGAATGGAAGTGAAATTTTGGCGGCCCAACTAGCAACTAATATTGATAGGTTTGATTTTGCAATTCAAATTGCAAAAATTGCCTCATATGAAAAAAGATTTCATAATAAATTTAATTATCCGATTATAAGTACACCTAAATATATTAATGGAAGGAAAATTCCAGAAACCGCTTTTATTTTATCAATAATCAGACAGGAAAGTGAATTTGATTTAAGTGCCAATAGTCATGCAGGTGCAAAAGGTTTAATGCAACTAATGCCCTACACTGCAAAAGTAGTCGCCAAACAAGCGAAGCTTCCCTATTCAAAGTCAAGATTAACGAAGGATGCCGAGTACAATATAAATCTAGGATCACATTATATAGCTGGTTTAATTCTTGATTATGATGGAGCTTATCCTTTTGCTGTTGCGGCTTATAATGCTGGACCAAAAAGAGTTAAGTATTGGAAAAAAATAAATAAAAATCCTCAAAAAAAACAAATTGATTATATTAACTGGATTGAGCTAATTAAGTTTAGAGAAACTAGAAATTATGTTCAAAGAGTTTTAGAAAATTATAATGTTTATCGATATATCTTAGAACAAAAACCAATAAAAATGAAAAATTTCTTTGAAGATGACCCTCTTTATTAAACATGGAATTTAATCAATCATTTCTTCAGCAAAAATTAAAATCTGGGATAGAATTTTTCAATAAAAATCAACTAAATGAGGCTATTGACTGTTTTAAATTTCTACAAAATGAAAAATCAACTCAAATAATAGCTTTTTTATATTTGGGGGTAATAGAAATAAAAAAAAATAATAACGAAAATGCAAAAAAATATTTTTTCAAAATTCTTGAAATGGATAAAAATCATGAATTTGCAAATTTAAATTTAGGACTCCTATCTTTCCAAGAAAGAGATACAAAAAATACAATAGCTTATTTAAATAAAACACTAAACATAAATCGTGAGAATTTATTAGCCAAATATCATCTTGGATTAATTGAAATGATGAATAAGGAGTATGAAAAAGCTAAAAAAAAATTTGAGGATATTTTATTAAAAGAACCAAAAAATTTAAATGCTCTTAATAATCTTGGGATTTGTTGCTTAAAAGAAATAAATTTTGAGAAAGCAATTACTATATTTAAAGAATGTCTAAATATAAATAATAAGCACAAACAAGCTATTTTAAATTTGGCTAATTGTTTTTTTCAAATAAAGGATTTTGAAAACTCAATTATTAATTATAATAAAGTTTTAGATATAGAAAAAAATCACTCAATTGCTAAAATAGGCTTAAGCAAATCTTACTTCGCCTTACATGACTATGAAAAAGCTTTATATTTTTTTGAAGCAAGAAAAAAAACACAATTAGATAATTTAAGAATTGTTAATAAATTAGTTAAAGACTTTAATTGTAAAGAATGGTTTGGAGAAAACATAGATGATAAAAAAATTTTGATTCTAAGCGAACAAGGTATTGGGGATAATTTACAATTTGCTAGATATATCTTTTGGTTAAAAGAAAAATTTGATTCGGATATAATTTTATATATTAATAAAAAAATTTCCCATCTTTTTAAAAACTGTCCATGTAAAATTATAAACGATTTAGATCAAATCGATAAGGTTGATTTTTATCAATATTTATTATCTTTACCATACATCCATTATAAAAAAGAAAAAAAATTTAAAAAATGTATTTCTTTTATACCTGATGATACCTCTAATAATTTAAACTGGAAAAAAAAACTCGAGAATTTAAAAAAACCACTTATTGCTATACAATGGAAGGGAAATGAAAGATTTTTAGATGATCAACAAAGATCTATACCTATAAAATTTTTTAATAATTTGATTAAAAATAAAGATTACTCTTTTATAAGTTTGCAGAAAGAGAATTTTTCTTCAGATATTAAGTCGAATAGCCTACAAGAATTTATTACAGATTACTCGGAAGAAATCGATATCGGAGATAAAAGCTTTATTGATACTATTTCTATCTTGAATAATATAGATTTATTAATTTCAGTTGACACATCAATTACTCATCTCGCATCTACAATGGGTGTTAGAACTTTGCTCTTACTTAATTCTAACCCTGATTGGCGTTGGCACGTAGAACTAAAGGAAAATTGTTTTTATGACAATCTAGAAATAATTAAAGCTGACAAAATAAATGATTGGGAATCAGTCACTTTGAGAATTAATGATAAATTGAAAGAATTATTTAAAAGATAAATTTCACTCAGAAATGGCGGAAAGGGAGGGATTCGAACCCTCGGTACAAGTTTCCTCGCACGGTCATTTAGCAAACGACTGGTTTAAGCCTCTCACCCACCTTTCCTTTAATAAGTGTGTAACTTGAAATCATTGAATATTCAATATTAATCAAGTATTTATTGCACAATGAAAAATAAATATTCAATAATTTCACTTATTAAGAATTCTTTTTCATATCATGAAAATTGGCAAAAAGCTTGGGGTGATCCTGAACCAAAAAAGGAATATGACATTATAATAATCGGTGGCGGAGGTCATGGTTTGGCTACAGCTTATTATCTTGCAAAAAAACATAATATTAAAAATGTTGCTGTAATAGAAAAAGGTTGGATTGGTGGGGGCAACACTGGAAGAAATACTACTATAATAAGATCAAATTATTTGTGGGATGCGAGTGCAGGTTTGTATGATCATGCTTTAAAAATTTGGGAGAAACTTTCTCAAGAATTAAATTACAACGTTATGTTTAGTCAAAGAGGTGTAATGAATCTTGCTCATAATCTACAAGATGTTAGAGACCTTAAAAGAAGGACTCATGCTAATAGATTGAATGGTATTGATGCAGTTTATCTTAATACAGATCAAGTAAAAAAATTTTGTCCAATTATAAATACATCTCCAGATATTAGATATCCAGTTTTAGGTGGAACTCTCCAGCGTAGAGCTGGTACAGCGCGTCATGATGCTGTTGCTTGGGGTTACGCAAGAGGTGCTGATGAAATGGGTGTTGACATAATTCAAAATTGTGAAGTTAAAGGAATTAAAAGAAGTGGTGATAGTGTTGAAGGTGTTGAGACAACAAAAGGTTTCATCAAAACCAAAAAAATTGGCGTTGTTGCTGCTGGTCATTCAAGTGTAATAGCAAACATGGCAGGTTTAAGATTGCCTTTGGAGAGCAAACCTCTTCAAGCTTTAGTTTCTGAGCCGGTAAAACCTATTATTGACACAGTAGTTATGTCAAATGCAGTACATGCTTATGTCAGTCAGTCAGATAAAGGTGAGCTAGTAATTGGAGCTGGTACAGATGATTATGTTTCTTATTCTCAAAAAGGAAGTCATGACATTGTTGAAGGAACCTTAAATGCTATTCTAGAATTATATCCAATATTCAGTCGTATGAGAATGTTAAGACAATGGGGTGGAATCGTAGATATATGTCCTGATGCGAGTCCTATTATTAGCAAGACTCCAATAAAAGGTTTATACTTTAATTGTGGCTGGGGCACTGGAGGATTCAAAGCAACGCCAGGTTCAGGAGATCTATTTGCCCACACAATAGCAAATGATGAACCTCATAAATTAAATGCTGCATTTAATCTTAATAGATTTGTAAGTGGTGACCTTGTTGATGAACATGGTGCAGCTGCTGTAGCACACTAATGTTTTTGATTCATTGTCCTTATTGCGGTGAAAGAGAACAAAGTGAGTTCAAAGCTGGAGGTGAAGCTCATATAGTTAGACCCAAACAACCAACTGAATTAAGCGATGATCAGTGGGCTGAATATCTTTTCATGAGAAAAAATATCAAAGGTGTCCAGTTTGAAAGATGGGTTCATACCCATGGATGTAGAAAATGGTTTAACATGGTTAGAGACACATCTAATGATGAAATTAAAGCAACTTATAAAATGGGTGAAAAGCCTCCAACAAAATAGAAATGACAAACAATTTAAGAGTTAAATCAAGTAAGTTTATAGATGAAACATATAAAATTTCATTTAAGTTTAATAATAAAACTTATTATGGTTACAAAGGAGATACATTAGCATCTGCACTTTTAGCTAATGGTATCCATTTAGTAGGAAGAAGTTTTAAATACCATAGACCAAGAGGAATAATGACTGCTGGTTCAGAAGAGCCTAATGCTATTATTCAACTTCATATAAATACATCTCGAACCGAGCCAAATGTTAGAGCTACAGAAATAGAAATTTACGAAGGACTTGAAGCTTCAAGTCAAAATTGTTGGCCGAGTGTAAACTTTGATATAGGAGGTATAAACAATTTTTTAAGTCCAGTACTTCCAGCGGGTTTTTATTATAAAACTTTCATGTGGCCAGCGAGTTTTTGGGAAAAATATGAGTATTTTATAAGAAAGTCTGCTGGTTTAGGTAAATCACCTACTGAGCCTGATCCAGACATGTATGAACATAGATATATCCATTGTGATGTATTAGTTATTGGTGCAGGTATTTCAGGTATTATTGCAGCAAAGACTTCTGCAAAAAATGGCTTTAAAACACTATTGTTAGACGAAAAACCTTATCTTGGTGGTTCCACAATTCACCAAAATTCAGAACACTTTAAGATTAATAATCAAATCTCAAGTTCATGGTTGGAAAAAGAAATACATGAAATAAAAAAAATTGATAATTTAGAAATAAAAACAAGAACAAGTGTAGCGGCATTCCATGGTTACAACTTTTTATTGGCACGAGAAAACTTAACCGATCATTTACCTTTACATCAAAGAGATAAAAAAATTCGTCATAGACTACTTAAGATAAGAGCAAAAAAAGTCATATGTGCAACTGGATCTTTAGAAAGACCTTTAATATTTGACAATAATGATCGACCAGGGATTTTACTGTCATCTGCAATAGAAAAATACTCGAATTTATTTGGTGTTGCATGTGGTCAAAAAAATGTTCTTTTTACCAATAATGATAGTGCCTATGAAACCGCAATAAGTCTATTTCAAAAAGGAATCAATGTTGAAGCTATTATCGACAATAGAGAAGAGGTTGACTCAAAATTAATTAAGGAAATAGAAAAAAATAATATAAAAATTTATAAAGGATATACAGTTAATGACACATTCGGATACAGAAAGATTAATAAAATCTCAATAATGCAACTATCCAAAGATGGTCAAAAAGTTGTAGGTTCTAAAATATCTATTGATTGTGATTGCCTTGGTATGTCTGGAGGATGGACTCCAGCAGTACATCTTTTCACACAATCTGGTGGCAAATTGAAATTCAGAGATGACGATCAAGTATTTATTCCAGATAAATATCCTTCAGATCAAATAAGTATAGGTTCTTGTAATGGAGAATTTACATTGGATGAAATATTAACAGGTATTTCAAAAAGACTTAAAGATTTTTTAAATATTAAGAAAACCGACTATGAAAATCTTGAGATCCAATCTCATTTCAATAAAACCAAAAGAAATATATGGTTACTTCCATCTGATAAGATAATCGGTAAAACAAAACCATTTGTTGATTATCAAAATGATGCAACAGCAAAAGATATTAAATTAGCTTTAAGAGAAGGATTCCGATCAATTGAACATGTAAAAAGATATACAACAACTGGCATGGGAACTGATCAAGGTAAACTTGGCAATATGCATGCGTTAGGAATTATCTCTGAAACTGCTGGCTCTAGGATGGGTGAGCTTGGTACAACAACATTTAGACCACCCTACACACCTCTTACTTTTGGTACAATTGTTGGGAGAAATGTGGGAGAGTATTTTGATGTTTTTAGAAAAACTCCAATTCATGATTGGCACGTTGATAATAAAGCGAAATTTGAAAACGTGGGACAATGGAAAAGAGCTTGGTTTTATCCAAAAGAAAATGAGAGTATGCATGAAGCTGTACAAAGAGAAAGTAAAGCTGCAAGAGATAGCGCTGGTATATTAGATGCTTCAACATTAGGTAAGATTGATATTCAAGGTACAGATGCTTCAGAGTTTTTAAATAGAGTTTATACCAATGCATGGTCAAAACTTGCTATTGGAAAATGTCGATATGGACTGATGCTTAATGAGGATGGCATGGTTTATGACGATGGTGTAACAACACGCTTAGATGAAAACCATTATATTATGACCACAACAACTGGTGGAGCAGCAACTGTTTTAGGTAAATTAGAAGACTATCTTCAAACAGAATGGCCAGAATTAGATGTATATTTAACTTCAGTGACTGACCATTATGCAACAATTAGTGTTTGTGGTCCAAACAGTAAAAAAATTATTTCAAAAGTAATTCCTAATCTAGATTTGTCCGACAAGAAATTTCCACATATGTCTTTCAAAAATACTAAAATTGACAAAGTCAAATGTAGGGTGATGAGAATAAGTTTTACTGGTGAACAAAGTTATGAAATTAATGTTCAGGCTAACTATGGAAAATCTGTATGGGACAAGTGTATGCAGGCAGGAAAAGAATTTAATATCACACCTTATGGGACTGAAACAATGCATTTACTTAGAGCAGAAAAAGGATTTATTATTGTAGGACAAGACACAGATGCAACTATGACACCTATCGATCTTCAAATGGGTTGGATAGTTAGTAAAAAGAAATATGATTTTATTGGTAAAAGATCTTTATATAGATCAGATACAATAAGAGAAGATAGAAAACAATTAATTGGTTTGATCACGGAAAACCCAAAAGAAGTTTTGGAAGAAGGTGCTCAAATTGTTCTGGACGCAAGCAAGTCTCCAGTTGAAATGTTGGGTCACGTAACTTCAAGTTACTATAGTCCAAATTTAAAAAAGTCTATTGCTTTAGGTGTTGTTAAAGGTGGAAAAAATATGATGGGTCAAAAACTGATTATCCCAATGGAAAATAAACAAATCAACGTAACAGTTACGGATCCAGTATTTTTAGACAAGGAGAATAAAAGATTGAATGCTTAATTATTCAAACACAATTACAGAAGAAAAATCTTATTCAGGATTACAAATGAAAGAAGTTAAACCTATAATGAAACTAATTCTAAGAGGGAAAAAAAGAGAATTTTTATCTGCAGTTGGAAAATCATTAAATTTGATATTGCCAGCCGAAGCAAATACTTTTACTAAAAGCGATAAATTAACTGCACTTTGGCTAAGTCCTGATGAATGGATGATTTTTTCAAATGAAGTTTCTAATATTGGTAGCAACGATTATCCAACAGAAAATTTACTTAATAGGAGTATTTGTGAAACAAATTTAGGAGCTGTTACAGATGTTACTGACCAATTTGTGTTGATTAACCTTAAAGGTGACAAAATTTATGAGTTATTTGAGACAGGATCACCATTTAATTTCAATGATTTTAGAAAAAAAAAGGGTTATGTCACACAAACCATATTAGCAAAAATTGATGTGATTATACAAAACGAGAGTCAAAATGACGTCAATCTTTTTGTAAGACGCTCTTTTTCACAACATTTATTTTCTTGGATGAATGATAGTGCGTCAAGATTATAGTCTCATTTTTTCTCAAATTTGTTAAAAGTTATGTATGAAAAAACTATTTTATTTAGCAATCTTTGCTCTTTTACCCTTTAATTTAAACGCAGAATCAAATTTAGATAAGATTTTATCATCTGGTGTCTTAAAAGTTGGAACAACTGGAGATTGGGACCCTATGACTATTAAAGATCCGGCGACTAATAAATATAAAGGATTTGATATCGATGTAATGAATGAATTAGCTAAGGACATGGGTGTTAAAATTGAATTTGTACCAGCTGAGTGGAAAACTATCGTTTCTGGAATAACTTCTGAAAGGTATGATATATCAACAAGTGTCACAAAAACTCCTAAAAGAGCTGAAGTAGCTGGATTTACAGATACCTACTATAAATATGGAACTGTACCACTTGTTCTAAAAAAGAATCTAAGCAAATTTTCGACCTGGGACTCTCTTAACAACTCAAGTGTAACTATTGCAACTACTCTTGGAACATCACAGGAAGAAAAAGCAAAAGAATTTTTTCCTAAATCAAAATTGAATTCTGTAGAAGCTCCGGCTAGAGATTTTCAAGAAGTATTAGCTGGAAGAGCAGATGGAAATATAACAAGTTCAACAGAAGCAAATAAATTAGTTATTAAATATCCACAATTAGCTATCGTTCCTGATGGTGAAAAAAATCCTGCTTTTTTAGCTATGATGGTTCCTAAAGGTGATAATAAATGGAACAACTATGTTAATGACTGGATTAAAAAGAAGAAAACATCAGGCTTCTTTACTAAGTTGTTAGCTAAATATAATCTAAAAAGTTTATAATAAATTAGTATTTACTGCTTAATTAATACTTTATAAATTGGGGGGTGAGAAATTTATTTTTTTTACTTTTAATTATCCCTTTAACCTCATGTAATAAAGGCGAACTTAATTGGCTAATCTTATCACCAAACAATATTGAAGGTTTAACAAATCTAAAGTTTCTATTAAGTGGTTTAACCACCACAATTTTTATTTCTTTAGTTTCAATTATTATTTCAATCTTCGTTGGATTAATTGTAGCTATACCATCATTAGCTAAAAATAAATTTTTAACTTATATCAATATTGGTTATGTTGAGATTGTCAGGGCGATACCACTATTAGTATTAATATTATGGATCTATTATGGACTACCAATAATGACGGGTATTAGCTTTAGTCCATTTGTATCTGGCATTATTGCACTATCTATAAGTGAAAGTGCGTTTCAAGCAGAAATTTTTAGAGCGGGCATAAACTCTATAAAGAAGTCCCAGTGGGAGGCTGGAAGTTCGTTGGGATTAAATTTTGTCAAAAAATTAAAGCTTGTTATTCTTCCTCAGGCTATCAAAAATATTTTACCTGCAATAGGAAATCAATTTGTCTATGTCTTAAAAATGTCTTCTTTAGTTTCAATTATAGGCATTGGTGATTTGACAAGAAAAGCTAACGAACTTGTTGTTACAACTTATCGCCCTCTTGAAATATATACATTTTTAATTCTTGAGTATTTAGTTTTAATATTAATTGTTTCCTATTTAGTGAGAAAATTTGAAAAAAAATTACAAAAGGATTAATTTTTTTTTCTATAAACCCAAGGCATTTCAAATGTACCAGACCATAAACCTAATTTGTCTTTTTTTGCTATTTCTTCATGTGCAACATATTTTTTTGAGTATTTTCTATATGCAACAGCATAACCATATCGAACCATCCAAGCATTGATGTTAGTCTTGCCTTTAAAACATTCTGCAATAAATCTTTTATATCTATCTTTATTTTTCCATTTACAGCTCATAAACTGATTGTTAATTTTTTTTTTGAGTTTGTTAGTAGAAATCTCACCGCAAAAATAATTTTTATTAAATGAAAAAAAAGAAATTGTTAGCCAAATTTTTTGACATTTTTGATCACGTTCTGGAGCATCAATTCCAAAAAGACGAATTTTTTTTTTATTTATTAAAATTGTGTCACCATCAATAACTTTTGCAATACCTGTAATAAATTTTAACTCTTTTGCTTTCAGATGTTCTGGGCTAGTTAAAAGAATAATTATATGTAAATTAATTAGTAAAAAGACTCTTATTTTGTTTAAAAACATTATTTAAGAAATATCCAATAAACATCAAAACTGCAATTCCCATTAACCAATTTGTTACAAATATAGTGTAGAATATGTCCTCATAATCGCCTCCTCTAATATTAATTACATACCATAAGCTAAAAAAAGGAAGAGCTGTTAATCTTAAAACACTCATATAAAGACTATAAAGAGGTTTTTTGACTGCTTGAAATACTGCAGTAGTAATAAAGAATACTGGATAGATAGGACCAATCAATGCTGCAACTTTTAGGTAAATTGCACCATGTTTTACTGCTTCTAAATTGTCTGTAAATAATGAAACTAAAAATTCTGCTCCAATAAAAATTATTATTCCTGCACAAATCATGAAAGATGAGCCAAATAGTAAAGCTTTTTTATATAATTCTCTAAGACGGTCATAATTTTTTGCCCCAAAGTTTTGTCCACCAATAGATAAAACAGCTGTATTCAAGCCTATAACAGGTAATAAAAATACTTGTTCAATTCTTAGGGCAGCGCCATAACCGGCAGTTGCGAGATCTCCAAATTGTCCAATAAAATAAAGAATATTAAATAAACCCACACCAATTAATAACATGCTAAACATAACAGGTATGGTTTGATAAACTAACTCACCTAAAAGATTAAATTTAGGAATAAAGCACTCTAGTTTTAGGTATTGTTTTAACTCACAACAATATACCTTATGTGCTAGATAAAGCAGACCAGTAAATTGAGCAACAACTGTGGCTATTGCTAAACCTGCTATGCCAAAAGCAGGAACAAATCCGTATCCAAAAATAAATAAAGGATTTAAAAAAATATTTAAAAAGAAAGTAAATATCAATACATTTCTATAGCTTTTAGTATCTCCTTGAGCATTTAAAGTCCCATTCAAGGAAATTTGTATTAAAACAATAATTGTTCCATAAAAAATAATATCTAAATATTCTCTTGATAAAATAATTCCATCTGGGTCAGACCCCATTAATGACAATAAGAAATCTGAAACGTTTAAACCAAAGAAGGTAACAAGAGCAGATAAAAAAATTGCAAAAATTATCGATTGAGCAATAAACAATGAAGCTTTTTTTTTATTATTAGCTCCTAAATTATTACCTATTAATGTATTTGTACCAGCTGTTAAACCAACACCTATGGCAATTATAGTAAAGTAAATTGGAAAAGATTTTGCAATTGCTGCTATTGCTTCAGCTGATATTCTTCCTGCGAACCACGTGTCAACTAAATTATAAAAAGTTTGAAATAACGAACCCACACTTGCTGGGATTGTGACTTTCCTTAATAAAAACCATATAGGGTCCTTGGTAAGTTTAAGAGATTGTGGCAAATTAATTCCTACTAATATTCTTTTTGAAAATTATATTTTTTTCCTGATAACTTTGCTTTATATATCTGACTTTGCCTCATTCTGAAACGAGATTTTTGTTTTTTAGTGAGTTTACTATAACAACTTGGACAAGATACGCCCTCTTCATACCTTTTAGATTTTTTATCTTTTAATGAAATTGGTTTTCTGCATCCACTACAAACAGAATAAGAGCCTTGTAATAAGCCATGTTTTAAACTTACTCTGTTATCAAAAACAAAGCACTCTCCTTTCCATAAGCTATCTTTTTTTTTGATTTTCTTTAAGTAATTTAATATGCCTCCTTTTAATTGATAAACATTTTCAAAACCTTTTTTTTTTAAAAATACAGAGGCTTTTTCACACCTAATACCACCAGTGCAAAACATAGCGATAGGCTGTTGCTTTTTTAATTGTTTTAAATATTTGGGAAAATCCCTAAAATTATCTACATTAGGATTAAAAGCATTTTTAAAAGATCCTAATTTGTTT
>CACBFJ010000002.1 GCA_902538495.1 uncultured Pelagibacteraceae bacterium | reverse complement strand
AGCTTGTTAAACCATTACCTAAAATACATACATTCATAACAAAATTTTAATTTTAACAACAAAAATTAGATGATACAAAGACATAAATTTGATTCATCTAATATGGACATAAAAAAACTAGGTTATTCAATACTTATTTTTATTACTAAGAGATTAATAGAGATCTCGGGTATAATTATTGGAATAACAGGTATTCTTCTTTTTTTAGCGCTAATATCTTACTCACCAGACGACCCAAATTTTATATTTCCTGAAAATTTAGAAATAAAAAATTATTTAGGTTTTCAGGGAAGTTATACCTCAGATCTTTTTCTTCAGTCTGTAGGTCTCATTGCTTTTTTGATACCTATAACATTTGCTTTAACTGGAATTAATATTTTTAGAAAAAAAGAATTTTTTTTATTTTTAGAAAACTTATTTTTTATAATTATTTATTCTGTCATTGGCTCTCTTTTTTTTAGCTATTTTTATACTGACTCATTTAATCTTTATATTAACGGGAACGGAGGTTTCATAGGTAAATATCTTAACGATACTTTTTTAAATTCTTTTATAAGTTCAAATGAAGTAATTTCTTACTATGTACTAATCCTGGTCATATCTATTTTTTTCTTGATAAGTATTAACTTCAATTTTGGAGCGTCTTTTAAAATGGTTAAAAAAATCATTAATGCTTTATTTAATAAAAAAGAAAAAAATTATACTAACAAAAATGAGATCATCAAAGAGTATATACCACAAGATGAAATCAAAGATTTAATTCAAGAAGATTTGCCATTTATAAAAGCCGAGCATACTATTTCGAAGGATAAAAATAAGTATAAATTACCTTCTTTAGAATTACTAAAAACACCCTCAAAAAATGAGAGAAATAAATTAGAAATCAAAGACAATATAGACCCAAATTTCATAGAAAAAATACTTCTAGATTTTGGTGTGAGCGGAAAAATTAAAAAAATTAGCCATGGACCTGTAGTCACCCTAAATGAGTTTGAGCCAGCTGCAGGAATTAAGGTTTCAAAAATAGTAAATCTTTCAGACGATATTGCAAGAAATACAAGCTCAGAATCTGCAAGAATATCTACTATTCCTGGAAGCAATACTATTGGTATTGAATTACCAAATATACAAAGAGAAAATGTTTACTTAAGTGAAATTCTAAATAACTCAAATTTTAAAAAAAAAGATATAAAATTACCAATAGCATTGGGTAAAAATATTTCCGGAGAGCCAATATTGAGAGACTTAACATCAATGCCTCACTTATTAATTGCTGGTACCACAGGGTCAGGAAAATCAGTTTGTATAAATACAATTATTCTCTCATTACTTTATCGACATCACCCTGATAAATGTAAGTTTATTTTAATTGATCCAAAAATGCTTGAGTTATCCACTTATGAGGGTGTACCACATTTACTTTGCCCTGTAATTACTGAAGCAAAAAAAGCAGCTTCAGTTTTAGGTTGGGTAGTCAAAGAAATGGAAAGTAGATACAGATTGATGACTAAAGAAGGTGTAAGAAATATTGATGGATATAATTTAAAACATAAACTTCCAATGCCTTACATAGTGGTCGTTGTAGATGAGATGTCTGATTTAATGTTAGTTGCTGGAAAGGAAATAGAGAATTACATACAAAAATTGTCACAAATGGCCAGAGCAGCAGGAATACATATAATAATGGCAACTCAAAGACCTAGTGTCGATGTTATAACGGGTACTATTAAAGCGAATTTTCCAACTCGTATATCATTTCAAGTAACCTCGAAAATTGATAGTAGAACTATTTTGGGTGAACAAGGTGCTGAGCAATTATTAGGAAAGGGAGACATGCTTTTTATGTCGTCTGCAAACAAAGTAGTAAGAATTCACGCGCCTTACGTATCTGAAAATGAAATTGAAAAAATTAATAATTACCTAAGATCTCAAGCTGAACCTGATTATATCGATGAAATTTTAGATTTTGTTGATGAGAAAGAAATGATTGAAAATTCAAAAAATCAGGGTGACAAAGATGAATTATATAACGATGCAGTAGAAATTATTAAATCAGAAGGAAAAGCTTCAACATCATTTTTACAGAGGAAATTACAAATTGGATATAATAGAGCAGCAAGAATTGTTGATATGATGGAAGCGGAAGGAATTGTAAGCAAAGCAAACCATGTTGGAAAACGTGATGTTCTAAAATGAGAAAATATTACATTTTAGTATTCCTTTTTTTTTTAACGAGTGAAAGCTTAGCTTCAATTAAAAATGATATAATCAAGAAACTTAATTTTATTGAGAATATATCATTTAATTTTGAACAAAACATAAACGACAAAATTGAGAAAGGTAATTGTATTTTACAATACCCAAAGAAAATTTTTTGTAAATATGATTTGAGTAATAAAAAAATTTTAGTCTCAAATGGTACATCATTTGTTATCAAGACGATTTCAAGCTATTACATTTATCCTTTAAAAAAAACACCCTTAAATCTTGTATTAGATAAGAAATTTTTGTTGGATGAGATAACTAAATCGGAGAGTTATTACTCAGATAAAAACATTATAGCTTTCAAATTTTTTAAAGATGATAATGAAATAATTCTCTTTTTCGATAAAAGAACACTAAATCTAAAAGGTTGGCAAACTATAGATTTGTATCAAAATCTTAATATCGTTTATTTGTCATCTATTTTGATTAATCAAAAAATTGAAGATAAAAAATTTGAGTTACCAAGTTCTGATTTAAAAAATTAATCATACTTAAATTTGCACTGTTTCTGTCATAAAAACTTTCATTCCCCTAGATAAATAATTGTTTAGTGCATTTTTATGATCTAAAGAACAAGTGTGTACCCATACTCTTTTAGGTTTTTGTAAAAAAGACTCTTTAATCGCATTAGATAATAAATAAGATCCTAGTTTTTTATTGTGATATTCCTCTAACAAACCCAGGTAGGCTATCTCGACCTCATTTTTATTTTGATGAAATAATAGCTCAAAATAACCAGCAAGATCATTTTTATTTTTTAAGATATATGTTTTAAGACTTTTATTTGTTGTATAATTGATCCACTGATTATCATTCCAGGACAATCTATCAGTCCAACGATGATTTTTTCCTATACATTTATAAAAAAACTTATTGAGTTGAAAGTTTGGAGGATCGATAAGATCTATTGTAAATTCTTTAGGTGCAATTTTTACATCAATCAAATCATCAATTGAATAAATCTCTAGATAATTTCTTTTAACTTTTAAACTCATTGGACCATTTTCCCGACCCTCTCGCCCCCAAACAAATGAAAGTGTAGATGGGGTACTTCTTGTCCACCGTGCTCACTTATATTTGCGAGTGCCCTGTAACCTTTTCCAGTATCAACAGAAATATTTAATTTTTTAGCAACTAAATTAATACCCTTTATCAAACCCACAACTTCATCGTTAGAGGCATTATTTGCAAAATCATCTAAATCCACATATTTTCCTTTTGGTATAACAAGTGCATGAATTTTCTTTTGGGGATTTATATCGTAAAAAGATAAGACAAACTCGTCCTCATAAATTTTTTTACAAGGAATTTCATTTCTTAAAATTTTTGCGAAAATATTATTATTATCATAAGTCATTATAAAATCTCTAACTCTGCATTTATACTAATAATTTTTCCACCTTTTAAATTAGCGTCAACAACAGCACATTCATAATATGCAAAAGATGTTTCTTCAGCTATCTGCTTCATCTCTAAACATTTGGACTCTTTTTCAACTAATAAATGTTCTTTTAATTCTAATGGATCGCCTAAATACATCAAAAGTGCTATGACTTCTCCTTCTTTTTCTATATCTTCGTTCCATTCTAGCTCTGCAACTCGATTGGAAACTCCTATTTCAAATTCAGAAAAAGCAACATAGCCTTTATAAAGACCGAAACACAATAAAAAGACTAAAACAATTTTAATCTTACTCATTTTATTTTTTTCTTTTTTCTAGCTCTTTTTCTATATCTTCAATCTTAATATTATGCGCCTCAAGATAAATTATCAAATGATAAAAAACATCAGCAGCCTCATGAATTTTATTAGTGTCCTTATCTACTGCCTCAATCAACTCATTTATTTCCTCTAAAACTTTTGATTTGCTTAAAGATTTATCTGATAGTAATCTGTTGGTATAAGACCCATCAACTGGTCTTTCTTTTCTTTCACGGGCTAGTTTAAATAAGTTTTCTAGAGTACTTAGCATACTAAATTCTAACAGGAATTCCTTTTGAGTCCAAATATTCCTTAGCCTCTCGCACTGAATGTTTTCCATAGTGAAATATTGAGGCTGCTAAAACTGCACTTGCATTTCCTAACTTAATTCCATCAACCAAATGATCTAGATTACCAACACCTCCTGAGGCAATTAAAGGTATGTTTACTTTTGATGCAATTTTATTCATCAAATCCACGTCATAACCTATTTGTGTTCCATCTCTATCCATTGATGTTACAAGTAATTCTCCTGCCCCACTATCTTCCATTTTTTTGGCATACTCTATCGCATCAATTCCACTATTATTTCTTCCCCCATGTGTAAAGACTTCCCACTTATCTCCATTTTTTTTTGCATCAATAGCTACAACAATGCATTGGGATCCAAACTTTTTTGAACTATCTAAAACAACTTTTGGATTTTCAACAGCTGCGGTATTAATAGATACTTTATCGGCACCATAATTTAATAATTTATTGATATCATCTATACTTCTTACTCCTCCACCAACAGTCAGGGGGACAAAACATTTTTTTGATGTTCTCTCAACTACATCATAAATTGTATTTCTATTTTCGTTTGAAGCAGTAATATCTAAAAAACATATTTCATCTGCTCCGCCATCAGAGTAAATTTTTGCTTGCTCAACAGGATCACCTGCATCCTTTAAATCTACAAAGTTTATACCTTTTACAACACGCCCGTTCTTTACATCTAAACACGGAATAATTCTGTTTTTAAGCATCTTCTTTTACCAATTCATCCAATTTAATATCACCATCATAGATGGCTTTACCGACAATTATACCTTCAATATTATTTAAACTTTTTGCTTTTTTTATATCATCTATAGATGAAACACCTCCAGATATAACTACAGGGCAATTAGATATTTCCGCAACCTTAGATGTTTCATCAAAATTTGGACTTTGCTTCATACCATCCCTATTAATATCAGTAAAAATTAATCTACTAACACCATAGTCATTAACTTCTTTTAAATAATCTAAAGTTAATTGATTAGAATTTTCTCTCCATCCAGATATTGACAAATGACCATTTTTGGCGTCCAAACCTAATGCAATTTTATTTGAAAATTTTTCACATGCATCTTTTAAAAAATTTTTATCTTTGATAGCAGCACTTCCTAAAATTACTTTCTCAACACCAGAATCTATGTATTTTTTAATACTATTAATACTTCTAATACCACCACCTACCTCAACGTTAAAATTAAATTTGTCAACAATATCTTTGATAATATCTAAATTCACCGTTTCACCAGTCAAAGCACCATCCAAATCAACTATGTGTAAATTTTTAAAACCATGATCTTTAAATTTTCCTGCTTGTTCAATTGGAGACTTTTCATACTCAGTTTTGTTGTCAAAATCTCCTTTTACTAACCTCACACATTTTTTATCTTTAATGTCTATTGCAGGAAATATTTTCATTTACAAATTTATAAAGTTATTAATTATTTTAAGACCTATCTTATCACTCTTTTCTGGATGAAATTGAGTTCCAAAAATATTTTCTTTTTCAACAGAGCAAACAATATTAGAAGAATAATCTGTTGTTGCTGAAATGACATCTTTATCATTTGGAATAAATTCATAACTATGAACAAAATACATGTGTGAATTATTTTCTATATTTTTAAAAATTTTACTATCTTTGACAAAATTGACTTGATTCCAGCCGATATGAGGAAGTTTAAATTTTCCACCTTGATTATCTATTTTTGAAACTTTACCCGAAATCCATCCTAATCCGTTCGTTTCGGTTTCTTCATACCCAACATCAGCAAACATTTGTAAACCAACACAAATTCCAAGAAGAGGTTTTTTATTGTTTATTGCAAATTCGTTGAGAGTTTCCATTAGACCTTTAATTTTATTTAGAGCATCTACACAACTCTTAAATGAGCCTTGGCCTGGTAAAACTAATTTATCACTTGTTTTAATCTTTTCTAAATCTGAAGTTACCTGAATATTTACTTTATCTTTGGCGACTTCCTTAAATGAGTTTATCACCGAGCTAATATTGCCCGAATTATAATCAACAATTGTGACTTTCATTAAACTTATAAAGAACCCTTTGTAGAAGGAATTGTTTTTTTATTCCTTGGATCTATCTCTAATGCGGCTCGTAATGATCTTGCTAAACCCTTAAAGCAAGACTCTATTATGTGGTGACTGTTATCACCATAAATATTCTCGACGTGTAAAGTAATTCCAGCAGCTTGTGAAAATGCTTGAAACCATTCTTTAAAGAGTTCAGTATCCATTTCCCCTAGTTTTTCTACTTTAAGATTAACATTCCAAATCAAGTAAGGTCTATTAGAAATATCAAGAGCTACACGCGATAAAGTTTCATCCATAGGTATCATAGCATGAGCATATCTTCTAATACCAACGGATTTTTTCAAAGCTTTCTTTAAAGCCTCACCTATCGCAATACCAGTATCCTCAGTAGTGTGGTGTAGATCTATGTGAGTATCTCCTTTGGCTTTGATAGTCATATCAATAGAGGAATGTTTAGATAGCTGTTCTAACATGTGGTTTAAGAAACCTATGCCTGTATCAATTTTATATTTGCCTTTTCCATCAATATTCAAATCAACACTGATGCTGGTCTCTTTGGTTTTTCGACTAATTTTGCCTTTACGCTTCATAATTAAAAAGAGGTATACATATATAATTCAATTATGGCAATAATACTAAACTTGGACTTGAAGTATTAAGATTAGTATCCATTTATAAGCTATGACAACAATAGTATTAGTTAGAAAAAACAAAGAAGTTGTGGTTGCGGGTGATGGACAAGTGAGTATGGGAAATACAGTCGTGAAAAGCACTGCTTCAAAAGTGAGAAAAATTGATAAAAGAGGTGTCGTAGCAGGATTTGCAGGATCCACAGCAGATGCTTTAACTTTATTCGAAAGACTAGAAGCAAAATTGGAAAAACATGCAGGAAATTTATCCAGAGCAGCAGTAGAGTTGGCAAAAGATTGGCGAACAGATAAATATTTAAGAAGGCTCGAAGCTTTAATGGCAATAGGTGATAAAGAAAACAGCTATATAATTTCAGGCACTGGAGATGTATTAGAACCCGAAGGAGATGTGATTGGAATTGGTTCAGGCGGAAACTACGCACTAGCAGCTGGAAAAGTTTTAATCGGAACCGAAATGAGTGCTGAACAAGTTGCAAAAAAAGCGATAGAGGTTGCAGCAGAAATTTGTGTTTTTACAAACAATAATGTTAAAATTGAAAAAATATAATGGATAAATCAAACGTTACACAACTACACCCAACAGATAAGAAAGACTCAAAAGAGGAATTTTTAGGTAGTTCTCTTTCACCAAGAGAAATTGTATCTGAATTGGATAGGTTTGTTGTTGGACAAAATAAAGCAAAAAAAGCAGTTGCAGTTGCATTAAGAAACAGATGGAGAAGACAAGCTCTTAAAGGTGAAATGAAAAATGAAGTTTTACCTAAAAATATTCTAATGATTGGTCCAACTGGAGTGGGAAAAACTGAAATATCGAGAAGATTATCAAAACTAGCTGAAGCTCCATTTGTCAAAGTTGAAGCGACAAGATTTACAGAAGTAGGATATGTTGGAAGAGATGTTGAACAAATAGTCAGAGATCTTGTTGAAATAGCAATTTCAATGGAAAAAATAAAAAAAAGGAAAGAAGTAAAGACTAAGGCACAAAAACTTGCTGAAGAAAAAGTTTTAGATGCTTTGGTTGGGAAAAAAGCAAGTGCGGCAACGAGAGAAAGTTTTAGACAAAGATTAAGAAATGGTGATTTAGATGATAATGAAATTGAAATCGCAGTAAGTGATGCAGGAACTAACTCAACCTCTTTCGAAATACCCGGAATGCCAGGTGCTAATGTAGGAATGATTAATATTGGTGAAATGCTTGGAAAATCAATGGGTGCTAAAGAAAAAAAGAAAAAGATGACTGTAAAAGAGTCTCATGAAATTTTAATAAATGATGAGTCAGATAAATTGATTGAACAAGATAAAATTATCAAGGCTGCAAAAGTTTCAACTGAAAATAATGGTATAGTTTTTTTAGATGAAATCGACAAAATTTCTGGAAGAACAGATAGAGTTGGCGGTGATGTATCAAGAGAAGGTGTGCAAAGAGATCTGTTACCCTTGATAGAAGGAACCACAGTAAATACTAAATATGGCCCGATTAAAACAGATCATATTTTATTTATTGCGTCTGGTGCATTTCAACTTGCTAAACCGTCAGATTTGTTACCTGAATTACAAGGTCGATTACCTATAAGAGTTGAACTAGAAGCTCTAACAAGTCAGGATTTTAAAAGAATTTTAAAAGAACCAGATTACAGTTTGATTAAACAATATGTTGCTCTGTTAAAAACTGAAAATGTTGAATTGGAGTTTTCTGAGGATGGTATAGATGCAATAGCCAACATTGCTTCAGAAGTTAATGCTACAGTTGAAAATATTGGAGCAAGAAGACTACACACAATTATTGAAAAAATTTTAGATGAAATCAGCTTTACAGCAACAGATAGATCTGGTGAAAAAATTACCATTGATAAAAACTATATAAACAAAAATCTGGATAATCTAGTTAAAGATACTGATCTATCAAAATTTATACTTTAAAAAATTGAAGTGGATTTAATTCTTTTTAAGAAAAATATAAAATGCTCCACTACCTCCATCCTTAATATCTGCTTCTGTCATTTCATAAATTAATTTCATCAACTCAGGTGTATTTTTGATGTATTCTGGCATGGAATATTTAAGAATACCTAAATCTTTAGATGCATAAGGATTTTTTTCATTATCTGAGTGTATACCTTTTCCAGTGACAACAACTAATTTTCTAACACCATCTTTATAAGAATCTTTAATTAGTTTATTTATTTTTCTGTTTGCCTCATCTAATGAAAAACCATGGAAATCAAAATTCTTTGTCTTCTGAACTCTTTTTTTAGAACTTGATAAATCTTTATTTGGTAAAGATTCTTTTTTATTTAAAAAGTCTTCCCAATCCTTTTTATCTTTCTTAGAAATTTTCGTAATCAATTATGTTAAGGTATCAACAAGTTGCCAGTTTGGATTGTTTGACTTTGTATCTCTTGAGAATACCCAAGTATCATAAATTTTCTTAATTGTCTCTGGATCACCTGAAACTATTTTTTTTTCTTTATCTTTAATGCATGTTATCACCTCAGCAACAAAATCCACTGTAACTTTTAAAATAGAACCTATTTTATTATGCTCTTTTATTTTTGCCGAATCGATACCGATGAATGTTATCTCGGCAAAATGTCCTCTTTTACTTCTATCAACTAAAGCGGCTTTGAATTGAGAATAAATTTTTTCACTTAATAATGGTTTACTTTTTGTAATTTTATTATCTTGATCACTAAAATCGGTAATTATAGTTTCGTAGGCAATTTTTGCACCTTTTAAAAATTCTTTTTGAGCCTCTTCATCAAAATTTTCTTTAATCTTAGTTTTATTTTCTGTCTGAGCTTTTTTGAGGATATTCTCAAATTGTGGGTTTATTTTACCCTCAAAGCCTGTCCTCTTACCCAAAATTCCTCTTAATCTTAAAAAGATAAAACCGGCTATCATTGCTAATAGAATGATATCTATATATTCAAAACTATAATTCATTTACTAATAGTAATTACTATGTTGAAAAATTTCAACTAGCAATTAAATTAAAGACAAATGAACTCAGTTCTAATGGCCATAATACTAGTCCCAGTTATCGAAATATACTTATTCATAAAAATTGGCTCTCAAATTGGAGCTTTAACTACAATAACATTGATATTTGTAACTGCTATACTTGGGATAATATATGCTAGATACGAAGGTATAAATACTCTTAAGTCCGCTTTTTTGCAGTTGATTAAAAACGAAATACCTGTTTATGAGATAATATCAGGGACAGCAATAACTTTTGCTGCTCTATTACTAATTATTCCAGGCTTTGCTACAGATGCAATTGGTTTTTTGTTAATATTTCCACTTAGCAGAAAATTTATTTTAAAAATATTATCATCTAGATTTCAAATGAAAAAAAAGACAAATGAAAAATTTATTGATGGTGAATATGAAGAAATAGAAAAAGAGGATGACAAAAAATTATAAAATTTTAGCCAAATATATCAAGGATATGTCAAGTGAAACACCAGATGCTGAAACATATATGTATGTAAAAGACAACATTTCTCGTTACCAGTTGGGAATTAACATAGATTCAAAAGCAATAAAAAGTAGATTAATAGAGATCGACACTTCAATTAAATTTTATGATAAAGAAGAAAATGTAAAAAAATCAATTTTTGAATTTGTTTACACATCTGTTGTACAAGTTGATGAAAATCTCAAAGATAAAAAAATTTTAGAAAAAATCGTTTTAGTTGAAGTTCAAAAGGAAATTTTTCCAGATATAGAAAAAACACTAGTTAACTTACTTCATAACTCAGGTTACCCAGCAATTAAAATTGAAAAAAAAGTGGATTTTGAAGAATTATATAAAACAAATTTTAATTAAAAAAATTTTTTTTAATTTGCGTTTTTAAATAATGGCTATGATTATTTAGTTCCTCTTCAGTTGGTTTTATAATTTTTTTAAAATAATTTATTTTTTTGTTGATATTTTTATTAGTGATCTTCTCTTGAATACTAAAATCTAAAGTAGGTTCCTTTTGGTCTATTAAATTTATATAAACTTTTGCTAACAAATCACAGTCTACTAATGCAGTATGCTTTGTCCGTCTAGAATTATCAATTCTATATCTTTTACACAAAGCATCTAAATTTGATGGAGATCCTGGAAATTTATCTCTAGCCAAAATTAATGTGTCTACTATTTCATTAGTAATATTTTTTTTTCCCAAAATTTTTAATTCATTGTTTAAATGAGATAAATCAAATTCAGCATTATGAATGATTAGTCTTTTATCTTTTATAAATTCTAAAAATTCATCTTCAATTTCTGAAAACTTTTTTTGTTTGGAAAGAAACTCATCTGTATAACCATGGACCTCAAAAGCTTTCTCAGAGACTTTTCTCTCTGGATTTAGATAACAATGAAATTTATTTTTAGTCGGAATTAAATTATCAAGTTCAATGCAACCTATTTCAACAACTCTATGACCCTCCTTAACAGAGATACCAGTGGTTTCAGTATCTAAAACAATCTCTCTCATTTTAAAATCTCTTTTAAAAAAGTTTTAACATTTTTTCTTGCAATTTTTTTTGTATAAAAATTCTTTATAATATATTGAGATTTTCTTTTTTTGTAATCAAGTGGGAGTTGAATTTCTCTCAATCTTTTCAAGATTTTACTATTAAATCCTTTTCTCTTAATTAGTCTTTTTGAAATATCTTGTTTTTTTGCATCAACAAAAACTAAAATCATATTTTTGATTTTAGTTTTGCTCTCTAACAGCAAAGGAATATCTAAAATTACTAGTTTTCTTTTTTTATTTTTTGAAAGAAACAAACTCATTTTTTTTCTTATAAGCGGATGGACTATTTTTGTAATTTTTTTTATATTATTCTTGTTGCTTAAAATCGCATTCGTTAGTTCAGTTTTGTTCATTGGAAATGTCTTAATATGTTTTGGTAATAATTTTTTTAATTTTAAAAAACAAACCCTGTTTTTTTTATAGATTTTGGCTACCTCATCATCAGCATTAAACACTGGATAACCAAATGATTTGGCCACAAAACTTTTTCCAGATCCTATATCTCCTAAAATTCCAATCTTAATCATTATCTAAAAGTTTAAATGTGTCTGAATTAACTTTTGGTTCTATCTTGTGCCATAATTTGAATGCTTCTAAAGCTTGGTAAACAAACATAGTTTTTCCATTTTCAGTCTTGTAACCTAATTGTTTACCCGTTTTCAAAAAATTAGTTTCATGAGGATTATAAATTATGTCATAAAATAATTTATCGGGTCCTGAACCTGAAAAATCTAAATTTATTGTTTCATTATTTAAACCAAGGCTTGTGGCGTTTATTAGCACATCAAAATCATTTAAATTTCCCCATTCTATGATTTTAAGATCATTAAATAAAATTTTTAAATTTTCTGCTTTCTCTCTGGTTCTGTTACTAATTGTTATCTCTTGAACACGCATATTTTTTAAAGCAAAAATTAATGAGGATACCACACCACCGGCCCCTAGAATTAAAACTTTCTTGCCCAGAATAGTAAAATTTAATTTTTTTATTGCAGTATCGAAACCAGTTATGTCTGTATTGTATCCAATTAAATAATCATTTTCAAAAGTAATTGTGTTTACTGATTGGGTCTGTTCTGCTTCCAAACTCAATTTATCTAAAAAAGGTATAACTTTTTTTTTAAAAGGTACAGTTACATTGCAACCAGCTACTTTTTGTTTCTTTATATCTTGAATAAAATCTTTAATTTGGGAATTTTCAAGTTTAATTTTATCGTATGTAGCATCAATATCGTTTTCTTTTAACCAGTGGTTTTGAAGTTTGGGAGATAAAGAATGATCGATTGGATTTCCGATGACAAAAAATTTTTTCATATTAGTACCCGTGTATTTTTAAATATTCTTTAATTTTTTTAATTGGTAAACCCATAATTGTGTCCTCATCTCCTTCGATGCTTGTAAATAAATATCTACCCTCACTTTCAATTTGGTAAACATTATATGCATAAAGGTTCTCATCAGATATTTTAGATAAATATTGTTTTAATTCTTCTTCGGTAAAATTTTTCATTGTTAATTTAGCTTTATCAGTATAGTTCCAAATCATCATCCCATTTTTAGATATACAAACTGAACTTATCAAGTGATGATGTTTACCATTAAGCTTTTTTAAAATTTTTAAAGCGCTTTCTCTATTCTCAGGTTTCGATATTAGTTTTCCCTCTAAATCTATAACACTGTCTGCACCTAATACTAATTTATCAGGATGCTTAATACTGATTTTATTTGCTTTTATTTCTGCAAGATTTTTTGAGATAATCTCAGGACTTGCTTTTTCACTTAACAAACTTGACTTAATAATGTCCTCATCAACATTAGAGGGTTCAACGGTATTAGTAATATTGTTCCTGTCCAAAATTTCTTTTCTTATCTTACTCTTTGATGCTAAGATAATTCTTTTATCCATTTTTTTTATTTAAAAAAATTTCATAAATTTTTATTACCGATGCAGCAGTTTCTTCAACTGATTTCCTTGTTACATCTATAGTTGGCCATTTATATTTTCTAAAAGTATTTTTTGCATCCTCAACTTCTTTTTTAATTTTATCTAAGTTTGTATAATCTTGACCCTTTGGGTTTTTTAAAGAATTTATTCGATTTTTTCTTATGTCCACTAATCTTTCAGCTTCAGTTGTTAACCCAATAATACAAAAATTTTGTGGATTTGTTTTTAAATTCCTTGGTATGGAATTCTGATTTACCAAAGGTATGTTTGCTGTTTTATAGCCTTTGTTTGCCAAGTATATCGAAGTAGGTGTTTTGCTAGTTCTACTAACACCTAATAAAATTATATCAGATTTTTCAATATCAATAAGTAAGTTTCCATCATCATGGTTCATTGTGTATTGAATGGCTTCAATCCTATTATAATAATCTTCATCTAAAACATGTTGACCACTTGGCTCATGAGAGGCTTTTTGATTAAATAATTTTGAAAAATTTAATATCAAACTACCCAAGACCCCGAAGCAAGGAATTCTTCTTTTGTTGCACGAGTTGGCTAAACTTTTGGCTAAGTTGTTGTCTACAATTGTATATAAAATAATAGAATTATCTACTTTCTCTGCTATCTCGAGTATTTTGGAAATTTGATTCTCAGTTCGTGTGAAAGAGTAGGAATTAACTTTATAATCAATGTTTTTGAACTGTGCTTTTAAAGATAAAAAAATTCTATCTAAAGTCTCTCCTGTAGAATCAGAAATTAAGAATATTTGATAAGTATTACTCATGTATATTTTGTTAATATCTTTGTAATATCTTAATAAAATTAAACAAATTTATTTTTATTTAAAATAGCTTGTAAAATAAGGGTTTTATCAACATTATTTATTTAGTGAAAAACAATTATACAAATGGTTGAGTAATTCATAAGTTACCTATTAATTAATGGTAAATTTGAGAATAAATAGTTAATAAAATGTTGATAAAAAATAATTACCATTATTCACACTCCCTAATAATACTACAATCTTATATTATATATTTTAAATATGACCCCAATTTATAAAGTTTTAAAAAATAAAAATACAACAATAAAACCTATATGGGTTATGAGACAAGCAGGAAGATATTTACCAGAGTTTAGAGAAATTAGAAATAAAAATCCTGACTTTATAAAATTATGCTTAAACGAAAAATTATCAGCAGAAATAACTCTACAACCTTTGAAGAGATTTGATTTAGATGCTGCAATAATTTTTTCAGATATATTAATGCTACCATATGGACTAAATCAAAAAGTTGAGTTTAAGAAAGGAGTCGGACCTATATTAGGAAATTTAAATTTAGATAGTATTTTAAAATTGAATGAAACTAATTTTGTTGAAAAACTAAATCCAGTTTATAAACTTGTTAATTTGATTAATAATAATTCTCTCACAAAAAATAAGAGTACAATAGGTTTTGTTGGTGCTCCGTGGACTCTTTTAGTATACATGATAAATCAAAAATCACCAAAGACGGGTTTAAAGGATGATTTTTTTAAAGATAAAAAATTAATAAGTAAAACTTTGGAGATCATTGAAAAGTTTTTGAAGGTACATATCAAATTTCAAATTGAAAATGGTGCACACATTATTCAAATTTTTGATAGTTGGGCCGGATTATTAAATGAAAAAGATTTGCCAGATTATGTTTATGGACCCACTACAAACTTGGTTGAGTATACGAAATCTTTAAACATTCCAGTCATATGTTTTCCTAAAGGTATAAAAAGATATAAAGATTATTGCGAAACCGTTAAGCCTGATGCCGTTTGCATCGATTATGAAGTTGATCCTAAAGAGATTATAAAAGATATCCAAATCCCTGTTCAAGGAGGAATGGATCCAAAAATTTTGTTGACCGATCGAGAAAATTTAAAAAAAGAAGCAAAAAGATATTTAGATATCTTTAAAGACCACCCATATATATTCAATTTAGGGCATGGAATTTTACCTGACACAGACCCAGAAATGATGAATTATTTGGTGAAAACGGTAAAAGATTATTAAATGGAAAATAACAAAAATCATCCTAAAGTTAATTTTGGTAAAACTGGTGTTTTGATAATTAATTTGGGAACACCTGACTCAACGAACTGGCTAGATATAAGAAAATATTTAAAGGAGTTTCTATCTGATAGAAGAGTAATAGAGGTTAATCCTATACTTTGGCAAATTATACTAAATATTTTTATATTAAATCTGAGGCCCTCTAAAACAGCAAAGGCATATAAAGAAATTTGGATGAAAAAAGAGAACATCTCTCCATTGCTTTACTATACTCGAGAACAAGCAAACAAATTATCAAATTTAATATCTGAAAAAAATGTAGTCGTAGACTTTGCTATGAGGTATGGAAATCCAAGTATTAAAAGTAAGATAAAAAATTTGCACGATAAGGGTTGTGAAAATTTGGTTATACTCCCATTATATCCTCAATATGCTGCAGCTACTACAGCTACTGTTTGTGATGAAGTATATAGAACACTTATGAAAATGAGATGGCAACCTTCCATTAAGATTATACCACATTATGAATCACACCCTCAATACATCGATGCTTTGGTAAATTCATTGAATAAAAAGATAAAAGAAATTAACTGGAAACCAGATTTAATTTTGGTTTCTTATCATGGTATACCACAAAAATACTTTGATAAAGGAGACCCGTATCATTGCTATTGCCAAAAAACTACCAGATTGATTTCGGAAAAGTTTAAATCCATAGAGCTTAAAACAACTTTTCAATCAAGATTTGGTCCTCAAAAATGGCTCGAGCCCTACACAGACAAAACATTAGAAAAATTACCTGGAGAGGGCAAAAAGAATGTTCTTGCAATATGCCCAGGTTTCTCCTCAGATTGTGTTGAAACTTTGGAGGAAATTTTAATTCAAGGTAAAGAAACTTTCTTAGAGTCTGGTGGAGAAAACTTTGATATGGTGCCATGTTTAAATGATAATGATGATCATATAGCCTTATTAAAATCACTAGTTCAAAAAAGCCTGTAATTTATGAACACTTATTTGCTTTTCAAATCTTTACATTTAATAGCAGTTATTTCTTGGATGGCTGGACTTCTATATCTTCCGAGAATTTTTGTTTATCATTCGGAAAACAACGATAAACCATTAGTAACAGAAATATTTAAAGTCATGGAAAAAAAACTTTTTTTTTACATTATGACCCCAGCAATGACGCTCTCTTGGATATTTGGTTTAATACTGATACATGAAATAGGTTTTCAGCAATTAGCCCAAAAGTGGATGATTTTAAAACTTATTTTTGTTGTCTCACTAACTCTGTATCATTTTTATTTAGGAAGAGTTTTAGGTCAATTTAAACTAGATACGAATAAACACTCTTCTAAATATTATCGATACATTAATGAAATTCCTACATTATTGCTTATTTTGATCATTTTTATTGTAATTTTTAAACCTATCTAGGGTTGAATAATTTAAATTAGTATATATATTTGAGATATTATTAAGTCCTTAATAATAAACCCATGAACATACAAGAACTCAAACTCAAATCATCTGAACAGCTTATTACTCAAGCAGAAGAGTTGGGCATAGAAAATGCCAGTACGCTTAGAAAGCAAGAAATACTATTTGCCATTTTGAAAAAAGTTGCAGAAAAAGAAGAAATTACTGGAGCCGGGGTTTTACAGCTATTGCAAGATGGTTTTGGTTTTTTGAGAGCAATGGAGTCAAATTATCTTCCAGGACCTGACGATATTTATGTAAGCCCAAGTCAGATCAGAAAATTTGGATTAAGAACTGGTGATACCGTAGAGGGGCCAGTAAGAGCACCAAAAGAAGGTGAAAGATATTTTGCTTTACTACAAGTTAGCAAAATTAATTTTGAAGAGCCTGATAAATCTAGACATAAAATAGCATTTGATAACTTAACCCCACTCTATCCTGATAAGCAATTAGTTATGGAGGTAGAAATCGCAAAACCTGATAAAAAACAAGATTTAACTCCTAGATTAATTGATTTAGTCAGTCCTATCGGTAAAGGTCAAAGATCGATAATAATTTCACCACCTAAGGCTGGAAAAACAATGATTTTACAAAGTATAGCTAATTCAATCGCTAAAAATTACCCTGAATGTTATTTGATTGTTTTATTAATTGATGAAAGACCTGAAGAAGTTACTGATATGCAAAGAACCGTCAAAGGAGAAGTTATAAGTTCAACTTTTGATGAACCAGCGCAGCGTCATGTTGCTGTTGCAGAAATGGTTATTGAAAAAGCAAAAAGATTAACAGAACATAAAAAAGATGTAGTGATATTATTGGACTCAATTACAAGATTGGGTAGAGCATACAATGCAGTAATACCAAGTTCTGGAAAAGTTTTAACAGGCGGTGTAGATGCTAATGCTCTTCAGAGACCAAAAAGATTTTTTGGTGCAGCTAGAAATATTGAAGAAGGAGGATCTTTAACGATAATATCTACTGCTTTAATTGATACAGGTAGCAGAATGGATGAGGTAATTTTTGAGGAATTTAAAGGTACAGGTAATAGTGAAACAGTATTAGATAGAAAGATTGCAGATAAAAGAATTTATCCTGCAATTGATATTACTAAATCGGGAACAAGAAGAGAGGAACTGCTTTTTGAAAAAAATGATCTTCAGAAAATGAATGTTCTAAGAAGAATAATTGCACCAATGGGTACTATGGATGCTATTGAATTTATTAGTTCAAAATTAAAAGACACAAAAAATAATTCTGAATTTTTTAATTCGATGAACAAACCTTCATAAATCTACTCTAAATATATAGAGAGTTAAAAAATAAAAAAAAAACTATTTTTATTTAAAAATAATAATAATGTTATCCAATAAATATAAAATTGGACATTATGAAGACAAAGAACACTAATTTTTTAAAATTATTACAGGAAAAAAAATATTCTTTAATTGTTTCAATAATTGAAAATAAACTTAAGGAAAAAGATAAAACACCCAGTTTATTAAATCTCTGCGGTGTTGCAAGAATGTTGGGGGGTAAATCCTCTGCTACTGAGAAATCTGCAATACAAGATTTTAAAAATTCATGTTTGAAAGAAACAGTAACAGAAAAATTATTTGATCCACTAAGAAATTTAATAAGTACCTCTGTGATTCATTTTGACAATGAATTTAGAGAAAATGAAAATGAACTCAAAAAAAATTTTTTTGATGATATATATTTTTTTTACAAAAAAAACAAAAGTTTTTTTGAAACAAATAAAGTCTTGATGTACAATTTTTCAAAAGTTATTGTACGTACTTCAGATACAAAAACCATTATTAAACATTATAAAAAAGTTTTTGACATAAGTTCTAACATAGATGCTTTAATAGCATCTATCTTTTTTAGAAATTATATTTTCGGTTGGAGTCAAGAAGAATTCCTTAATAATTCAAAGAAGATCAGTGATTTAGTTCCTATACACAAAAATGATGGATTAGAAAAAATTATAAATAACAAAAATGACAAATTAAATATAGCATTCATTTCGTCTGATATTAGAGGAAAACATTCTGTAGTTTATTTTTTGAAAACAGTAATTAATTTTTATGACAAAAAAAAGTATAAGATCTTCATTTATAACAATAATTTAAAAAAAGATGATACAATTAAAGAATTTGAAGACAAAGTTTTTAATATATATGAAATAAAAAGTTTAAAAGATATTGAAGTTATTAATAAAATTAGAAAAGATAAGATTGATATTATTATTGATCTTAATGGACTAACTTCAGACCATAGATTGACGTTAATTAAAAATCGTGTTGCGCCTATTCAAATATCCTGGTGTGGATATCCAAATACAACTGGGCTTTCGGGAATGGATTATTTAATTGCTGATAGAAATTTAATTAAACCTGATGAGGAAAAATATTATTCGGAGAAAATTATTTATTTACCTGAAATTTGGAATTGTCATTATGGCTATGATAGTAAAAGAGAATTTAATTCAGCGCCATCAATTTCAAAAAAATTTATTACATTTGGATCATTTAATAACTTTAGAAAAATAAATGACGATGTAATTCAAGTTTGGTCAAAGATATTAAAAAAAGTTAAAAATTCAAAATTAATTTTGAAAACATCGTTTCCTATATCAACTGAGAGGTTCAAAGAAGAATTTGATAAATATGGTGTATTAGAATCTGTAATTATTTTGCCGTTTAAAAAAAAATTTTCGAATCATTTAGAAACTTATAAAGACATCGATATAGCTCTAGATACTTTTCCTTATAATGGAGTTACAACCTCATTTGAAGCAATTTGGATGGGTGTTCCAGTAGTCACAATGAAAGGTCACAATTTAAATTCAAGATGTGGTGAGTCCATAAATAAAAATGCAAATCTTGTCTCACTAATTGGTAATGATAAAGAAGACTATATAAAAAAAGCTGTTAATTTAGCTCTAAACACAGAAGAGTTGATTAAGATAAGAAAAAATATTTATGATAACGTTTCAAAGACACCTTTATTTGATAAAAAGAAATTTTCAGATGGATTTTTTTCTAGTTTGGAAAAATTATATAATTAAATAATTTTATCTATGACTATTTATGCTTTATCTTCCGGACCTAGAGTATTGGAAATTGTTATAATAAATTTTTTGGCAATAAGAAGATGAACGAAAAAATCAATTTTCAAAAACTTTTTGAAGAGAAAAAATATACAAAAATCTTATCAATTATACAAAATATTGATAAGAAAAATTTAAATTCAGGATTAATTAATTTATTTGGGGTGTGCAAACTATTATCTGATAAATCTGAAGTAACTTTAAAAAGCGCAATAATTGATTTTAGAACAGCATATTTAAAAGATAAAAAAAAAACCGAACATTCTTTTAACGCTTTAAAAAATTTTATAAATGCTTCTATTGATCTTTTTGATATTGAATTCAAATCGAATGAAATAAATTTAACAGGCAAGATTCTTGAGGAAATTTTCTTATATTATAATGATAATAAAGATTATTTTGAAAAAAATGATGAGCTAACAAGAGCTTTAGTGAGAGCACTAGTCCGCAATGTAGATATAGAAAAGGTTATCTATTACCTTAATCAAATCGCTGAAAAAGAAACCTCCAGTATTGATGCTTTGGCATCATATATTTATTATCAAAGTTTTATTTATAACTGGGATCAAAAAAAATTTTTAGAATATTCCAAAATCCTTGATCAAAAATTAATTACTTACCCTCAAAATAAACTAATTGAAATTAGTGGTTCGAATAGAAAAAAAATTAATATTGGTTTTCATTCTGCTGATATAAGATCAAAACATTCTGTTACTCATTTTTTAAAAACAGTTTTATATAAGTATGATAAGAACAAATTTAATATAAACATTTATATTGGTTGTAAAAAACATCAGGAAGACACAACCACACAGGAATTTAGAAATTATGTAGATAAGATGATTAATATAGTAGATATGGGTGATATTGACGTTATAAATCTTATTAGAAATGACAAAATTGACATTTTAATTGATCTGATGGGGCTTATATCTAACCATCGATTGTCTCTTTATAAAAATCGACTAGCCCCAATACAAATAACTTGGTGTGGTTTTCAGAACACAACCGGAATTAAAGAAATGGACTATATAATTGTAGATAAAAATTTGATCTTTGAAGATGAAAAAAAACTATACTCTGAAAAAATTTTATACATGGAAGATATTTGGAATTGTCATTCTGGTTTTGACATACCAAGATTACAGAAATCAGCCCCAATAACCGAAAATAAATTTATAACCTTTGGATCCTTTAACAATTATAATAAAATAAATGACAGAGTTATAAACGTTTGGTCAAAAATTTTAAAAAAAGTCAAAAATTCAAGATTAATTTTGAAATCCTCCGGCGCCACTTTTAGGACTGCAATGGCTGAGAAATTTAGGAAAAATGATGTTATAAATTCTGTTGAATTTTTGCCTTTTAAAGGAAATTTTGAGGATCACTTAAATCAGTATAATAAAATAGATATTGCATTAGATACTTTTCCTTATAATGGTGTTACTACATCCTTTGAGGCAATCTGGATGGGTGTTCCCGTGCTTACGATGAAAGGATTTAATTATAATTCAAGAAGTGGTGAGTCTATAAATAAAAATCTTAACTTACAGGAATTAATTGCTGAAAATGAAAACGATTATATAAATATTGCCGTAAGTTTAGAAAAAAATGTTGATAATCTTAAAAAATTACGTAATGTAGTTTTTGAAAGTGCTTTAAGCTCTCCTTTATTTGATCAAAAGAAATTCTCAAACCAATTTTTCAAATCTTTAGAAAAAATATATAATTAATTAAATTTTATGACGATTTATGCTTTGTCGACTGGTCCGGGTGTTTCTGGAGTTGCAATTATAAGAATTTCTGGACCTGATACTTTGAAGGTAATTAAATTATTAACAAATAAAGAGGTTCCAAGGCCTAGAGAAGCAACTCTCCGAAAAATAAATAATATCAATACTTCTGAGCTTATAGATGAAGGAATAGTTTTGTGGTTTCCTAGCCCTGAGAGCTACACAGGCGAGGATATGGCTGAGATACAGGTACATGGAAGTAAGGCTGTAATTGATGCTATTCACATGAATATCTCAAATATTGAAAATTGTCGAATTGCTGAACCAGGAGAATTCACAAAACTTGCATTTCAAAATGGTAAAATTAATCTATTAAAAGCAGAAAGTGTAGCTGATTTAATTTCTGCTGAAACTGAAATTCAGAGAAAACAAGCAGTCAAAATTATGAATGGACGCTCAGCGGATAAATTTAATTCATTAAGAGAAAAGCTGTTACAAATTTTATCTCACGTTGAAGCTAAAATAGATTTTCCAGATGAAGATTTGCCAAAAGATATTCTAAATAAAATTAAAAAAGATACCGATGAAGTTTTAAAAGATATAGAAAAGATTTTAAATGACCAAAAAGTAGGAGAAAGAATTAGGGAGGGATTTAAAATTGCAATTCTAGGACCAACTAATGCTGGTAAGTCTAGCTTAATGAATTATTTATCTAATAGAGATGTTGCAATAGTCTCTGAAATCGCTGGAACAACAAGAGATGTTATAGAAACTCATCTTAATATAGATGGTTATCCAGTAATAGTTTCTGATACTGCCGGCATAAGAGAATCTGTAGACGAAATTGAAAAAAAAGGCATTAAATTATCTCTAAACAGAGCAGAAGAAGCAGACCTGAAACTAGTAGTCGTAGATGCCAAAAACATTGATTTTACTGATACTTTGAAGGGTTTATTAGACGATAATGCGATTTTGGTTTTAAATAAATCTGATCTTTTAGAAAAAGATATTGATCCAGAAATAAACAGAATAAATCATGTCTTAATATCAATAAAAAATAATTTGAATATTGATAAACTAATACAAAAAATAAAAAACGCATTAAAAAATAAATTTGTAACAAGTGATGATATTCTTATTACTAGAGAACGACATAGACAACATCTTGAGCAATGTGTGTCTCATTTAATAAGATTTAATCAAAAAAAAGAAGTTGAAGATTTTGACATAGCAGCTGAAGATTTAAGACTTGCAGCACGTCATCTTGGTATGATAGTCGGAAAAGTTGATGTTGAAGAGATATTAGGCAGTATTTTTAATGATTTTTGCATAGGAAAATAAAAGAAATAACCTAATTTTCACCCATTATTGCCAATTTACCCTGATAAATAGAATTTAATATAAAAAGAATAGAAATCTTGTAAATATTTAATTCGAATATAAATTTACGTCATGAAAAAAGATTTATCTTTTGATGTAGTAGTAATCGGAGGTGGCCATGCAGGCTGTGAAGCAGCTGCAGCATCTGCTCGGCTTGGTGTTAACACCGCATTATTTACCCATAATAAAAATACTATAGGAGAAATGTCATGTAATCCTGCCATTGGTGGTTTAGGAAAAGGTCATCTGGTGAGAGAAATTGATGCTTTAGATGGGGTTATGGGTGAGGTAGCTGATAAGTCTGGAATACAGTTTAGACTGTTAAATAGAAGCAGAGGACCAGCAGTAAGAGGACCAAGAACTCAATCTGACAGATCACTTTATCGAAAATTTATGCAAGAAAAACTTGTAAACTATTGTAATTTAACGATTTTTTCAGATCCTGTAATTAAATTTATTTTTAACAATAATGAAATAAAAGGATTTTTAACCCTAAAAGGTAATAAGGTAAGTTGTAACAAGTTAATACTTACAACCGGCACATTTTTAAATGGTTTGATACATATTGGTGATGAGAGAACTCCTGCTGGCCGATTTAATGAAAATCCAAGCACTGGTTTAAGTGAACAGTTAAAGAAATATAATTTTAAGATAGGCAGATTAAAAACTGGAACACCACCAAGGTTAGATTCTAGAACTATTAATTTCCAAAAATTGGAAAAACAATCTGCAGATGATGATCCATACTTTTTTTCTTTCTTAACAAAAAAAAATTTAAACAAACAAGTATCTTGTTCTATGACTTATACTAATGAAAACGTTCATAGGATTATTAAAAAGAATTTATCTAAAAGTGCAATGTATTCTGGTAACATACAGGGTGTAGGCCCAAGATATTGTCCTTCAATAGAGGATAAGATTGTAAAATTTGCTGATAAGACAAGACATCAGATATTTTTAGAGCCAGAGGGCCTTAATGATCATACAATTTATCCTAATGGTATATCAACTTCACTACCTGAGGTTGTTCAAAAAGAAATACTTAATAATATCAGTGGTTTAGAGAATGTTAATGTAATACGTCCTGGATATGCTATAGAATACGATTATATTGATCCCAGAGAACTTTTTTTGACACTAGAAACAAAGAAAATAAAGAATCTATACCTTGCAGGTCAAATTAACGGAACTACAGGCTATGAAGAGGCTGCAGCACAAGGACTTATAGCTGGAATTAATGCTGCCCTATCGTTAAGAAAAATGGAACCTTTTATCCTTGATAGATCTGATGCTTATATCGGGGTGATGATAGATGATTTAGTTACCAAGGGTGTTGCTGAGCCTTATAGAATGTTTACATCAAGAGCTGAATACAGATTAAGCCTGAGATCAGATAATGCTGATTTAAGACTTACTCATAAGGGAATTAATATCGGATTAATTTCTGACATTAGAAAAGTGACGTTTGAGGATAAATTCCTAAAATTGAGCAAAATATCAATGCAGATGTCTAATCTTAATATTTCTCCTACTAGAGCTGAAAAATTTGGTGTTAAAATAGCTAAAGATGGCGTATTTCGATCAGCTGAGGAGATTTTAACCCAAAGAACGGTTAATATGAGCAAAATTAGAGATATATGGCCTGAAATTTTAGATCATGGTGCAGATATAGACGAGCAAATAGAGATTAATTCTCATTATAGAGGATATTTAAAAAAGCAAAAAGCAGATATCCTGGCTTTTAAAAGAGATGAGAATCTAACTATACCTGATAATATTGATTACGACCAATTTTCTGGTTTATCTAACGAGGTGAAAGCGAAATTCAAAGAAATTAAGCCTAAAACTATGGGTCAGGCGCTTAGAATCGACGGAATTACTCCAGCAGCAGTATATATTTTGTTGTCACATGTCAAAAGAAAGTCTATTAAGCATATAGCTTAATGGATAACTCAATTTTAAATTTTTATTCAAAAATCCCAATCCCTAAAGTTTCACGTGAAACCTGTTCTGAGCTTGAGAGTTTAATTTTAATGATAAAGCAAAAAAACGATCAAATTAACATAATTAGTAAAAAAACAGCAGAAATAAAGGAAATAAGGCAAAGACATATAATTGATTCAGCACAAATTATTGATTTTATTGATTTAAATAGTAATACAACCTGTGATTTAGGGACAGGCGGCGGGATGCCAGGACTTGTTATAGCAATTGTCATGAAAACCATGAAAAATTCGTTAAAAATAAATCTTTATGAAAAAAGTCATCATAAATGTGCTTTTTTAAGAGATGTTTCAAAAAAATTAAACCTAAATACGGAAATTATTCAAAAAGATATATTTACACTTAAGAACATTAAAACTGGAACCATAATTTCAAGAGCATTTAAACCTATGCCCATAATTTTGGATCTAGTAAATGAAAATTTTAAGCAATTCAATAATCTAATTTTATTTATGGGAAAAAGTGGCAGAAAAATTTTAAGTGAGACCTTAAAAATTTGGGATTTGGATTATAAAGAAAAAAAAAGCATAACTAGCGCCGACTCATTTATAATCAACATTAAAAAGATTAAAAAAAAAAATTTGTGAAAATAATTTCAATAATAAATCAAAAGGGTGGAGTTGGAAAAACAACTACAGTAATTAATTTGGCATCAGCTTTAACTCAACAAAATAAAAAAATTTTAGTTATTGATTTAGATCCTCAAGGAAATGCTACCACTGGGTTAGGATTATCTAATACTAATCAATCAGATCAAACAATTTATGGAATCTTAAATGGAACAATGTCAATTTCGAATGTTATTAAGAAGACAAAATTTGAAAATCTCGATTTGATAACATCCAATGTAGATTTGTCAGGTTTAGAAGTCGAAACAGCTGGTGATAGCGATAGAGCTTTCATTTTAAAGAGCAAATTAACCGCATACTTAAACGATTCTAGAGGACTTTATGATTATGTGCTTATTGATTGTCCTCCCTCCTTAAGTTTACTAACAGTAATGGCTCTAGTATCATCAAACTCTCTTTTAGTTCCCCTTCAAACAGAATTTTTTGCATTAGAGGGTCTGACACAACTCATGAAGACGATTGATAGAATAAAGGTAAATCTTAATCCGTCTTTAGAAATTCAAGGAATACTTTTAACAATGTATGATAGAAGAAATAAGTTGTCTTCTCAGGTAGAACAAGAGGCACGTGATTATTTTAAAGATAAAGTCTATCAAACAGTGATACCAAGAAATGTCAGATTATCTGAAGCACCTTCTCATGGTGTACCTGTGCTTATATATGATAAAAGTTGTCCAGGTAGTAAATCTTATTACAATTTTACTGATGAATTCATTGAACAAGAAAATAAAATGGGGAGTGCCGCATAATGAATTCACAAATAAAAAAAGGTTTAGGTAGAGGTTTATCATCTTTAATCGGTGAAACTAGAGTAGAGGCAAAAACTAATAAACTTTCATTGAGTGATATCATTCCAAATAAATTTCAACCAAGAAAAGTTTTTGAGGAAGAAAATTTACAAGATCTGACTAATTCAATAAAAGAACGAGGTGTGATTCAGCCAATCATTGTAAGAAAGTCAAATTCTGATAACTCTAAATACGAGATTATTGCAGGAGAGAGACGATGGCTTGCAGCAAGAAAGGCAGGTTTGCATGATATCCCTGTGGTTGTCACTGAGGCGGATGATTTGAAATCACTTGAGTTTGCCATAGTTGAAAATGTGCAAAGACATGATTTAAATCCCCTGGAAGAGGCTCAGGGATATAAAAGATTAATCGACGAATTTTCCTATGATCAAGAAAAAGTTTCCAAATTTATCGGTAAAAGCAGAAGTTATATTACTAATTCCCTAAGATTACTGAATCTACCAGCAGATGTTCTTAGCTATCTTGAACTAAGAAAAATCACGCCCGGTCATGCTAAGATTCTTGTCGGTCTAGATAACGCGAGTTTTATCGCTAGTAAGATTATAGAAAAGAAGTTATCCGTAAGACAATCAGAAAATTTTGTAAAATTATTTAAAAAATCTAAAAAAATAAATTTATATAAAGATCCAAACATAAAAAATATAGAAGAAACTATTTCGAATAAAATTGGACTTAACGTATCAATAAAAAGTAATAAAAGAAATAAAGGCTCAATTACAATTTCATTTCATGACAGTGATCAATTAAATAAAATAATTGATATAATAAAAAATAATTATTAAAAAAATTATGCCGATTTTTCTAGTAAAAAGTTTGTTGTTAGATTTATTGAATTGACCGAATTTTTCTTTATTTGATACTCAATGTCATTTATTTCTATAATCAAATTTTTTAATCTATTGATTGACCACATATTTATTTGATCTTTTATAATACTTTTGTCTTTCCAAAAAATTGGTGGCTTTGCATTATCTATTGTTGCATTAATATTTTTATTTAATTGAAATTGGGTTACAAGATTTAAAAGATCTTTTGTTTTCTTGAGTAAAGTTCGAATAATAACAATACAATCTTCATTTGAAAAAATATTATCGTTAAGGATATTAAATAATTTTTTTTGATTTTTAACTAAACAACTATTAATTAATTCATTTATGCTATGATTTTCTGAGAGATTAATTATTTTAAAAACTTCCTCATTATTTATCTTTTTTTTGTCTTTTAAATAAAGTTCAATTTTTTCTATTTCATTTAATAGATTTTTTCTGTCACTAGCACATTTTCCTACCAAAATACTAACACATTCATTTGATAACAATATTTTTCTTTCTCTTAAATTTTGTCGAGCAATTCTCATAAGAGTTTCAAAATTATCTGGATAGAATGCAATTGATACTAATTTTTTTTTTGGTTTTTCAAAAAAGTTTCTTAATTTAGATTTTTTCTCTAAAACTTCTGAGTTAAGTATAAATATTATATCATTTATATCCCTATCAATTAACTGTTCAATAATCTTGATTATTTTATCTGTACACCTATTTATTATTATAATTTTATCATTATCGAAAAATGATTTATTGAGATTGTTCGCGAAAAATTCTTCGGTGTTATCAATTACTTGTTTTTCATCGTAATGTTTACCTTTTATGTTAAATTTATTTGTAATTTTTCTGATTTCCTCGTTCTTATATCCTTCGTTTTTACCATGAAATAACAAGAAATTTGTGACCTCAAAATTCAATTTATTTAACTCAAAATATTTTAAGATCATCACATTTGTGAAATTTGGCTTATTAATCTATTTATTATTAGATTTGTAGCGTTTTCCTTTTTTGTCTTTTCTAAATTACTTTCTTCAAATTTGTTACTAAAATTCTTGATTAAAAAATCTTCTTTGAATTTAATAGTATTTAATTTGTCCTCTTTTTTAATTTGAAAAGCTATTTCAATAATTACTAAATAATTTGTTGTTTTTCCTGAGAGATTTTTTGATTGAGAGAGTTTATTATATGATGATGTAGATGAAATAGAAATTTTTTTTTTATTTTTTGTTGTTTGATATTTTTTTAATTTTTTATCTATTAAATTATTAATTTCCGCATCTCCACTGAACTCAATTTTTTCAATAAAAAAACCGAAATTATCTTTGTTAGAATAAATTGGTGAGTATTCACAACCCAATATTAAAAATGGAATAAATATAAATATGTAAATGTATTTTCTCATTTATTTTATATTATGATATTTATTAATTTATTTGGAACAAATACTTTTTTCTTAAATTCTTGATTTTTTATGTATTTTTTTATTTCAACGTTTTTTTTAATCAAATCTATTAATTCTACCTCAGAAATGTCTCTATTTGCTTTAATCAAACCTCTTTTTTTACCATTTATTTGAATAACAAAATTAATGTTTTCTTCTATTAAAAGTTGCTTATCAACTTTTGGCCATTCTAGCTCGTGTGTGTCTTTAAGTAATTCTATGCATTCGTTAGAAAAATGCGGGATAATTGGCAACATACAAACTAATATTTTTTTATAATTATTAATTATTGTCTTAGGAGAATATTTTTTTTTTATTAATTTTGATATAGATGAATGAACTTCATGGATATTAGCAACAATTTTATTGTAAGTAAAATTAGATAAATTATTAGTCACGTTATTTATAAATGTATTTGTTCTTTTTTTAAATTCATCATCATCATCTTTTGAGTGATTTTTTTTGATTTCATCTAAAACATGCGTATTTAAAATCCATAGTTTTTGAATAAATTTATAAGATGAGGCCATTCCCTGTTCCGACCATTGCACATCTTTTTCGGGTGGACTATCAGATAAAATAAATAATCTGACAGAATCTGCACCGTAAGTATTAATGATATCCTCAGGGTCAATAACGTTTTTTTTGGATTTTGACATTGATTCTGAAGGACCAACTTTAACGACCACACTAGGGTTACCTTTTTTTATGATTTTATTATTAACTTTTTCTATTTCATCAGGGCTAAGCCAGTTGTTATCTTGGTCTTTGTATGTTTCATGACAAACCATGCCTTGTGTAAATAAACTTTGAAAAGGTTCAGTTATTTTAAAATTTTCATTTTTAAAGTTAATTGCTCTCATAAAAAATCTTGAATATAGTAAATGTAATATTGCATGCTCAACTCCGCCAATATATTGATCAACAGGCATCCAATAATCTATGTCTTCTTTATTAAATCCATAATTTTTTTCTTTAGGAGAGCAAAATCGTAGGTAATACCAAGATGAGCACACAAATGTATCTAAGGTATCGGTTTCTCTAGTAAATTTTTTTCCATCAATAATTATTTCTTTCCAGCTTTTTTGACTATCAAGAGGGTTTCCTTTAACTTTAAGATCAATATTTTCGGGTAATTCAACAGGTAATTTATCTTTTGGTACTGGTATTGCTTCACCTTTTTCGTTATAAATAATTGGAATAGGACACCCCCAGTATCTTTGACGGGATACACCCCAGTCCTTTAACCTAAAATTAATTTTTTTTTTACCTATTTTTTTTTCCTCTAAAATTTTTATTGTTTCATCTACAGAATTTTTTGGTGCATCAAGACCATCTAAAAAACTTGAATTTATTATTTTTCCAGGTCCAGAATATGCTTCCCTAGATACCTTGAAATTATCATTTTCTTCATATGGTCTAACCACTGTAGTGATTTCGAGTTTATACTTTTTTGCAAAATCGAAATCTCTTTGATCATGCGCTGGGCATCCAAATACTGCACCAAAACCGTAATCCATAAGGACAAAATTTGCAAAATAGACAGGAACCTTTTGATTAGGGTTTAGTGGATTTTTAGCTAAAAGACTTGTCTTAAACCCGATTTTATCTCCTACCGCAATAGCCTCTTCAGTTGTTCCAGTTTTTGAACATTCATCTTTAAATTTCAGAAATTCCTTGTCTTTGTTATAAAATTTTGAAATTTCATGATCAACTGACAAAGCTAAGAAAGAAAAACCAAATAAAGTGTCTGGTCTAGTTGTAAAGCATTTTATATTTTTAACAGGTAAATCACCTTCGATTTTAAAGTCAATTTCACATCCAAAAGATTTCCCAATCCAATTGCTTTGCATCGTTTTTACTTTGTTAGGCCATGCCTCTAATTCTTTTAAACCATCTAATAAATTTTGTGAAAATTTTGATATATTAAAAAACCATTGACTTAATTTTTTCCTTTCAACTATTGCACCAGACCTCCATCCTTTTCCATCAATAACCTGTTCGTTTGCCAAGACAGTCTCGTCAACAGGATCCCAATTAACATAATTTTCTTTTCTATATACAAGTCCCTTTTCTAATAGTTCCAAAAAGAAAATTTGTTGGTGTTTGTAATAATCTTTATTGCAGGTCGATATCTCTCTATCCCAATCTAAAGATAATCCCAACTTTTTAAGCTGGTTTTTCATTGTTTCTATATTTCTATTAGTCCATTCTTTAGGGTCTAAATTGTTTTCTCGTGCTGCATTTTCTGCTGGCATCCCAAAAGAATCCCAACCCATTGGATGAAGTACGTTAAATCCTTTTAAAGTTTTATATCTAGCTAGTACATCTCCTATAGTATAATTTCGGACATGACCCATATGTATTTTACCAGATGGATATGGAAACATTTCCAAGCAATAAAATTTTTTTTTGTTTTTTTTAACTTGAGACTTATAAAGATTATTTTTTTCCCAATAATGCTGCCATTTTTTTTCAATTTCTTTAAAATTATATCTATCCACTTGAATGAGATCTAGAATTAATCTTTACCCATTTTAACATCTGGATAAAAGGATTTATTTTTAGCTTTAGTTTGTTTTTGATATATCGTTGCTTTTTTAAGAATTTCTCTTCGTAACTCTGACTCTATGTTTTCATTATTTTTTTGAACGACACATTTATATTCACTATCACATTTTTTATAGAAGACATTTATGTCAATAGCATCCGATCTAATCTCATTACTTAAAAATCTGATTGTTATTTTAATAGTTTCATTTGGATTTGTATTATTTGAGTACCAGTCTGTAATGATTATTCCACCACTGTAATTTGCGGAGGTTAAGGGCATAAATTCTATAATATCTAATGATGCCCTCCATAGTTCATTAGAACTTGCAAACTCAAAATTTCCACCTCTCATCGCCCCTTTTTTAACGACATCATTAAGTCTGAAACCTTTTCCTTCCTCTAAATTTTTTTTAACTCTTTCACGAGGATCAGGGCTAACTTTTTTTGCATCAGCACCTCTAAAAAAATTTTTCCCACAACTAGTTAATAAGATTAAAATGATCAAAAAAATGGGCAGTAGGCTAAATTTTTGTAAAAACACGTAATTTTTCATAAATAAGCTATTAATAGGCAATAATTTCTAACATACTCAAATAACACAAAAAACATATTAAAATAAACGAAAATTGTGTTGTAAAATTATCACAGTTAACAATTTTATAACATAAAAAGAGGTAAATTTAGCAAAATTCAGCTCATTTTGATAAGAGTTTTCTGTTTAATATTAAACAATTAAAGGAGTAATTAATATGAACAAATTAACAAAAATCGGTGTATCAGCATTAGCTGGTTCACTAGCGATGACAGCTGCACATGCAGCTGATGGAAGCGTTTCAGTTTCAACTGGATTTGCTTTCGCATCTACAACAGATGAAAACGGTCCAACTGGTCCTTATCAGTTTGACAGTGTAGTTTTCACTGCATCAGGTGAGACAGACGGTGGTATCACAGTTTCTGCAAAAATGGAACTTGATAACGATAACCCTGGAACTTCATCATCATCTAACGGTATGGATGATAGAAGTGTTTCATTTGGAACAGATGCAATGGGAACAGTAACATTCCACGGACATGGTGGTTCATCAGTTATGGGTCAATGGGATGATATGACTCCAAACGCTTACGAAGAAGTTTGGGACACAACTGCGAGTGCTGATGTCAGAATCGATGGTAGATCAGGTAACAACTTGTTAACTTATGATTCACCTTCATTCAATGGTGTGATGTTTAAAGCTGCATACCAACATGATCACTCAACAGCAACTGGTCAGTCTCAAGACTTAGGTCACTATGCTGACTTCGGTATTCAGATTTCTCCAGAAATGGTTGAAGGTTTGACTGTCGGTTATGGTTTTGGTGAGTTAGAGCCGAACACTACACAGACAATTGATAACGAGACATTATTCGTTAAATATTCTGTTGGAGGTTTCACTCTAGGTTATCAACAAAGTGAAGCAGATGGAACCGTTGCTGCACAAAATGACGAGTCTACTGGTTGGGGTGTTTCTTACGCTGTAAACGAAAATATGACTATTGCTTACGGTGAAAGAGATTACGATGACAATACATCTACAACAGCATCTAACTCGTTAGAGCAACAAGATTCAGGTGTTTCAGCTTCATACACAATGGGTGGTATGACTATTGCTGGTCACATGAACAGTAACGACAACGTAGGTGGTAGCTCAGCTGCTACAGCGGATAAAGAGTCGTACGAGTTCGCTCTTACATTTGCATTCTAATATAATTAGAATCTAAAAAATTAAAGGGCCCCTTTTTTTAGGGGCCTTTTTTTTTGAAAAAAGAAATTCCTGCATAGCCACGGACATTTAACAATTTTAGTTTTTTTATATTATTCTCGTTAATACCACCTAAGGCAACAAATTTTTGTTTGTCAAAATTTTCAAAAAATTTGAATTTATAAATCCCAAGATAATTTTTATTTTTTTTAAATAATGAGGATAAAAAGAAAAATTTTACTCCCTGGAATTTCTTGATATTTAATTCTTTCAAAGAATGTACAGACCCTAAAATGATAAATTTTTTTTTAAAGTTATATGCTAAATGATTAAAACTTTTATTAAATGACGGCAAATAAACACCATCTAATTCTAATTTAATCGCTAGTTTAACATTATTTGACAAAAAAAAATGACATCCTTTTTTCTTACAAAAATCACGTAAAATCTTTATTTTTCCAATGTCCAAATTGTTATTATAATTTCTAAAAATTATATTTGTTTTTTTGCTTTGATATTTTATTAGGTTTGTGTCGTATTCGCTTATAAAGTAATATTTTTCATAATTTATTTTATGCATGAGTCAGTACAAAAATTAATACATATCGAGAAACTTGTAAAATCGAAAGAGGCAAATTTAAACAAGTCAAAAACATCTAAAATTATCGCTGTATCCAAAACTTTTTTAATGGACGACATTATGCCATTAATAAATCATGGTCATATTGATTATGGTGAAAACAAAGTACAGGAGGCTCTCGATAAGTGGACAACAATAAAAGAACAAAAACCAGACTTAAAACTTCATTTAATAGGTAAACTTCAGACCAATAAAGTAAAGTTTGCCGTGAAACTTTTCGATTTTATCCACTCAGTAGATAGTAAAAAACTTGCAAAAAAAATTTCTGAAGAACAATTAAAACAAAATAAAAACGTTAAAATATTTTTACAAGTAAATATAGGTAATGAGAAACAAAAGTCTGGAATATTGAAAAATGATTTAGACGATCTTTATCATTACTGTAATGAACTAAAATTAGACATTGTAGGTTTGATGTGTATCCCACCATTAGATACTGATCCAAAACCTTTTTTTCAGGATTTAAATGATTTGAGCAAAAATTTAAGTTTAAAAGAATTAAGCATGGGAATGTCGTCAGATTACATTATAGCAGTTGAGAATAATTCAACGTATTTAAGAATAGGGTCAGCAATTTTTGGTGAGAGAAGTTAGCAGATTTTAATTTTTGTTTTTTTATTAATTAGCCTCAACATAATTAAAAAATCTTTCTTACTTAATGCAATGCATCCAGCTGTTGGTTTATAAGTTTTAGTCAGGTGTAAAAAGATACAACTACCTTTTCCAGGAATTCTCTTTTTCCAATTATATTTTATAGGAATTAACAGGTCATATTTAAAATCTTTTCTGCAAAGTTTTTCATGTATGGATTTTTTCTTAGTGTTTATTAGCTTATTATAATTTGTTTTATCTTTTACATTATTACACCAACCTATATTTTTAGTAATTTTTATGCATTTTAATTTTGTAAAAGGTTTTTTTATTCTATCATTTCTATAATATAATTTTTCTAAACCAAAAATACCTTTAGGAGTTTTTTTATCTCCTTCAACTTTTTTTCTACTAATCCCTTTTTTTCCAACACAACATTTAAATTTGAAGCTATCAATTTTAAGAGAATGTTTGTTTTTTAAAATAATTGTCATATTGTATTTATATATGAATAATAAGACTTTGTTTATTTACGAATTACCACCATTATTTGATATATTTATGGAAAATGAGGTTAATTTAAATTTTAAATTAATAAATTTAAAAAAAAAAGAAATATCTAAAATTGATTTTAAAAACCATAAAAATTTTCTAATTTTATCTCACAAAGATCATAGTTTGCCAAATTTAATTTTAGTTAATAATTTTCCTATTAAATTTTCAGATCTTTTAGAGAGAATAAATATTGAATTTCTGAAAAAAAATTTTAATGAACAATCAAATATAACTGTAGGTAAATATACAATTAATATAAATTCAAGAGAAATGATTTTACAAAATCAAAAATTAAAATTAACTGAAAAAGAGATAGATATGATTATTTATTTATCAAAAAGTAAAAAACCAATAAAAATCAAAGAGCTGCAAGAAAAAGTTTGGGGATATCAATCAAAGTTAGAAACTCACACTGTTGAAACACATATTCATAGGCTTAGAAAAAAGATTAAAGAAAAGTTTTTCGATGAAGACTTAATCGTTAGTAAAAAAAATGGTTATGAGATTTCAGAAAAAAAATAAATTTGCCAAAGAACTTTTTAGTAAAAAATTTAAACCAAGAGTAGTTAAACCAAAAAAGGGAAAAGGAAGTTTTAAAAGAATTAAAAAAGTTTAAAATCTAGCTCCAATCTGTTGAATTATTTTGGATGACATTTCAGTTGCTTTTGTTAGGCACTCTTTTTGGGAAAAATTATTTATAAATCCATGTAAATACCCGGCGGCGAATAAATCGCCTGCTCCTGTTAGATCTACAACATTGAGGTTTTTTTTTGCATCAATTTCCTCTATTTCATTTTTATGAATTGAGATAGCACCTCTTTCACCTCTGGTTATTACTAAATGTTTTTTTATTTCTTTACCAAAAGAGATAACTTCATCAAAGTTTTTTGCATCAATCAGTGATATTATTTCTCCTTCATTTGCAAAAACTAAGTCTAATTTGTTTTTCACGAGATTTAAAAAATTAGGTTTATGTCTATCTACACAAAATTTATCTGATAGAGACATCGCTGTTATATTCGCTAAATTAATAGCTTTTTCAAAAGCTTCTTTTGGATCTCCTTCATCCCACAAATATCCCTCTAAAAAAACCAAGTCACTTTTTTTAATGACTTTTGCATGAAGATCATTTTTGCTTATTTTTCCTGCGGTTCCTAAAAAAGTACACATTGTTCTTTCAGAGTCAGGTGTGATTAAAATTAAACAAGTTCCAGTAGGAAGAAGCTCTTTTTTTTTCTTATAAAAAAAATTTACGTTTTCTTTTTTTAAACCTTGCTCATATTTGATACCAAAATGATCATCAGATATTTTACCAATAAATCCAACTTTATCTCCCAATTGTGACAAACCAACTATTGAATTTGCAACGGAACCTCCTGAAATTGTTTTTTCAATTTTTAAATTTGATAATAAGTTTACGAACTCACTTTGATCAAATATAAGTTTCATCAGACCTTTTGTAAGATTATTTTTTGTTATAAACTCGTCATTAACTTTGCAGATCACATCAACTATTGCATTTCCAATACCTAAAATTTTCATTTATGCCTTTTTAGTTTTGATTGGTTTTTTTCTATTAGGATAACAACTAGTACATATTTTACAAGTTACTCCATAACAATCTCTTGCTTTACAATACTCTCTCCCATAATAAATAATTTGCAAGTGAAGCTTGTTCCAATATTTTTTTGGAAATAATCTTTTTAAATCTTTCTCGGTTTGAATAACATTTTTACCATTGGTTAACCCCCATCTTTGAGCCAATCTATGAATGTGAGTATCAACTGGAAATGCGGGATGACCAAATCCTTGAGACATAACCACACTAGCAGTTTTATGACCTACACCTGGTAACTGTTCCAATTCTTCAAATGTTTTTGGTACCTTTCCATTGTAGCTCTTTTCTAATATGCCACAAAGATTATAAATACTTTTTGCTTTTACTCTGAAAATTCCAATTTTCTTAATAAGTCTCTCAATTTTTTTTCTTCCTAATTTTAAAAAATGACGAGGTTTGTAATATTTTGGGTAAATATTTTTTGTAACATTATTTACATTTACGTCAGTACATTGAGCAGATAATAAAACAGAGATTAATAAAGTAAAAACATTTCGACTTTTAAGAGGGACCTTTATTTTTGGATAAGTTTTGTTAAGATGTTTTAATATAATTTTCGCCCTTTGAACTTCAGTCATTGTTTGAAATTCAGAAGATCTCGCATTGAGTAAAGACCTGGTTTTTTTTTCATTAACCACTTGCCTGCAGATAATGCACCTTCTGAGTATAATGCTCTATCAAAAGCCTCGTGATTAAGTGTTATTATCTCTTTACCGCTCGAAAATTTTACTTCGTGCTCACCGATTATTTCACCCTTTCTAATTGAATTAAAATTAATTTTCTTCCCGTACGGAAAGTTTTTTTTATTTAGGTATTTATTTCCAATTAAATTATAAAAGTTTTTATTCTTTCCAGTCGCTATACCTTTGCCAAGCATTAAAGCGGTGCCAGAAGGATAATCTTTTTTATGTTTATGGTGGACCTCTGATATTTTACTTAAGAACGAATTGTTCAGAGACTTTGAGGTTATTTCTGTTAAGTACATTAGCAAATTGATACCTAAACTCATATTTCCTGCTTTTAAAATCGAAATTTTTTTTGAGTATTTTTTTATTAAATTTTCCTCTTTTTTCGTAAAACCAGTTGTTCCTATTACAACTTTTTTTTTTAACTTTACTGCAATTTCTAATATGTCCATCGTGCATTTTGGAATCGTAAAATCTATAATAAGATTAGCCTTTTTAAACACCTCTAAATTATTCTTTGTAACCCTTAAACCATCTATCTTTTGATTGGTTTTTTTGTTTTCAGTTACCGCAACTAGTTTAAATTTTTTATCTGATTTTACAGATTTAATTATTTGGTGCCCCATTCTTCCTAAACACCCAGTAACAGCTAAGTTAATTTTTCTCATTTGAAGATAAAATATAGAACTATCATAAGTAACAAAACAATAATACCCCAAATAAATAGATTTTTAAAAAACAGATTCTTTTTTATATTAGTGCTTATAAATTCTGGTAGAATTAGTATTAGTATAGCGAATAAAGCAATTGCTGGAATAATTTCTTCTAAACCCATTTTTTTTCTAATTTTTTTTTGTTACTTCTAAGATATTTATCAATCTTGATTGAGCATAACATCAATAATAATTTTTCATATTTTCCATTAATCTTATGAAATTTGCGTTATTATTAATTTTATTTTTATCTTCTTTTTTAATTAGAGTGGAGGCAGTATCATTATTAATTTTAATATCAGTTGAAGCTATAGCTTTTTCATCACCTGTTAATTTTATATTCTTTAAATTTTCTTTAAAATTATTATTAAAATTAATTTTTAGAATTTTACACATATTTTTTAAGTTATCTTTAGGATTATTATTAAAATCTTCATATTTAAAAATTTTCCCTTTTAAGGTGTGAAAAAAAAAATTTTCATACCCTCTTATAAAAAAATTAAATTTGTAATTATCTCTAAAAAAAGGAAAAATTTTAAAACAACTTATATAAAGTTCTAAAGGATGCCTTAAAAGATAAAGGTTTAAAATATTAAATTCTTTCTTCAGTGTTTCTAGAACAGAGTTTTTATAAGTTGGTTCTACATAAGGAATCCCAAAATAATCAACAAAGCACCAGTCACGAATTATTAATTTTTTATTTTCTTTTTCAACCTTTTCGAAAATTAAGAGAATTTTTTCCTCAAAATTATAATTTAAACTCCTAATTTTTTCATACTCCTTTTTTTCAAATAAGCCATTCCATTCGTGGGCTTGAAATATTGGGTCATATAAATCGCAATTTAGGTTCATTTTTTTTGCAATTTCTACTCCATTCGGATGGATTTCACTTAATAAAACAACATTTTCTTGAGCTCCCAAACATTTTGATATTATTGTACCGCCACTTCTTGGAAGGTTGTGGATTAACCTTATTTCTCTCATTCAAATAATTTATTAGTTATTCCAAAAATTTTTTACTTTTTGAAAAAATTTTTTTATACTTGGGTTTGATTTTTCATTATCAATTTTTCTGAATTCTTCTAATAATTCTTTTTGTTCTCTGTTGAGTGAAACAGGAACCTCTGTTTTTACTTGTACGTAAAGATCACCAAAATCTCCTCTGCGCATGAAAGGCATTCCTTTACCTTTTAACCTAAATTGTTTACCGCTTTGTGTCCCATCAGGTATTTTAATTTTAGCTTTTTTCCCATCAATAGTTGGTATCTCAATTGTTGTACCAAGGGCAGCATCTGCAATAGAAATTGGAAATTCAAAAAATAAATTAACTTCAGACCTTTTAAAGAGCTCGTGAGATCTAACATTAACAAATATATACAAGTCACCAGTAGCTCCACCTCTCGTTCCCACTTCACCTTTGCCAGCAAGTCTTATTCTTGTGCCATCATCGACCCCTTTAGGAATTGTTACTGATAATTTTTTTGAGATTTGTTTGTTTCCCTGCCCATTACAATCATTGCATGGATTAGTTATTTCCTCACCACTGCCTGCACATTGAGGGCATGTTTGTTGAACAGTAAAAAATCCCTGGTTTGTTCTTACCCGACCATTTCCTCCACAATAAGTACACCTATCAGGACTGTATCCTGCTTTTGATCCACTGCCTTTACATGCATTACATTTTTCTGATGATGAAAATTGAATATTTTGTTTCTTACCGGTGTAAGCCTCCTCAAGAGTTATAGATAAATCATATCTTAAATCTGAGCCTCTATTATTTGAGCTTCTTCTCGAGCTTCGTCTTCCACCGCCAAAATCACCAAAGAAATCTTCGAAAATATCAGAAAAGTCAGCGCCACTAAAACCTCCGAAGCCGCCAAAGCCACCTTTCCCTCCACCACCATTCTCAAAAGCGGCATGGCCGAAATTGTCATAATTTTCTTTTTTTGATTTATCAGACAAAACACCATAAGCTTCACTAGCCTCCTTAAATTTATCTTCTGCGTTTTTGTCGCCAGGGTTTTTGTCAGGATGATATTTTACAGCGAGTTTTCTATAAGCAGATTTTAATTCTTCAGGTGAAGCACTTTTGTTAACGCCCAGGACATCATAATAATCTCTTTTAGCCATTTATTAACTTGGACAAATAGATGTCAGTTAAGCGCTTTTTTCTTTATTCTCGTCTTTTACTTCTTCAAAATCCGCATCAACAACATTATCGTCTTTTTTTCCTTTATCATCGTCTTTACCATCATCTTTATTAGAATCTGGTTTAGCATTTTGTTGTGACTTATAGATAGCTTCTCCAAGCTTCATAGAGGCCTGCACTAAAGCTTCAGTTTTTTTCTTAATTTCTTCTGTATTTTCACTTTTTAAAGTCTCTTTTAAAGCTGCTGAAGAATCTTCTATAGCTTTTTTATCAGCATCAGATACTTTTGAGCCATGTTCTTTTAAATTTTTCTCAGTCGAGTGAATTAAAGTATCTGCCTGATTTCTTACATCTACTGACTCTCTTTTCTTTTTATCGGCATCTTTATTTGCCTCAGCTTCTTTGACCATTTTTTCTATTTCTGCTTCACTTAATCCTCCAGAAGCTTGAATTTGGATTTTTTGTTCTTTACCAGTTCCTTTGTCTTTTGCAGAAACATTTACAATTCCATTTGCGTCAATATCAAATGTTACTTCAATTTGGGGTACACCTCTTGGTGCTGGAGCTATACCTACTAATTCAAAATTACCTAGTAATTTATTATCTGTAGCCATTTCTCTTTCACCTTGAAGAACTCTAATAGAAACAGCCGGCTGGTTATCTTCAGCTGTTGAAAAAACCTGACTTTTCTTCGTTGGAATTGTAGTATTTTTATCTATTAGTTTTGTAGAAACTCCACCTAATGTTTCAATACCTAATGACAGAGGTGTCACATCTAATAAAAGAACATCTTTGACATCTCCTTGTAATACGCCAGCTTGTATAGCAGCACCCATAGCCACTACTTCGTCGGGATTAACACTTTTATTTGGATCTTTACCAAAGAAGTTTTTAACTTCCTCAATTACTTTTGGCATCCTGGTCATACCACCAACCATAACAACTTCGTCAATCTCATTTGCTGATATGCCCGCATCTTTTAGTGCTGTCTTGCATGGAGGCATTGTTTTAGCAATTAAATCTTCAACTAAAGCTTCTAGCTTTGCTCTTGTCATCTTAAGGTTAATATGTTTTGGACCAGTTTTATCTGCTGTTATAAAAGGTAAGTTAATGTCTGTTTGTTCTGCAGAAGAAAGCTCAATTTTTGCTTTCTCAGCAGCTTCCTTTAATCTTTGTAAAGCAAGTTTGTCTGACTTAAGATCAATCCCATTATCTTTTTTAAATTCGTTAATTAAATATTCTACAATCGTATTATCAAAATCTTCTCCACCTAAAAAAGTATCACCATTTGTAGATTTTACCTCAAAGACACCATCTCCTAGCTCAAGTATTGAAACATCAAATGTTCCTCCACCCAGATCATACACAGCAATTTTTTTATTTTGTTTTTTGTCTAATCCGTAAGCTAATGATGCAGCAGTCGGTTCATTTATAATTCTTAAAACCTCTAAGCCAGCAATTTTACCTGCATCTTTTGTTGCTTGTCTTTGTGCATCATTAAAGTAAGCTGGAACTGTAATAACAGCTTTAGTAACCGCTTGACCTAAATATTTTTCAGCAGTTTCTTTCATTTTTTGTAAAATAAATGCAGATATTTGAGAAGGTGAATACTTTTGTCCTTTTGCCTCTATCCATGCATCACCTTTATCAGAATTAATTATTTTAAATGGTGCAGTCTCCACGTCTTTTTTTACAGTTGGGTCTTCAAAATTTCTTCCAATAAGTCTTTTAACAGCAAAAATTGTATTTTCAGGATTAGTTACTGCTTGTCTTTTCGCTGGTTGACCAATTAATTTCTCGTTTTCATCAGTGAAAGCTACAACAGATGGCGTAGTTCTTGCTCCCTCCGCATTTTCTAAAACTTTAGCCTGACTACCCTCCATGATCGCAACACATGAATTGGTAGTCCCAAGGTCAATTCCTATAATTTTGCTCATAATTTAACTCTCCTAAGCAGCATATAAGTGTTAATTTTTAATCTACAAGTTATACCAAACATTATTTATCCTTTAAATTTTGTTTATTTTCGTCGGTTTTTTCATTTTTAAGGCCCGTTTTTTTCGCAACGCCAACCAAAGAAGGTCTAAGTAGACGATCTTTTAACATAAATCCTTTTTGTATTTCCTGAATAATTGTACCTGGCTCTTTATTATCATCTTCTATTTCCATCATTGCCTGATGAAGATTCGGATCAAGTTTTTTGTTTATACTTTCTATAGGGGTAATATTATTTCTATTAAAAATAGAGATGATGTCTTTATAAATTATGTCAAAATGCTCCAAAGTTTTTTTTAAAACCTCAGTATTTTTTAATTTTTCGTCATTTTCTAAAATATTTTTTGATCTTTCTAAGTTATCAATCAAATTCAACGCTTCTTTCGCAAAAGTATAACCTCCGTATTCAAATGCATCTATTTTTTCTTTTTCAAACCTTCTTCTTTGATTTTCCATTTCTGCAAAAGTTCTTGCTAGTTTATCTTCAAGTTCAGTAATTTTTTCTTCTGGTGATTTTTCTCTTTTTTCGTTATCTTTATTTAGATCACTGTTATCTGACTTTTCAGTTTTATCATCATCTAAATTTTTTTTTATATCTTCGTTATCTACGGTAGTTCTGTTTTCTTCTTTTTCCATAGAATGTTATATGGTAAGAAAATTTAAAATTTCCAGATATGAAAAAAAAAATAAAAAAACTATTAATTGGCACTAATAATGAAGGAAAATTGAGGGAAATTAAGAACCTAATTCCAAAAAATATACAAATTTTCTCTACTCTAGATTTTAAGTTTAGAAGTCCAAGGGAAAATGGTAAAACTTTTGAACAAAATTCAATTATAAAATCAAAGTATTTTTCAAAAAAAACAAATTTGATCTGTCTGGCTGATGATTCTGGACTTGAAATTGATATTCTAGATAAAAAACCAGGAATTCATTCAGCAAGGTGGGCTGGAAAAAATAAAGATTTTAAAGCTGCAATTAATAAAGTTTTTAAAAAATTGACTGCTAAAGATAAAAATTGGAAGCAGAAGCAAATAAAAGCAAGATTTATTTGTGCCTTATCAATCAGTTATCTCAATAAAAATTTAGTAAGTGTTATAGGAAAAGTTGAGGGTAAAATTTCAAATAAAGCTATGGGCAAAAATGGTTTTGGATATGATCCAATATTTATTCCAAATAATGAAAAGAAAACTTTTGGTCAAATGCCCTTCTTAAAAAAATATAGAATGGATCATCGCTTTAAAGCTTTTAAAAAAATCAAAAAATTTTTTTGAAGGATCCGTTTTTGATTTGGTAAAAATTTAATCTATGATTTATCTTATTATCTTTGATATCAAAAACTCCAATTTTACCTTTAAAAGAGTTTTGTTTCTTGAATAAAAGTTTGGTATCAGACAAGTCGTTTTTTAAGGTCAGATAATAAATCAATCCAACTAGATCATAACTGAGTAACGATAAATGATTAGGTTTTTCATTATAAGATTGTGTAAATTTATCTGTAAAGTCCTCTAAATTTTTTTTATTGATAGAGGGGTAATATAATGGTTGAATATTCTGTTCGGAGAGTAAGCTCTCATCAAACCACTGGTTTAAAGTTATAAAATATTTGTCTTGTGGAGATACGTCAGTGTAAAGAAATGATGTGATGACACTTTTTAGACTTTCATCAAAATCTGAGATGATAAGCGAGTCAAAATCAACATTCCCAATAGTATATTTTTTATTCAATTTCTCAATTCGTCTTTTTTTTATCTCTTCATTTACATTTGATAATTCAATTCTTTCTATTTCATCAGCTAAATTTTGTTTTCTAATTTTATAATTTGTTATTTCTTCGATTTGTTGCGTTAGTTTTGTAGGCTCAATATTATAAATATAGTGTTTTGAAATTTTTAATTTTGATATTTTAACTGCTCTATTAATTTCTGTTTTGTAATTAAGATTTGGAGTTAGTAGGATGGTTTTTTTTAATTCATTAAGTTCTGTAAATTTTTTTATTGCGTTTAGCTGTGAAACAGAATTTACTCCACTACTAATTACATTACTTGGCAAACCGTTTGTTTTATTTGTAAGTGACAGAAATATAATATCTTCTACTTCACTCAGATATTTAATATTTTCAAAAAAAACTGGACCAATTATAATTTTTACACCCAACCTCTTTAACTCAAGAGCTGACTGAAGTGTTTTATTAGGACCCAAACCCGTATCTCTAGGATATATTTCTAAATTATCAGCGCTAACGTCTTTTAGAGCCAATCTTGTGGATTTAATAATTAATTGTCCGAGTTTATTTTTTTCACCAGACATGGGAACCAATAAACCAATTTTGATTTTTTCTTCACTAGCGAGTCCAAATTTTGAAAGAAACAAAACGATAGTTGAACAAATTAAAATTAATTTAAAAATTTTAAACATTTAGTTATACTATATTATTTATACATAAATATGATTGTAAATTTTAAAACAACGATCAAAGAATTTAAAAAAGGCTTGTATATAGTACCAACCCCAATAGGTAATTTAAACGATATAACTTTTAGAGCCTTAGAAACCTTAAAAAAATCTGATTTTATATTATGTGAGGATACTAGAGTTTCCAAAAATTTATTAAATAAATATGAGATTGATGCAGAATTAATTTCAAATCATAAATTTAATGAAAGAAAAAACTTATCAAATATCATTCAAATACTAAAAAAAGGTCAAATAGTCTCGATGATCTCTGATGCTGGAACACCAAACATTTCTGACCCAGGAAATCTATTGGTAAAAGAATGTGTAAAGAATGAAATCGAAATTTTTCCATTACCGGGTCCATCAGCAGTTACAACAGCTTTATCAGCTAGCGGGTTTTCAGACAAATTTTTTTTCTATGGTTTTTTTCCTGAAAAAAATAATGAAATATTGAAAATCTTAGAAAATACTAAAAAATTAGATTGTTCCATAATTTTTTTTATTTCAGCTAAAAAAATCAATAAAGTAATACCTTATATAAAAAAGGAATTTTCAGGTAGAAAAATTTTAATTTGTAGAGAAATGTCAAAATTATATGAAGAATTCATTAGATTAGATATTGAAGAATTAAAACCCTTTGAAAAAAACTTAAAGGGTGAATTAACAATCGTAATTTCAGAGAGATTAAATAAAAAAAATTCGCTTGAATTAAGTGAATCAGATAAAAGAACTATTAAAAAAATGATTTACAAACTGAGCATAAAAGAAATTACAAGCCTTATCCATCAAAATAATCCAGTTTCAAAAAAAATAATTTATAAATATTGCGTCGATATTAAGAATGAAAGCTAAGATTATATTAATTTTTTTAATTGGACTAGTTTTCAACGGATGTGTTGGAGTATCGTCATCAGGTATATTTGGAACTGGAGTTAGCGTAGCGATAGACCCAAGGTCTCTAGGCACACAAATAGATGATTCGATAATGCAAAAAAATTTAAGTGCAAGAATTTTATTGTTGGATAAAAATTATTTTTTATCTGTAAAAACAAAAGTTATTGATGGTAGAATATTTATAACAGGTAAAGTTGAAGATCCGGAGGAAAAGCTTAAATTAACAAAGCTTGCATGGGAAACTCAAGGGGTAAGGTCTGTAAAAAATGATTTAAAAATCAAAGAAGATTTTAATTTTAAACAATCTGCAAAAGATTTACTTATTACCTCGCAATTAAGAACAGCATTAATTTTTAACGACACAATAAAAGCAACCAATTATCAAATAGATACATACAAGAAAAAAATTTATATTTATGGTATAGCAACAACACCAGATGAAAAAGATGCAGTTATCGAAGAAGCAAATGAAATTTTAGATGTAGAAAATGTGATTGCAAGTATATTATTAGTCGATAATTTAAGAATTCAAAAAAATTAGATTATTTATCATACTTAATTACATCTGCAGAATATGCAGCTATAGATGCTAAATTTAAAATTTCAGACGTAGATGATCTCAGTGGTGCTATCTCAATTGGTAATCCTAGACCAATTAGCAGTGGTCCAATTACTTTAGCTCTACTCATAGATTTAATCATTTTATATGAAATAGCTGCGCTATGTTGACTAGGCATTACTAAGACATTTGAGTTTCCAACAATTTCAGAGAATGGATATAATTCTTTATAAATTTCATCTAGAGCCACATCTGGTTGCATTTCCCCATCAAATTTGAAATCTACTTTGTCTTTTTTCAGAATTTCAACTGCATCGCTTAATCTCTTTGTTCTATCTGTAGCTGGTTCACCGAAAGTAGAGTGAGATAAAAAAGCGACTTTAGGGTCAAATCCGAAAAGTCTCACAACTCTTGCTGCAGATTTTGCCATTTCAGCTAATTGTTTTGAATCGGGATATTCAATAACTGATGTATCACAAATAAAAATTGTTTTACCTCTGTTTACGACTAAATTTAAACCAAACATGATTTCCCCAGGTCTAGGATCTACAACCTGGATTACTTTTTCGAGTGATGAGGAATATCTTCTAGTATTACCAGTGACCATGGCATCTGCATCACTGCAAGCAACCATACACGATGCCCAAATTACCCTATCATTTCTGATAAGTCTATCACAGTCTCTTTCAAGCATTCCCTTTTGTCTTTGAAGTTTTTTAAAAAGATATTGAACATATCTCTCCCTTTTCTTCTTATCTTTAGAATTTACGATTTCAATATCAAAATCCTCATTATAACCAATTTTTTTTATTTGATTCTTAATTAAATCCTCTTTCCCCACTAAAATTGGAATTCCTAATTTTGAATTTTTAAACGCAATTGCAGCCTTTAACATATTTTCATCTTCACCGTCAGCAAATACAACCTTTTTTTGTTTTTTCTTAATATAGTTATTAACACCTTGAAGAATTGTAACAGTTGGATCTAGCCTTTGCTTAAGTTGATCTTTGTAGATATCAAAATCTTTAATATCAATTCTAGCAACTCCGGTTTCCATTGCAGCTTTAGCTACAGCTGCTGGAATAACGCTAATTAATCTTGGATCAAATGTTGATGGTATTATATAATCTTTTCCATAATGAGGTCTTTCACCTCCCATTGCTGCAACAACTTCATCTGGCACATCTTCCTTTGCTAAATTAGCGATTGCATGTGCAGCGGCAACTTTCATTTCCTCATTTATTGTTTTTGCCCTTACATCTAATGCTCCTCTAAAAATATAGGGAAAACCTATCAGATTATTTACCTGGTTAGCGTAATCCGATCTTCCCGTAGCTATAATCGCATCATTTCTAACCTCCTCAACTTCCTCAGGTGTAATTTCAGGGTCAGGATTTGCACAGGCAAATATTATTGGATTTTTTGCCATCTTTTTTACCATCGCTTTAGTTAATGTTCCTTTTGCAGATAATCCTAAAAAAACATCAGCATTATTAATTGCGTCGCTTAAATTTCTGTCGTTTGTCTCAATTGCATGATTTGATTTCCATTTGTTCAAATTTTCTCTACCTTTATAAATAACCCCTTTTCTATCTACCATCGTGATGTTTTCATTTGGCACACCAGATTTTTTAAATAAATTTGCACAAGCCATTGCTGAAGCTCCAGCACCATTTACAACTATTTTTACTTTATCAATTTTTTTTTTACTAATATCTAACGCATTAATTAATGCTGCGGTTGTGATAATTGCTGTACCGTGTTGATCATCGTGAAATACAGGTATATCAAGAATTTCTTTCAGCTTATCCTCTATAATAAAACAATCAGGCGCCGCAATATCTTCAAGATTGATACCACCAAAGCTGGGAGCAAAATTTTTTATGCTATTTATGATCTCTTCTGTGTCATCTGAATCTATCTCTAAATCAATAGAATCTATATCGGCAAACCTTTTAAATAAAACAGCCTTTCCTTCCATAACTGGTTTCGATGCTAATGCACCTAAATTTCCCATGCCTAAAATTGCAGAGCCGTTACTAATAACTGCAACGAGGTTTCCTTTACTAGTATAATCAAATGCTGCCTCTGGATTTTCACTTATCGCCCTTACAGGAGCTGCTACCCCAGGAGAATATGCTAAAGCCAAATCTCTTTTTGTGGTCATATTTTTTGAGGAAGATATCTCAATCTTGCCTGGCTTTTTTTCTTTATGAAAATCTAAAGCTTCTTTATCAGTGTAATGATCAATTTTTGTTTTTTTCATTTATGTCAATTAGGTGTACAAATAGGGTAAAATTAAGACAAATATGATTTATGAATATAGTTAAGTCAACAGGGACTTTTAGTTTTTATACTATTATCAGTAGATTACTTGGTTATTTAAGAGATGTTTTGATAGCAATTTTTCTCGGAACAGGTTTTTTAGCAGATGTTTTTTTTGTAGCATTTAGAATACCTAATACTTTTAGGAGATTATTTTCAGAGGGAACTTTTAATGCAGCTTTTATACCAAGCTATACTTCAGAATTAGTAAAAAAAAAATCTGGATCACAAAAATTTGCAAGCGAAATTTTTAATTTATTATTTTTAGGTCTATTGTTTTTAGTTTTAATTATTGAAGTTTTCATGCCAGCTTTTGTGAGATTAATAGCACCAGGTTTTGTTGATAATCCAGAAAAAATTCAGTTAGCTGTAAATTTAACAAGGATAACTCTTCCATTTTTAATGTTTGTAAGCCTATCTTCTTTTTTTGCAGCAATTCTTAACTCACATAATAAATTTGCTGCTGCATCTGCAGCACCAATAATTCTTAATATTGTTTTAATATCTATTTTATTTTTTGGTAAATTTCTCAACGATGAACTGGTTTATTATCTATCATATGGAGTTTCAGGAGCAGGGATATTACAGCTTGTTTTTTTATATCAATTTACAAAAAAATTTTATTCTATTCAATTTAGTTTTAATTTCAAAATTAATAATAAGGTTAGATTTTTTTTTAAAAAACTTTTACCTAGTATTTTCTCATCTGGTGTCACGCAAATTAATATTTTAGTAGGCACTATAATTGCATCTTTTCAAGCCAGTGCCGTATCTTATCTATACTATGCTGATAGAATTTATCAAATAAACCTAGCAATAGCTGGAATAGCAATTGGAGTTGTTGTTTTACCACAACTCTCTAAACATGTTTTTTTAAAAAAAAAAAACAAAATACGTTTACTCCAAAATAAAGCACTTGAGCTTAGTATGTTTTTAAGTTTACCTGCCTCAGTCGCTTTAATTATAGGATCAGAACAAATTATTTCTGCATTATTTGGTTATGGTTCTTTTGACGAACTTTCAGTAACTAAATCAGCAAATGCACTTTACTATTTTGGTTTAGGACTGCCAGCATTCGCATTAATCAAAGTATTCTCGACATTTTTTTTCGCAAATCAGGATACTAAAACACCTTTTTATATTTCATTAATTTCTGTAGTTTTAAATATATTAATAAGTATTTATTTTTTCAGAGACATTGGTTTCATAATAATTCCTATAGCTACGACAATCTCATCTTGGTTTAATTCAATTGTATTATTTGTTTATTTAAAAAATAATAATTTATTTAATTTCAATGATTTATTCTTTATTAAATTTTTAAAGATACTTCTGGCTTCTATCCTTATGGGAATATTTTTTAATTATTTAATTTTGTTTTTTGAAAATAAATTGATTTATCAATATAATTTAAAATCTATTTATTTAATATTATCATCTTTTTTAAGTCTTGTATTTTATTTGAGTTTTTCGTTATTTATCAAAGCTTTTAAATATGGTGATATTAAACTAAAGTATTAGCTATGGGAAAAAAAATTTTTTCAGGTGTCCAGCCTACCGGAAATCTCCATCTTGGAAATTATTTGGGCGCGATTAAAAATTTTGTTAAGCTAAATAACGAAGACCAAAATGAGTGTATATTTTGTATTGTCGATCTTCATGCTATCACAGTTGCCCAAGATCCAAAAAAATTGAAAGATAATATCTATGAAACTGCTGCAACTTTTATTGCAAGCGGTATAGATCCCAAAAAAAGTATTATATTTAATCAATCAAGCGTGAGCGCTCATTCAGAGACTGCTTGGATACTAAGCTGTGTGGCTAGGATGGGATGGCTTAACAGAATGACACAATTTAAGGAGAAAGCTGGCAAAGATAAAGAAAAAGCAAGTATTGGTCTCTACTCATATCCTGTTTTAATGGCAGCAGATATCCTTCTATATGACACTACTCACGTGCCTGTTGGAGACGACCAAAAGCAACATTTAGAACTTTGTCGAGATATCGCACAAAAATTTAATAATGATTTCAATGTTGATGAGTTTTTCAAAATACCTGAGCCATTAATTCAAAAAAAGTTTTCTAGAATAATGAGTTTAAGAGACGGAACAAAAAAAATGAGCAAATCTGAATTATCAGATCTGAGTAGAATAAATTTAACTGATGATAAAGATCAAATAATTAATAAAATCAAAAAAGCAAAAACTGATACTTTGCCATTACCAGCCACAAGCGCAGATTTAGAAAAAAGACCTGAGGCTAAAAATTTGATGAGTATTTATTCTAGTATAACTGACGTAAATCTAGATGATACAATTAATAAATTTTCTGGAAAAAATTTTTCAGAATTTAAAGAAAATTTATCACAAGTTTTAGTTGATAAAATTATCCCTATATCGAATGAAATTAAAAAACTTTTAAAAGAAAAAAGTTTTTTAGACCAAATATTAGATAGTGGACGTAAAAAAGCTGATAAGATTGCATCAGAAAAGGTCAAAAAAATTCAAGAAATCATGGGTTTTTAAATATAAAATACAAACAAGTTTCATTTTAAAAATTATTGACTATATATAAATTATGTTTGTGCAGTCAGAATTTACACCCAATCCAAACTCGATCAAGTTTTTGCCTGGCAAGACTGTTTCTAAAAGTGGTTCTTTCGAAGTTACAAAAAAAGATGAGACCAATAATGAACTAATTAAAAATTTGTTTTCTGTTAATGGTGTAGAAAGTATTTTTTTAGGAAAAGATTTTATTTCAGTAAATAAACATGATGAAGTTGAGTGGGAGGAAATAAAACATATTATTATATCATTAATAAATGATTTTTATTCGACAGGTAAAGAATACGTCGTGGAAAAAGACTTAAATGAGAAATCTGAAAATCTAGAGGAAATAGAATTAAAAATTATTAAAATCCTAGACCAAAAAATTAGACCTGCTGTTGCAAAAGATGGAGGGGATATTAAATTTAAGGAATTTAAAGATGGTATAGTTAAAGTTCAATTACAAGGAAGTTGCTCGGGGTGCCCAAGTTCTACAATGACATTAAAACAAGGTGTTCAAAACCTTCTATGTCACTATATACCTGAGGTAAAACAAGTTGAGGCAATATAAACTATGTATAAAAGAAATTTTACTAAAAGAGTAAAATCAATAAATTTTTTTAACAGAAGAAGAAATATTGGTTCATTACCTAGAATTTTTATATCATCCATATTGTTAATCACTCTTTTTTATGCAATGCCAATAGTGGTGAACTTTGCCAACAATAAGAATATGGCTTTTCAAAATAAATCAAAAGCGGTTTTAGCTTATACTCTTAAGAATGGTGCCAGTGGAAATGAAATCAATGACAAGATTTTAAATGAACAAGATTTGTTAGTTGACATTTTTAGTCTAAATGAGTTGGAAACTGACACAGTAAGATTAAACGCTTCTACCATAAAACAATTATTTGAAGACACAAATTACACCCTTAAAGACGTCAGAAAAACTAAACTAGTAAAACCAGTTGCTTTAACGTTATTACCAAATGAAATAAAAATGATTGAAAACACTTCTAAAAGAAAAGAATTTTTTATTCAGATTGTCCTTCCATTAATCTTGAAAGAAAATAGTAACATAAAGATTGATAGGAAAAGACTTTTTAGCATTATAAATAAAAGTAACAATACAGTCTTAGAAAAGAAGTGGCTTGAAAAAAAATATAAACAGTACGGAGTTCCCTCAAGAGATTTATCAACTCTTAAAATTAGAATGGATGAAGTTCCTGTTTCATTAGCATTAGCACAAGCTGCTAAGGAGACAGGTTGGGGAACATCAAGATTTGCCCAAGAAGGTAATGCATTGTTTGGCCAGTGGACTTGGTCAGGTGAGGGGTTAAAACCAAAAGATGCTGACAAAAGTGAGGGACATAAAGTAATGAAGTTCAATGTTCTTCAAGCATCTGTTAGAGCATATCAAAGAAATCTTAACACACATTCAACTTACAAAGATTTTAGACAAGAGAGAGCTAAATTAAGAGATAAAGGAGAACCTTTGGATAGCATGATACTTTCCAAATTTTTGAACAAATATGCAGAAACAGGCGATCAATATGTTGAAGTTTTACAAAAAATTATAAAACAAAACAATCTCCAGGATTTTGACGATGCTAAATTGCTCCCTTCAAGTATAGAATTGGAAAGCCTAATCTAGTTCTCGCTTACAATAAATTGAGTTCCAAACCATCGCCACTTACCATTATCCATTAGTGAACAATTAATTCTTCCTCTTCTTGGTATAAATGGATCTTCAAAATTTACGATAAGTTTATTGATATCAAATTTTAAATTTGGTTTTTTCCACTTACCACCATCATTAGAATAACAATTAATATTCTTTATATTTTTTTGTTCATTAAAAAATTCAACTACCATTTGTGGGGGGTTGTTCTTTTTATTTACCTTTTTTTCCTCTGGTTCTAGAGATCTATACTCAAGTGGTAAATAATTAATTATAGACTTAAACCTTTTTAATTCACCATATTTTTCATTTATTGGAAACCTTGGTAATTCAAATTTATCTTTATTCACATCAATAATTCCGGAATGTTGCCCAAAAGCTATTTTAAAATTTTTAGCTATGTATTGTTTCATAAAAAGAGAATATTCGCCAAATGGATATGAAAATATTTCGGGAACATATCCTAATTTATTTTTGAAAATTTTTGATGCAAGCTCTATATCATTAATAAATTCTTCCTCACTTTTATCAATTAAGTAGTCATGTGAATGAGAATGATGGCCAATATAACCAAATTCAGATTTGTCAATCTCAATTATTTCATCCCAAGTCATATAACCATTTTTACCGACCGGTTCTGTAGATACGAATAAAATAAATGGAATGTTATTTTCCTTTAAATATGGCCAAGCATTATTATAGAAAGACTTGAAACCATCATCTATTGTTATCAAAATTTTCTTCTTATTTTTTGGTTTTTTAAATTCTTTTACAAAAAATTTTGGATTATAAAATTCATAATCAAGTTCCTTAATTATTTTTATGTGTTTTTGAAAAATATCCATTTTGATATTTGTTGAAGGATACTTATTTTCGTTAAATCTATGGTACATTATCGATAAAATACCATTATCTTTTGCATAATATTTGGTATTGTTTTCTTCTGAATTAGAATTGGTAAAAATAAATAATTGAATTATGACAAAGCTAATAATAGATGCGGCTAATGATAGAGTTTTTTTCATGATCATTGTAAACGGTAATAATTATAATGTTAGCTATGAAAATAGCAAAAAAAATTATGAGAGATTAATAATACTTTTAAACGATTTTTTAATGTCAAAAAATTTAGATTTAAAAAAAATTTCAGATATATATATAAATAGAGGTCCTGGTAGTTTTGCAGGCATCAGAAATTCATTATCAGTCGTTAAAGCTATTCATTTGGTTAATAAAATTGATTATTATTGTTTTAGTTTTAGAGATTTTAATGGAGAAAAACTCATAAAATATGAATTTATCCCAGATTTATGTAAAAAATTTAAAGTTGAAAAAAATTTGATTAATCCTATCTATTCGGGTTAAAAATACGTATGTCAGAAACAATTGAACAAAAATGTCAATCTCAAGGGGTAAAACTCACTGATCAAAGACGAATTATTGCCAAGGTTATTTCTGAGTCAAAAAAAGCCTATGGTGAGTCTGATCATCCGGATGTTGATGAGCTGTATAATAGAGTTTCAAAAATTGATCCTAAAATTAGCATCGCAACAGTATATAGAACTGTAAAACTTTTCGAAGAAGCTGGGATTCTAACAAAACACGATTTTAAGGGTGGTAAGGCAAGATATGAAATAAATGATGATCATAATCATTTAATTGATATTAAAACTGGTGATATTATAGAGTTTGTTGATGAAGAGATAGAAGAACTCCAAAAAAAAATTGCAAACAAATATGGATATAAATTAGTTGACCACAAGCTGGAACTTTATGGTGTCAAAGTAGATAAAAAAAATGAATAAAAAAATATTCGCTAAAACATTTGGTTGCCAAATGAACGAGTATGACACTAATCGAATAATTGATACTGTAAAAAAGATAGGATTTACAAAAACCGAAAATCTCGACGATACGAATTGTTTTTTACTAAACACTTGTCACATAAGAGATAAGGCAAAAGAAAAAGTTTATCATGAGATAGGTAGAGTAAAAAAAAGATTTAGATTAAAAAAAAAACCTTTTGTCATTGTTGCCGGATGCGTTGCTCAAGCGGAAAACGAGGAGATGCTAAAAAGAGAACCTTTTATTGATCTAGTTATTGGTCCACAAGCATACCATAAAATTAATGACAAGATTGAGGAATACCTAGATAATCAGAAGAGGTTGGATGAAACTGATTTTGATGCTGTTTCAAAGTTCAATTATTTGGATAAAATAAAAAACTCATCCACAAAAATATCTTCTTTTTTAACCATACAAGAAGGCTGTGATAAGTTTTGTCACTTTTGTGTTGTTCCTTATACAAGAGGTCCTGAATATTCCAGACCATTTAATGAAATAGTTAATGAGGCCAAAATCCTTGCAGGAAATGGAGTTAGAGAGATTACTTTATTAGGACAGAATGTTAACGCTTACAATAATGAAAATTATAAGTTGTCTAATTTGATTTTAGAAATAGAAAAAATTCCTGAAATTTTAAGAATTAGATATACAACTTCACATCCAATTGACATGAGTGATGATTTAATTGACTTATATGGGATCTCGAAAAAATTAATGCCTCTTGTTCATTTACCAGTCCAAAGCGGTTCAAATAAAATTTTAAAGTTAATGAATAGAAATCACAATATTGAATATTATCTTCAAATTTACGAAAAAATAATTAAAAAAAATTCCTTTGCTAAATTTTCTAGTGATTTTATAATTGGTTATCCAGGTGAGGAAGAGAGTGATTTTAATTCGACACTTGATCTTATAAAAAAGATAAAATTTATAAATTCTTTTTCTTTTGTATTTAGCCCAAGACCAGGTACAAAAGCCTCACATCTACCATTAATTGATCGAAAGTTAAGTAATGAAAGACTAAAAATCGTCCAAAAAGAATTATTTAATTTTCAAAAGAAAATGAATATATCTTTGGAGGGTAACGTAATAGAGGTGTTAGTAGAAAATAGAGTGTCTGAAAGTGCAAAGTATTTTGGCAGAACTGGTTATATGACTTCAGTAATATTTGATGGTAAAGATGAGGATGTAGGAAAGCTTGTAAAAGTTAAAATTAACAGTAGTAATCAAAATACACTTTTTGGTGAAACTTTAGAAATTTCAAAATTGAGAGTTGCATAAATTTGAATAATTCAATTAAAAAAGACACTCAAGCGCTTTTAAAATTTGTTTACTCAGATAATAACTCATTAAGTGTGATATTTAGTGATAATAAACTTCTAATGGGCATTGTAGGTGAATTTAATAAAAATTTAAAAGAATTAGAGAAAATTACTGGAGCAAGCTTGTATTCCAGAGGAAATTCAATACTTATTAAGTCTTCTGATGAAAAAAATGAAATTGTTAAAAATGCTATTCAATTTTTAGTAAACCAATTTTTGAATAATGGAAATATTGAAAACAAAGATATCTTATCATCTGTCGACCAATTTATGATTAATGAAAAAGTTAAAAACTCAAATATCACTGATATTATTAAAACACCAAAAAAATCTATTATTCCAAGATCTGAAAAACAAAAAAGATATGTTAGAGCTTTAAGGGAAAGCGAAATAGTTATTTCTGCTGGTCCAGCAGGAACAGGAAAAACTTTTCTTGCTGTCGCTGTTGGCCTTACCATGCTTTTAGAAAAAAAGATTGAAAGAATAATTCTATCAAGACCAGCTGTTGAGGCGGGTGAAAGATTGGGCTTTTTACCAGGAGATATGAAAGAAAAAGTAGATCCATATCTAAGACCTCTGTACGACTCACTTTACGATTTATTTCATTTTGAAAAAATTCAAAGGATGATTGAAATAGGAGATATTGAGATTGCTCCATTAGCATTTATGAGAGGAAGAACTCTTAAAAATTCTTTTGCGATACTTGATGAAGCTCAAAATGCAACAGATACTCAGATTAAAATGTTCTTAACAAGAATTGGCGAAAACTCAAAAATAGTAGTTAATGGTGATCCTTCACAGATAGACCTTCCAAATAAACATATGTCAGGTTTGGACAGAGCTAAGAAATTATTATCCCATTTAGATGAAATTAAAGTTATAGATTTTGATCATTCAGATGTTGTAAGACACCCTTTAGTATCAAAAATTGTAAAAGCATATTCTAGTGACAATGATCAAAGTTAATGTCCTCACTGAGGAAAAATCTTGGTCAAAAAAAATTAAGAAAAAAGAATTTTTTTTTAACCAACTATGCAGACATTTTCCAAAAAAATTTAAATTTATAAATAAAAGAGTTTATTTAACTTTATTACTTTCTAACAATAGAAATATTAAAAGATTAAATAAAAAATTTAGGAAAAAAGATAAACATACAGACGTGTTATCTTTTCCATTACAAAAAAAAATAAAGAATTTCAAAGAAGTATATTTAGGAGATGTTATTATTAGTTTTAATTATATGAATAAACCTAAAAATATAAATAATTATGATTTTAGAGAAAAAGTTACAAAAATTTTTATTCATGGTTTTTTACACTTACTAAATTTTAATCATATCAAAGAAAAGGAATATCAGATAATGTTTCGTGAAGAACAAAAAATATTTAGGTCAGTTAAAAAAATTTTAATTTAAGTTGAATAAAAAATTTTTAATAGAAATATTACTTTTATTAATCCTAGGAGGATTAACTTCTATAAGTCTTCCACCTTTAAATTACTTTTTTGTAAATTTTTTTACATTGAGTTTTCTCTTTATTTTTTTATTTAAGAAACTTAATGATCAAAAGAATGGGAAATTTTTTTTTCTTTATGGTTGGCTATTTGGTTTAAGTTATTTTTTAAGCAATTTATATTGGATAACCATATCACTTACTTTTGATCCAAATTTTAAATTTTTAATACCAGTTTCTTTAATTCTTATCCCATCTTTTTTGGGCCTATTCTATGGATTGGCAACATTTATTTTTTATAAATTTGGATTAAAGAAATTATTAAGCTCTTTTTTTCTATTTTGTCTTCTTTTTGGATTAGTCGAATTTTTAAGAGGAAATATTTTAACAGGCTTTCCTTGGAACTTATTTATTTATAGTCTTTCGGAGAACCTAAGTTTTATAAGTTTTGCGTCTATTAGCGGAACATACGGATTAAATCTTTTAATAATTAGTTTTTTTTCTGCACCTGCAATTTACATTTTAAGAAAATCAAAAGTTGAAGGTTTTATTTCTATTTTAATTATATCAATTCCAATGTTATTTTTATTTTATGGAAAATTATATAAGCAAAGTTTTTTAAATGAAAAAATTGTAAAAAATCCTTACTTGATAAGGATAATTGGATCAAATATAAGTTTAGATAGATTTTACACTGATAATCAAGCTAAAAACATCATTAATGAGTTGATAAAGTTAAGTTCACCCGAACCTTATAAAAAAACTTTTTTTTTATGGCCTGAAGGAATCATACCAAATACATATTTAGATGAATTAAAAATATATGAGAGTTTATTTGCTGAAAACTTTAATCAAAATCATTTAATAGGACTTGGTATTTCTAGTAGATCATTAATAAACGAAAATTATAAGTATTTTAATTCATTCTCGCTTATTGATAATAAATTAAATTTAATTCAAAATTACAATAAAATAAATTTAGTTCCTTTTGGTGAATTTCTTCCATTTGAAAATTTGCTTAACAAAATTGGTTTAAAGACAATCACAAATAATATTGGATCTTTTACTAAGGGCGGTGAAAGAAAGATTATCCATATAAAAAATAACTTTAATGAGTTCAAATTTTTACCATTAATTTGTTATGAGATAATTTATAGTGGTAATCTGACAAAAGATAATGATTACGATTTTATAATAAATATATCCGAAGATGGATGGTTTGGTAAATCTGTTGGGCCAAAGCAACACTTCTCTCACAGTATATTTAGAGCTATTGAAACTGGAAAATATGTCTTAAGGTCAGCGAATAATGGAATGACTGCAATAATTAATCCACTTGGAGAGATCGAAAAAAAAATTGATTATAACAAAGATGGTTTTATTGATTTTGAAAAAAGAAGAGACTTCAATCCAACTATATTTTCTTTATATGGAAACAAAATATTTTTCTTATTAATTTTGTTGTATATTTTATTAATTTTTTCATTTAATAGGATCAAAGATGAGTAATTTAAAAAATTTTCTTTTTACAAGTGAGTCGGTTTCTGAGGGACATCCAGACAAAGTTTCCGATAGAATATCTGATATGGTTGTAGATACTTATTTATCTAAAGATCCTTATGCTAGAGTTGCTTGTGAAACTCTTACCACTACTAATAAAGTTGTCTTAGCTGGAGAGGTGAGAGGACCAGAAATCAACAAAGATGATCTTATAAAAAAAGTAAGAAATTGTATTAAGGATATTGGTTATGATCAAGAAGGTTTTACTTGGAAAGAATCTACAAAAATAGAATCTCATCTTCACTCACAATCTTCAGATATTGCGATGGGAGTAGATTCCAAAGGAAATAAAGATGAAGGAGCTGGAGATCAAGGAATAATGTTTGGATATGCATGTGATGAAACTGATGTTTTAATGCCAGCACCAATTCATCATTCACATAAAATTTTAAGACTAATGGCTGAGGATAGAAAATCTGGAAAATTGAAAAATATTGAACCCGACTCTAAAAGCCAGGTCACATTTGAATATATAAATGGAAAACCAGCAAAAGTGAAGTCAGTGGTTATATCTTCCCAGCATTCAGCCAACGTGAGTCAAAAAGAGGTCAGAGAAATACTCAGGCCATATTTGTTAAAGTCAATTCCAAAAGAATTTATGGAAGATTTTAATGATGATGAATTTTATGTAAATCCAACTGGGAATTTTGTAATTGGAGGTCCTGATGGGGATTGTGGACTAACAGGAAGAAAAATTATTGTAGATACATATGGTGGTGCTGCTCCCCATGGAGGTGGAGCGTTTTCAGGAAAGGATCCAACCAAGGTTGATAGATCAGCCGCTTATGCTGCAAGGTATATTGCAAAAAATATTGTAGCTTCAAAGATTTCTGAAAAATGTTTAATTCAGTTAGCATATGCTATTGGAGTATCAAAACCTTTATCAATATATGTAAACCTTTTTGATAATGATTTAGAAAAGAACAAGTTTGTTACAGATAAAATTAAAGAAAATTTTGACTTAAGCCCTAGAGGGATCAGAGAGATGTTGGGTTTAAATAAAGCTATCTATGAAAAAACAGCTGCTTATGGTCATTTTGGAAGAAAACCTGAGAAAGATGGCGCTTTTTCTTGGGAAAAAACGGATAAAATTAGTCTATTTATGAAATAGTTTTTATTGAATAATTAAAAAACTTTATTATATTTCAGTTACATTCTCGATTTCTATAATGGGCTTTGGCCCATTTTTTTTTGGAGATTACTAAAATGTTAAATAAAAGAGCTGATAAACTGGAACTATTAAGAATTGCCGAAGCTGTAGCTTTAGAAAAGGCAATTGATAAAGAGTTAATTATCCATTCAATGGAATCTGGAATTGCGAAAGCTGCTAAATCAAAGTTTGGTCAAGACAATGAGATTAAAGTCTCAATTAATAGAGATAATGGAGATATTGAGATTTTTAGGAAACTGATAATTACTGAAAATCCAGAGAATTCCAACACTGAAATAAAATTAAAAGACGCCATAGTTTTAAATCAACAAAATAAAGATAAAAAAATTGGAGACGAAATTTTACAACCACTTCCAGCTTTTGATTTTGGACGAATAGCTGCGCAAACTGCTAAACAAGTAATAAGTTTTAATGTTCGAGAAGCCGAAAGAGAAAGACAATTTAACGATTTTAAAGATAAACAAGATACAATTTTAAGTGGAATAGTAAAAAGGCTTGAATTTGGAAATGTCATAGTTGATCTTGGAAGAACAGAGGCAATAATACAAAAAAATGAACTTATTCCGAGAGAAAATATAAAAGCTGGTGATAGAGTCAAAGCTTATTGTTATGACGTTAGAAGAGAAAATAAGGGGCAACAAATTTTTTTATCTAGAGCTCATCCAAAGTTTATGGAAAAGCTTTTTGTACAAGAGGTGCCTGAAATTTATGATGGATTGATTGAAATTAAGTCATCTTCTAGAGATCCTGGAAGTAGAGCAAAGATTTGTGTTAAAGCAATAGATACCTCACTAGATCCTGTTGGTGCTTGTGTTGGAATGAGAGGCTCAAGAGTTCAAGCAGTTGTTAATGAATTACAGGGTGAGAAAATTGATATAGTCAACTGGTCAGAGGATCCTGCAATTTTAGTTTCTAATGCACTATCTCCTGCTGAAGTCCAGCGCGTAAATGTTGATATTGAGAGAAAAAAGTTAGATGTAATTTTAACTGAGGAAAATCTTAGTAAAGCGATTGGTCGTAGAGGTCAAAATGTTAGACTTGCTACTAAGTTATTAAACTATGAAATCAATATAATGACAGATCAAGAGGACTCTGAAAGAAGACAACAAGAGTTCAAAGAAAAGACAGAAAATTTCGTTAAAAATTTAGAATTGGATGAAACTCTCGGCCAATTGCTTGTAGCAGAGGGTTTTTCAACTATCGATGATATCAAAGATAGTTCTTTAGATAATTTTAAAAATATAGAGGGGATCGAAGAAGATACAGCTAAAGCTTTGATTGAGAGAGCAAAAGAATTTTATAAAAAAGATCAAGAAGATATTTCACAAAGAATTAAAGATTTGGGAATTTCAGATGATTTGATTAACTTGAAAGGCTTAACACCAGGCATGCTGTTAACTTTGGGTGAGCAAAAAATTTTGAATCTCGAGGATTTTGCTGATCTAGCATCAGATGAACTAACAGGAGGCTTTGATGTTGTAAAAGGTGAAAAAATCAGAATTCAAGGATATTTAGAAGATTTTGCATTGTCAAAAGTTGAGGCTGATGAACTAATTATGTCAGCTAGAAACATAGTTTACAAAGATTGAGAGATGAGTAATGGAAAACAAAAAAACAAAATTAACAATTTCTGGTGGTCCTAAAAAGTCATTTAAAAATATTGATAGTGTAAATAATCAGGGAAAAAAAACAGTCATAATTAATAGACAATCATCTAAATTTCCAGGGAAAGCGAAGTTTTCAAAAGGAAGTGGCTATAAATCCACTTCAACGAACTTTAAAAAAGCTGATAACTATAAAATAAATTTTAAAATAAATAATCCTAATACAGCAATAAGTGATTTTGAAAAACGTAAACTGGCAGAGCAAAGGGCAACAAAAAGATTTAAAGGAGAGGATGATAAAGACAAAAAATCTAAAGCAAGTGGCTTAAAAAAAAGAGATGTAAAATTGACAGTTTCTAGAGCGTTAAGCGATGAAATAGAAACAAGAGAAAGAAGTTTAGCGTCTGTAAAAAGAGCAAGACAAAAAGAACTTAAAAATATAAATAAAGAGGATAGTAAAGAAAATCAAAAACCCATTAAAAGGAATGTAAATATTCCAGAAGCTATAACCGTAAGAGAGTTAGCCAATAGAATGGCTGAACAGTCTAGTAATGTAATTAAACATTTGTTTGGAATGGGGGTTACCGTAACAATAAATCAAACATTAGCTGCTGATACCGCTGAGTATTTAGTAAAAGAATTTGGACATAATCCTATTCGGGAAGAAAAAGCAGAGGAGATAATAAAGAAAATAAAAGACTCTCGAACTGAAAATTTAAAAAATAGAGCACCGATAATAACTGTAATGGGTCATGTTGATCACGGAAAAACATCTGTTTTGGATGTTCTAAGAAGTGCCAATGTGGTGTCAGGAGAATTTGGTGGAATTACACAACATATTGGAGCTTATCAAATTAAAAGTGGTGATAATAATTTAACTTTCATTGATACTCCTGGACATGCTGCTTTTACTGAAATGCGCGCAAGAGGATCAAAATTAACTGATATTGTTGTTTTAGTAGTTGCAGCAGATGATGGAGTTAAACCTCAAACAGTAGAATCAATAAGACATGCAAAAGCTGCAAAGGTTCCTATAGTAGTGGCAATAAATAAATGTGATTTATCAGATGCTGATCCTCAAAAAATAAAAAATCAATTATTAGAACATGAGTTAATCGCTGAGGATTTATCAGGAGATACATTAATGGTTGAAATCTCTGCTAAAACAAAAATGAATTTAGACAAATTGCTTGAAGCGATAACTTTGCAAGCAGAAATTTTAGATCTAAAAACTGATTTTGACTCAAAAGCTACTGGAGTAGTTCTAGAATCGAAAATTGATGTTGGAAGAGGTCCTGTCGCAAATATTATTGTAACAAGCGGTACTCTAAGAAAAGGAGACTTTTTTGTTAGTGGGATAAAATGGGGTAAAATAAGAGCTATAATAAACGATAAAGGCGAAAATGTTGTAGAAGCAATTCCGTCAACTCCAGTAGAAATCTTGGGTATAAACGGCGCTGCAAAATCGGGAGATGATTTTATTGTTCTTGATAGTGAAAAAGAAGCAAAAATTCTTAGTGAGAATAGAACAGAGGAAAATAAAGATATTAAAAATCCGTTGTCTTTTGCAACACAAGAATCAGCATTTTCAAACAAATCATCTCAGGATTTAAATTTAATTATCAAATCAGACGTCCACGGTTCCTCAGAAGCTATCAAAAATGCAATCAATCAAATTAAACATGATGAAGTGAAACCAAAAATTATTTTAGCAGATATAGGAATGATTACAGAGACTGACGTTACTTTAGCTAAAGCATCAGAAGCTGTTTTAATAGCTTTTAATGTTAAACCAAGTAAAGAAGCAAAAAAACTGGCAGAAGATGAAAATATAAAGATATCAACATATAATATAATTTATGAGGTGCTGGATTTTGTTAAGAAAAGTATGTCAGGACTATTGGCCCCAGAAGTACAAGAAAGTATAACGGGCACAGCTCAAATTTTAGAAATATTTAAAGTATCCGGTGCAGGCAAAGTTGCGGGTTCTAAAGTAACCGAAGGTGAAATTCTTGCTAATTCCAGCGTAAGGATTATTAGAGATGGTACGATTATTTATACCGGTAAAATAGCGACCATATTTAGAGAAAAAAATCAAGTAAAACAGGTGGATATTGGCCAGGAGTGTGGTATCGCTCTCAAAGATTACATGGACTTTCAAAAAAATGATACAATTGAAGCTTTTAATGTTACATCTACAGAAAGGTCAATATAATGGCTGATAGAATAGGAAAACAATTTACCCAAAGGCAGCTTAGAGTTGGTGAAATGATTAAGCAGTCTTTGAGTATGATTTTTATAAGGAATGAGGCGAAAATCCCTAATTTAGAAACAAATAATATAACAGTAACAGAAGTTAGAATGAGTCAAGATTTGAAAATAGCTAAAGCATATGTATTACCATTAGGTGGTAAGGATGCTGATAAAACAATTGAAAAATTAAAAGAGTATTCTTTTTTAATAAGAAAAATTTTGTCTCAAAAAATTATTGCAAAGTTTTTACCAAAAATTCTTTTTCGCAAAGATGAGTCTTTTGAATATGCAGAAAAAATTGAATATTTAATTAAACAAACAAATAAGTAGGAAAATAAATATGAGCAAAAAATCATCAGAATTAGCTATTCATGATAAGGATACAGGATCATCTGAGATTCAAATAGCTTTATTAACAGAAAAAATTGAGAATTTATCCAAACATATTAAACAGTTTAAAAAAGATAAACACTCCTCAGTTGGCTTGCTGAAAGCAGTTAATAAGAGAAAAAAATTGTTAGATTACCTTAAAAAAAATAAGGTTGATTCTTACAAAAATGTACTGTCGAAATTGAAATTGAGAAAGTAAAAATCAAAATAGATAGAACTGAATGAAACGAAACGAACGAAACGAAATGGAAATGAAATGTTTAAAGTATATAAGAAGGAAATTGAAGTAGCAGGAAAGAAGATAAGTTTAGAAACAGGAAAAGTAGCAAGACAAGCAGACGGTGCAATAATTGCGTCATGTGGAGAAACAGTTGTTTTAGCAACAGTGGTGGGAGCAAAAAAAGTAAATCCTGATGTTGATTATTTTCCACTATCTGTAAATTATCAGGAAAAATACTATGCTGCAGGAAAAATTCCAGGTGGGTATTTCAAAAGAGAGGCAAGACCAACCGAGAGTGAAACATTAATCTCCAGATTAATTGATAGACCAATCAGACCGTTATTTCCTGATGAATTTAAAAATGAAGTTCAGTTGTTACCAACTGTCATTTCTTACGATAAAGAAAATGAGGCAGATATTTTATCAATTACAGCTTCATCAGCAGCTTTGGCTATATCAGGAATGCCGTTTATGGGCCCTGTTGGAGCCTCTAGAGTTGGTTATATTGATGGAAAATATGTTTTAAATCCATCAAAAGATGAGCTTGAAAAATCAAAATTAGACTTAGTTGTAGCGGGTACTAAAGATGCAGTGCTTATGGTTGAGTCTGAAGCGAGCGGTTTAACAGAGGAAGAGATGTTAAATGCAGTTAAATTTGGTCATGAAGGTTTTGTTCCTGTGATTGAAATGATCGAGGAACTTGCAAAAGAATGTAGAAAACCTGAATGGACTGTTGAAAAGAAAGACCTATCAGAAGTTAAGAAAAAACTTGAGGGAACTTTCACAGAAGATCTTAAAAAAGCTTTTGCAACAAGAGATAAACAAGATAGATCAAATCAAATTTCAGAAATTACTGATAAAGCTAAAAAACTTTATGAGGAGGATGAAAATTTTACAGATCTTGATGTTAATTCTGAACTTAAAAAAATAGAAAAATCAATAGTTCGAACAGACATTTTAAAAAATAAAAACAGAATTGATGGTAGAGGATTATCTGATGTAAGGCCTATATCTTGTGAAGTTGGTGTTTTACCACGAACCCATGGTTCTGCATTATTTACCAGAGGCGAAACACAGGCAATTGTGACAGCTACTTTAGGCACATCGGATGATGAGCAAAGAATTGAAAGTTTAGATGGATTACAAAGAGAAAGATTCATGCTTCACTATAATTTTCCACCTTTTTCAGTTGGAGAAACAGGAAGAATCGGAACTGGTAGAAGAGAAATAGGACATGGTAAATTAGCGTGGAGAGCAATACATTCCTCATTGCCATCAAAAGAAGCATTCCCTTATACTTTTAGAGTAGTTTCGGAGATTACTGAGTCTAATGGCTCATCTTCAATGGCTACTGTTTGTGGAACATCATTAGCACTAATGGATGCGGGTGTACCCATTAAAGAACCAGTTGCAGGTATAGCAATGGGTTTGATCAAAGAAGGTGATGATTTTAGTGTCTTATCAGATATCTTAGGTGATGAAGATCATTTAGGTGATATGGACTTTAAAGTTGCCGGAACTAAAGATGGAATTACTTCTCTTCAAATGGATATCAAAATTACAGGTATTACATTTGAAATAATGGAGCAGGCATTAAGCCAAGCTAAAGATGGAAGAGTTCATATTTTAGGAGAGATGAATAAAGCATTATCAGCCTCAAGAGCTGATGTTGGAAAACACACTCCAAAAATGGAAAAAATTAATGTTGATAAAAAAGACATTGCTGCTGTGATTGGAAAAGGTGGAGCAACCATAAGAGAGATAGTTGAAAAATCAGGTGCTAAAGTTGATGTAAATGATGAGGGTATAGTAACAGTTGCTGCTCCAGATGAAGAGTCTAGAAACATTGCTATGCAAATGATCAAAGATATCACTGCCAAAGCTGAATTGAATAAAATTTATTCTGGAAAAGTTATGAAGATTATGGAGTTTGGTGCATTTGTTAATTTCCTAGGAAAACAAGACGGACTTGTTCATATATCAGAACTTGCAGATAAAAGAGTTGCTAAGGTAACTGATGTTGTCAAAGAAGGCGATGAAGTAAAAGTTAAAGTAATTGGATTTGATAGAGGAAAGGTAAAACTTTCTATCAAACAAGCTTTGGTTTAATATGTAAAATTGAAAAATTATTAAAATAATTAAAATTATTTTATGAGAGTTGCTGTCTTAAGTTTGATTATTTTATTATTTTTCTTTAACAGTAATAAAGTTTATTCAGGCACAGTTACTATGCCTTCAACTTTAACAACTGATACAACTGATTTCGTTTTACTATCAAGCTCAGGAACAACACCTAGTATTAGCGGTTATACAGGAACTCTCCTCGTTTCAGCAGTAGCATCGGATGGAAATATAAAGGTAACTTCTGTTACAAATCTAATGCAGGCACAGGGCTATTGTAATTATCCAAGTGATAATTCAAGTGTACCTTCTCAGTGTACAGGTAATTCTCTTACAGAAATAGGTTTTAGAGGAACACAAGATGATATTAATAATGCACTTGCAACATTATCATTTAAAGGCGATGGCGTTGCTGGATCTCCTACTATTACTGTTGCTGTAACTCCAGCTGGTACTAATTATTTTTCAGGAAATGGTCATTACTATGAACTTGTAACTGGAACTATTAATTGGGAAGACGCAAAAACTGCTGCAGAAGCTTCAACTTACTTAGGTCTTACAGGTTATCTCGTAACAATTACAAGTGAAGCTGAGAATAATTTTATTAAAAATAAAATTGGTACCAATACTTGGATTGGTGGATCTGATGATGCAACACATACATCTAATACCCATCCAGCTATAAGTCTTGATTTAGGACAAGGTAATGCTCGAGCAGGAGAAGGTACATGGGAATGGGTTTCAGGACCTGAAAACGGAAAGACTTTTTTTTGTCAAGTAGCAATTGAGAGTACAACACCAGGAGTTAATAAGGCAGATCCTGCACATGAGGATTGCACAGTTGCATCAGGTTATTCTTATGCAAATTGGTTAACTGATGAACCTAACGATCACCCATCTGCATATGACGGGGATGAAAATTGTGCTCATATGTACGGTTCTCCATCAGGCAGAAAAGGTAAATGGAATGACTTACATTGCACAAATGATACAACTGGAGCGTATGTAATTGAATATGGTGGAACAGCTGGTGAAAGTGCAACAGTAAGCGGTCAAACAACATTAACAATTAATTCAACTGAAGCTAGCGGCAGTACTTACACTGCGTTCAATGATAAACAAGTAAGTGGAATGGTAAACGCACAAACAGAACATGCTAAGAGATTTATGTTTAATACTACCAATCAAGTTATGCGAAGAATGGAACAGTTTAGAAGAGTTGGAATTAATAAATCAACTCGAATTAAAGATATGAAATTGACTCTTTCTAATCAAAATAATTACAAAGAACAAATACCTCCAGAATTCTTTGATTATTACATTGATAAATATAAGAATTTATCTGCAAAAAATATTGATGATTTAATTAGTGAACTACCATTAACAAAATATTTAAAAGAAAATTATAATATGACGCCAAAAGATTGGGCGTTTTGGACAGCTGGATCAATTAATAAAGGTAGACTTAATCTTACCTCAGGTGGTGATTTAGGAATAATTAATAGAACTGAAAGTTTTTTAGTAGGTGCAGACGTTAACTATGATAAAGGTTCTTTATTTGGACTTGTTTTAAGGCATGAAGATGATCGATCTAATATAGGCACTAAGAATAGTACTAAGTTTTTAGCAAGATCTGATAATTTTTCATTATACAATACCTGGCAAGGATCTGAAAAAAATTATATTGATTCTTTCTTGGGAATAGGAAAAACTACTTACGCTACAACACGTGTTGTTGATACCTCAAATCCTTCTAACGTTGTTAAAGGTAAATTTAAAGCAAATCAAATTTTTGGTTCGGTTAAATATAATTTAAAGAATGTCCATAAAAATTATAAATTTCACAATTATTCCAAATTTGATTTTGGTTTTGTAAATTTTGATGGATATTCTGAAACAGGTAGCAGTAGTTCAAAGCTAAAATTTGATAAAAGAGAACTTGAAACATCATCAATTTCTTTAGGATCTGCTGTTGAGAAAGAAATTTATCTTACCGACTCATTATTTATACCTTATTTTAAGTTAGATTTTAATAAAGACCTTACAGATGGATCAGATATACTAGCCAACTATGTTGGAAACACAACCATATATAACACTACTATTGATAAAAACTTTAGCTCAATGATTATTTTGGAAACTGGATTTGATTGGTTTTTAGATAATGGGTGGAATATTAAATCTGTATTTAGTAGAATTGATAAAGATGGTGTTGGACACGAAAACTTAATAGAGTTAAGAGCTGTTAAATCAAGACAAAACTTATATTAAAATTAAGTTATATTTTTTGGATCAGGCATTCCTACTTTATTGTAGCCTGCATCTACATAGTGAATTTCACCAGTAACTCCGTTTGCGAGATCACTTAATAGATATAATGCTGAATTTCCAACATCATGGATATCTACGTTTCTTTTGAGAAAAGAATGGTCTTCGTTCCATTTATATAGGAATTTTGCATCTCCAATCGCAGAAGCTGCCAATGTTTTAATAGGGCCCGCACTTATTGCATTTACTCTCATGCCTTTGGCACCCAAATCTCGAGCTAGATACTTAACACTAGCTTCTAAAGCTGATTTACAAACACCCATTACGTTATAATTTGGAATAGCTTTAGTAGACTCGTAAGTTAAAGTTAATAAACTTCCACCTTGTTTAATTACCTTTGACGCTTCTTTTGCTACTTCAGTAAATGAAAAACATGAAATTAACATACTTCTTAAAAAGTTTTCTCTAGTTGTATTTAAATATTCGCCTGATAATTCTGATTTATCTGAAAATGCAACTGCATGAACTACAAAATCAATTTCTCCCCATTGAGATTTGATATTCTCAAATAATTTTACAACCTCTTCTTTTTTTTCAACATCACAGCTAAAAGTTGATTTTGAATTTAATTTTTCTGCTAGAGGGACCACTCTTTTCTTAAGAGCATCACCTAAATACGTAAAAGCTAATTCAGCGCCAGCCTCTGAAAGTTTCTGAGAGATACCCCAAGCAATAGATCTTTCATTAGCAACTCCCATGATTAATCCTTTTTTACCTTTCATCAAGCTCATGATTAAACCTTTTCAAAAATAAGTGCAGCATTGGTTCCACCAAAGCCAAAACTGTTTGACATAACCGCATTTAAAGAAACATTTTTCTCTGATTTTGCAACAATTGGAAATTTTTTAGCTTCCTCGTCCATTTCTTTGATATTAGCTGAACCAGCAATAAAATTATTTTTCATCATAATTAAACAATATATCGCCTCGTGTACCGACGCTGCTCCTAAAGGATGACCTGATAAAGATTTTGTTGAGCTAATTTTCGGAATTTGTTCACCAAAAGTTTCTTTTACAGCGTTTAGTTCTGTTATGTCTCCAACAGGAGTAGATGTTCCATGAGTATTAATATAATCAATTTTATTTTTTGCTGTTGCCATTGCCATCTTCATACATCTTACAGCTCCTTCGCCAGATGGAGCTACCATGTCATAACCATCTGAAGTTGCTCCATATCCAGTGAGTTCAGCATATATTTTGGCACCTCTTGCTTTAGCATGCTCATATTCTTCAAGCACCAATACTCCACCCCCACCAGCAATAACAAAACCATCTCTTGTTTTATCATAAGCTCTTGAAGCAGTTTCAGGTGTATCATTATATTTTGAGGACAAAGCAGTCATTGCATCAAACATAGCTGTCATGGCCCAATGAATTTCCTCACTTCCACCAGCAAAGACAATATCTTGTTTTCCCATTTGAATTAACTCCATAGAGTTTCCTATACAATGCCCACTAGTTGCACATGCTGAGCTCATTGTATAATTAGTCCCTTTTATTTTAAAAGGTACGGCCAAAGTTGCCGAAGCAGTGCTTGCCATTGTTCTTGGAACAATAAATGGTCCCATAAGTTTAGGAGTTTTAGCTCTAGTTTTATCTGCAGCCAAAATCACATTTTCAATCGACGGGCCACCTGAGCCCATTACTATTCCAGTTTTAAAATTGCTTACCTCTTTCTCCTCAAGCCCAGAGTCCTCGATAGCTTCTTTCATTGCAACATAATTATATGCTGAACCTGATCCCATAAACCTTATTGTTTTTCTATCAATAAAATCCTCAAGTTTTATATTTGGTTTACCGTGAATATGACTTTTAAGATTATGTTCTTTATATTCTGGACTGAAAGATATTCCAGACTTTGAGTTTAAAAGAGAATTGTATACTTCATCTTGGTTATTTCCTAAACACGAAACAACTCCTAAACCTGTAATTACGACTCTTTTCATTATTTAAATAATCCTACTTTTAAATTGTCTGCTGAATAAATTTTTTTATCATCGGCTAAAACCATACCATTAGCAAGACCTACTGTAGTACCTCCAGGAGACATGATTTTTTTCATATCAATTTCATATTTTACTAATTTTATATTTTGCAAAACTTCTCCTGTAAATTTCACTGTACCTACACCCAAAGCCCTTCCTTTTCCTGGATTTCCAATCCAACCTAAAAAAAAACCTACCAGCTGCCACATAGCATCAAGACCAAGACAGCCAGGCATAACAGGATCTTCTTTAAAGTGACAATCAAAAAACCAAAGATTTTTTTTAATATCTAATTCAGCTTTTAAAGAACCTTTTTTAAATGCTCCTTTGTCATCATTAATTTCTGTAATTCTATCAAACATCAGCATTGGTGGAAGTGGTAATTTAGCATTACCTGGGCCAAATAATTTTCCTTCTCCACAATTTATAAGTTCATCATAGGAGTATGAGTTTTTTTTCATAGAATTGAGTATCCTTATTTACTTGATTTTACCATTATATAATATAAATTTAATCTCAGTTTAGAATAATTTTAAATAACAATACGGTTAAATAGTGAAATATATCGATAAATTAAGAAATTCTGGATTACGACCAACTAAACAAAGACTTCAAATATGTGAGGTTTTATTTGATACAGAAAAGACATTTCATTTCACGATTAATGAGCTAGATCAGAAAATTAAGAGACAAAAAAATAACAAAATTTCATTAGCAACAATTTATAATACTGTTCATGCTTTTGAAAAAAAAGGATATCTTAAACAGATCCCGATTAATTCAAACCAAACTTATTTTGATACAAATGTTACCGATCACCATCATTTTTATGATTTAAAAGATGAAAAGTTAATCGATTTAGAAAATTCTGATGTAGGCCCAATAAACATCTTAAAAAAAATAAACGGTAAAAAGATTAAATCTGTAGAAGTTCTTGTTAAGCTAGAAGACTAATTATTTGTTTTCTTTAGCGTCATTTTAAACCAATTGACAGCTTTTTAGAATCATTATAAACTACACTCTATAACGAATTAATCTAAAGGAAAATAATGAGTACTGAAAATTTTAAAGATAAATCTTTTAAAGCAAATCAAATGAGCAAATGTCCTTTTACGGGGACAGGAACACCTGCAAAGTTTTCTGCAGGGCGGGGACAAACGGTGAGAGATTTTTGGCCTAATAGCCTAAATCTTAAAATTCTTAGTCAGCACTCAAATTTATCTAACCCTATGGATAAAAAATTTAGTTACGCTAAAGAGTTTAAAAAACTCAATTATAAAGCACTGAAAAAAGATTTAAAAAAATTAATGACTGACTCACAAGAGTGGTGGCCAGCTGATTATGGTCATTATGGACCACTCTTTATTAGGCTTGCTTGGCACGCTGCTGGAACTTACAGAACTGGTGATGGTAGAGGTGGAGCTGGAACAGGTAATCAAAGATTTGCTCCTCTTAATTCTTGGCCAGATAATGTGAATTTGGATAAAGCTAGATTGCTTTTATGGCCGATCAAAAAGAAGTATGGAAGAAAAATTTCATGGGCTGATTTATTTATACTTGTTGGTAATGTTGCGTTAGACTCAATGGGTTTCAAAACTTTTGGTTTTGGAGCTGGTAGAACAGACATTTGGGAGCCAGAAGATGATATCTATTGGGGCTCGGAAAAAGAAATGTTAGGTGTTGAGAGGTATAGTGGAAAAAGAGATTTAGAACAACCATTAGGTGCTTCACATATGGGTTTAATTTATGTTAACCCCCAAGGTCCTGATGCTAATCCAGATCCAAAACTTGCAGCACATGATATTAGAGAGACATTTGGCAGAATGGCTATGAATGATTATGAGACAGCTGCATTAGTTGCTGGAGGACATACGTTTGGAAAATCGCATGGTGCAGCATCTGAATCATTTAAGGGTCCTGATCCTGAGGCCTCAAAACTTCAAGACCAGTCTACTGGATGGAATAGTGGTTACAAATCTGGAAAAGGTGTTGATACAATAAGCAGTGGTATTGAGGGCGCCTGGACTCAAAATCCCATTAGATGGGACATGGGCTATTTAGATTGTTTATATGGACATGAATGGGAGCTTACAAAAAGCCCTGCTGGTGCTCACCAATGGACGCCTAAGAAAAATGGTCAAGAAATTAAAATGGTTCCTGATGCACATAAGAAAGGTGTGCTACACCCACCAATGATGCAAACAACTGATATCTCAATGAAAGTTGATCCAAGTTATGGCCCTATTACAAAACATTTTCATCAAAATCCAAAAGAGTTTCATGATGCTTTTGCAAGAGCTTGGTTTAAATTAACTCACAGAGATATGGGTCCTAGAGTTTGTTATCTTGGTAGTGAAGTTCCAAAAGAACAGTTAATTTGGCAAGATCCAATAGATAAACCAAAATATAAACTCAAGTCAAAAGATATTAAAGATTTGAAAAATAAAATTTCTAAATCAAAAATATCGGTTTCAGATTTAGTATCAACTGCTTGGGCGTCAGCATCAACTTTTAGAGGATCAGACAAAAGAGGTGGTGCTAATGGTGCAAGGATAATGTTAGAGCCCCAAAAAAATTGGAAAGTTAATAATCCTAAGAAGTTATCAAATGTGATTAAAGCCTTGAGTAAAATCAAAAGTAAATTTGACAGTAATAAAAAAAGTGTTTCAATGGCTGACTTAATTGTACTAGCAGGTGGTGTTGGAGTCGAAATGGCCGCAAAAAAAGCTGGTTATAAAGTTAAAGTTCCATTTTCAGCAGGAAGAGGAGATGCGAGACAAGACCAAACTGATATTAATTCGTTTGGCCTTCTAGAACCACAAGCAGATGGTTTTAGAAATTACTTGAATGGTGGAGCTTCAAATGTTTCTGCAGAAGAAAAATTAGTAGATAAGGCTCAGTTGATGGGTTTAACAGCGCCTGAAATGACAGCTCTAATAGGTGGAATGAGAGTTTTAGATACTAATTATGACAATTCAGAACATGGTGTTTTTACAAAAAGACCTGGTTATCTGACAAATGATTATTTCATAAACTTACTAGATATGAATACCACTTGGAAAGAAGAAGATAAATCAGAGCAGACTTTTGTCGGTAAAGACAGAAAAACTCAAAAAATTAAATGGAAAGCGACAAGAGTTGATTTGATTTTTGGGTCAAATTCTCAATTAAGAGCATTAGCAGAGGTTTACGCATGTGAGGACTCAGGAGATAAATTTATTAACGATTTTATCGCAGCGTGGGTTAAAGTAATGAATTCGGACAGATTTGACTTAAAATTGAATTAACAAAAACTAAATGATTATTTTATGCCATCAGTAACCTTCGATGATTTTTATGAGGTCCCAGACCTTAATTTTGATATCACAAGATTAAGGGAAGATTTAGATAAAATTTTAAAAGCTAAAAAATTTAACTCTCCTGGAGTAACACACTTTGGTGCAATATCATTAAACCAAATTCCAAATGACAAAAGCTCTATTGAAGGAAATAATATTCGAGGTAAATATTGGACTATAGCAGATGAAACTGGAAAAGAAGTTTGTAGAGATGTTGATATAGATGAGTCTAAATATACTCAATTAATCCCTGAATTTGAGAATACTTATTTTAAAGAAGTTTATGACACGTTAAGTAAAAGATTTAAACTGGGTAGAGTAAGACTTTTGTTAAAAGAGCCAAGGTCAACACTCAGCTGGCATAAAGACCCAGAGTGTAGGCTGCATGTACCAATTATTACTAACAAGGGTTGCTCGATGGTAATCGAGAATGTTGCAAAACATCTCCCTGCTAATGGTAAAGTTTGGATAACCAACAACACAAAATATCATAATTTCTTTAATGGTGGGGAACAGGCTAGAATTCACTTAGTAGCTTGCGTTCTAGAAAGCCCTTTTAAGGAACAAAATGGAAATAACTAGCGGAATATTTAAAGCAGCAGGTAATATCTACCAAAATAATAAAGGTTCTATCCTTAGGACAATAATCTATACAATCGGACACTTTGCAATAGCCATAACTGTTCTAATGTTAGTTGCCGACGTTTCTTTCATGATTGCATTGACTGACGCGATTGTTGAACCAATCGCTAACTCCGTTTGGTATTTTATTTTAGACAAATGGTGGGCCAGTAAGTCGAAAAATTAAAAAAAATTTTTAATCAAACCATAATTCTTTTTTTTCGAGATAATTCTTGATAATAATTATCATTATCAAAAAAAATGTGCTAATGATAATTATTATCACAGATTTTTCTTGAAAGCGTTTTTCATAATATTATTTTAATTATATGCAAATTGAAAACTATAATTGTAAAAAATGCGGGCTTACAATTTCTTCAACTTGTTCTAAATGTGATAAAGTAGTTGATGTTGAAGTTCTTGATGATGGTTGTATTGTGCAGAAAACAAAATGCGGTGATTGTGCAAATACACCAGTAATCAGAGACGTTTGCGCGCAACAAAAATAACTGGATATTAAAAGTTATTTAATTTTTCCCCAAATATTGGTGTTTTTAATCCATCCTTTAAATTTAGATGTTTTAATTTGACACCAATTTTCATTACATCTTTTAACAATTAATATTCTACCTTTTTTAATTTTTGCCAGGGGTTTTGAAAAATTAGATGGTTTTTGAAATAAAATTTTATCCTTAAGTGGTATAATTGAATTTATCTGTTTTAATTGCGAAACATGTATCCAACCGCTATTATTTTTTAAATCAATAATCCTTCTAAAATTTTCATTTTTATCAATTTGTTTTATTGGGAGATTTATTTTCTTATATACATATTTTATAGGGGATTCTAAGCTGGGTCCATATCTGACATTAACCTTACTCTTTTTTAAAGATAGAAAAATTTCATTCGCAAAAGAATTGGATAAATAAAAAAATGTTAAAATAAGTAATAATATTATTTTTTGTAACATTATTTAGATATTTTAAATTTTTTTAATTTAACCTTTCTAAAACTTAGATTTAGTAAATCAAGTATTAGAATATATCCATTTAAATTTTTACCAATGTTTAAAATTTTTTTTAATATCTCATTAGCTTGAATTGTACCAATTATACCAGCAACAGTTCCTAAAACACCTCCATACTCACAATTTAAAATATCATCTGAGATTTCTTTTTCTTGAAAAAAGGATCTTATACATGGCGTGTTTTTACTTTTAAAATTAAAAGTAAAGATATGTCCATCAAATTTACTTATAGCTCCTACAACAAGAAATTTTTTTGATTTTTTACAATAATCATTTACTAAGAATTTAGTTTTAAAGTTATCTGATCCATCTATGATATAATCATATTTACTTATTATATTTTTAATATTACCCTTATTAAGTTTAACTTTGTAACAATTAATTTTTGTATTTGAATTAATTTTACGTAATTTTTTTTTTGCCGCTATAACTTTTGACTTTTTGATATCTTTTATATCATAAAGGCTTTGTCGATGAATATTGGTTATATCAACATTATCGAAGTCAATTATCCCAAGGTTACCTACACCTGCTCTAGTAAGAAATTCTGCAACAGAACAACCTAAACCACCTATTCCAATGATAAGAACTTTAGATTTAATTATTTTTTTTTGACCTAATACACCAATATTCTTTAAGATTATTTGTCTTGAGTATCTTACAACCTGGCTTTTATTTAAATTTTGACTCATTTACCTGTTGAGCCAAATCCACCCTCTCCTCTTAAAGTCTTGGGCAGTTCATTTGCTTCCTCTAATTCCATCTTTGCAATAGGGGTTAAAACCATTTGTGCGACTCTATCATCATTATTAACAATAAAGTCATGATTACTATGATTAAATATGATAATTTTTAACTCACCTCTATAATCACTATCTATAGTTCCAGGAGTATTTAAAACACTAATATTATTTTTAGCTGCTAAGCCAGAACGCGGCCTTATTTGTATCTCATATTCTTCAGAGAAAGCGACAGACAATCCTGTTGGAATTAAAGCTGAGGTTTGTGGTTTAATTACAATTTTTTCCTTCACAAAAGCCATTAGATCCATACCCGAAGCTCCTTTAGTCTTATAAGATGGAAGAGTAACCTTAGGATCAAGTTTTTTAATTAATACTCTGACCATTAATTCATGTGAGTGACAATTCTATCAACAATCTCTTCTGAGATTTCAGATTTCTTTTTGTATGAAAGTGTCTCTTTATTCTTTTTAAGATTATTATAATGAATTGTAACCTCGTTATAATCACTATCAAAACCAATATTTTCTTTAGACACATCATTTGCAACGACCCAATCACAATTTTTATTTTTAAGTTTTTTCATGGCATTCGAGTCTAAATTTTTTGTTTCAGCTGCAAAACCAATAACTAGTTTTGGTCTCATTGAATTATGATTTGAAATATAATTTAAGATATCAACATTTCTTTCTAATTTGATATTTAGGCTTTCTTTTTTTTTTATTTTATCTTTACTTTTGACTTTAATCTTAAAATCTGAAACTGCAGCTGAAAATACTGCAATATCAGCTGGTAAATTTTTTTGAGTAGCTTTAAACATTTCGTCAGCTGTTTCAACTTTTATAAGTTTAATTTCTTGATCTAAGTCAAGATTAGTTGGACCTGATATTAAAGTTGTGTCGAATCCTCTTTTATGCAGAGATTTTGCAATTTCATAACCTTGCTTACCACTTGATTTATTCGAAATAAATCTTACTGGATCAATATATTCATTTGTTGGTCCTGCGGTAACCAAAGCTTTCATTTTTTTATTTTCTTTTCTATTTTCAAGAAAATTTTGGATTTCATTAAATATTTCGAGTGGTTCAGACATTTTGCCCTCACCATACTCTCCACATGCCATATCACCGGTAATAGGACCTATAACTTTATAACCATAACTTGTTAAATTTTTTAAATTATTTTTAGTAGATTGATGCTCCCACATTCTAACATTCATTGCAGGAGCCAAGTAAACTTGCTTATTAGATGCTAGGATAACAGTTGAAGCTAAATCTTCAGCGTTTCCAGTGGCAAGTTTTGAAATAGTATTTGCAGTTACAGGAGCAACAATAATTACATCAGCCCATCTTGATAAAGCAATATGGTCCATTTCTAACTCATTTTCTATATTGAATAAGTCTTCGTAAACTTTTCCTTGTGATAATGAAGCGACAGATAAGGGAGTTACAAATTTTTTAGCACTCTTTGTTAAAATTGTTTTTATATCGGCTTTATTTTTCCTAAATAATCTTATTAATTCTAAACTTTTATATGCAGAAATTCCTCCACAAATTACAAATAAAATTTTTTTGTTAGCTAAATTTTTCATTTTGTGAATTAAAATACTAGAAGACCAAGAATTACAAGCAATAAAAAACCTATTATAGATTGATTTCTGAAAGCCACCATTTCAGATCTTTTGTCACTCAATGCATTATAAGAATTTGAGTTTTGAGGAATTTGTCCACTAGCTAAAAAGGTAAGAGCCTGATTAGCTTTATCCATTATTTCTGGAAATTCTGGTAATCTTTTTATTACTTCTGACGTGCTATTAATTGTTTCATTAATTGTGGTCATAGGGTTTTTTGTCTCTTTCAACCAGTTTTCAAGAATAGGTTTAGATGTAGTCCAAATGTTTGTTTCAGGATTTAATTTTCTTGCTACTCCTTCAACTACTACCATTGTTTTTTGTAACATTAATAATTGTGGTTGTGTTTGCATATTAAATTTTTCTGTAACATCAAAAAGTTGTTTTAATAATTTTCCACCAGATATATCTTTAACTGCTTGACCAAAAATTGGTTCACCTATAGATCTTAAAGCTTGAGCAAGATCATTTATGGGTACATCTTTTGGCACTAAACCTGCAATTAAATGGACTTCAGCAACTTTTTTGTAGTCTCTTTGAATAAAACCAAAGAGTATTTCAGCTAAAAATCTTTTACTCATTTTATCCAGCCTGCCCATAATTCCAAAATCAATAGGAACAATATGGCCATCATTGTCTATCAAAATATTTCCTTGGTGCATATCAGCATGAAAAAAACCGTCCCTAACAGCATGTCTGAGAAAATTTTGAATAATATCTTCTGCTAATTTTTTTGTATTTACTTCCCTTTTTTTTAACTTTTCAGTTTCTCTAATTGAGATACCCTCTACCCAGTCTAGTGTCATTACATTTTCACTAGTATAATTCCAGTAAATTTTTGGAACATTAAAACCAATATCATTTTTTGTGTTTTCTGCGTATTCATTTGCAGCAGCTGCCTCAAATCTCAGGTCCATTTCAAGATTAGTAATTTCTTTGAGTAAAAAAACTACCTCTACAAGTTTCAATCTTTTTGTTTTTTTTATTAAAGACTCAATTAAGAATGCAAATAACATAATAGCATCAATTTCATCATTGAAAATTTTTTTAATATCAGGCCGTAAAATTTTTATGGCAACATCTTTTATCATTCCATTATCGTCTATTTTAGCTTTATGAACTTGAGCTATAGATGCAGCTGCAACAGGCTCGCTTAAATCAATAATTGAGTTGTAGGTATTAATTCCCAAATCAGCCTCAATAATTTTTTTGGCTTGATTTTGGGAAAAAGGGGGCAATTTATCTTGAAGATTTTCAAGTTCCTTTGATAAACTTTCTCCAATAATATCTGGTCTTGTTGCTAAGAATTGACCTAGTTTTATAAAAGTTGTACCCATTGATTCTAACGTTTTAGATAACCTTTCTCCTTCATTATTGGTTACCTCTCTGTTGTTTTTTGAGGAAAAAGAGAAAGATAAAATTTTAAATAAAATTTTAATTGATAGAGGTGGTTCTTGAAATTTAGAGGTTATATCCAAAATATCTGATTTTGCGATTTTTCTTCCAAGTTTAAATAATGTTACTAATTTTTTGATCATTATATTTTCCAACCACTATGAATTGAAACTATACCACCAGATAAATTTGTATAATCACATTTATCAAATTTACTTTCATGCATTAATTCTATGAGCTCATGTTGATTAACAAAATTTTCTATACTTTTAATCAAATATTGGTAAGGCTCTTTTTTTCCAACAACAATTTTACCAATTTCTGGTATTAGTCTAGTATATTTTTTATAAAGATTATTTAAATTAGTGTTTTGAATTTTTGAAAATTCAAGACATAAAAAGCGACCTCCTGGTTTTAAAACTCTGTATGCTTCATTCAAGGATTTTTTTATATTTTTTGTATTTCTTAATCCAAAACTAATTGTATAAAAATCAAATATATTACTTGAAACAGGCAAACTTTCAGCTGAGGATATATACCATTTTAGATTTTTATAATTAGCCAATTTTTTTTTAGCAATATTTATCATTCCTTTATTTGGATCGACACAAGTTACCTCAGAATTTTTACCTACACTTTTTAAGTAAATTTTAGCTATATCTCCTGTTCCACAAGCAACATCTATTAACTTTTGGTTTGTAGAAGGGTTCATCATATTTAAAAGGTTTTTTTTCCATATTCTATGCACACCTAGTGACATTAAATCGTTCATTAGGTCGTATTGATTGTAAACCTGGTTAAAGACATTTTGTACCAGTCCTTTTTTATTTTGAAGATACTGTTGCATAAAATTTAATTATACAAATAATATAGTAGGAAATGCCAGAATTACCAGAAGTAGAAATTGTAAGACAATCACTGAGTAAAAAAATTATAAGAAAAACTATAAAAAAAGTAATAGTAAGGAATAGAAATTTAAGGGTTAAGATACCTCTAAATTTCAAAAAATTTTTAGAAAACCAAAAAATTTTAAATGTAGATAGATTTTCAAAATATCTAATCCTTTTTTTATCTGGTAGGAATATATTATTAATTCATCTTGGTATGAGTGGCACAATACACATTTTGGAACAAAATAAAAAAAATATTTTGACAAATACAAGTTTCTATAATTCTTTAGAATTACCTAGCAACCATAATCACATTGAAATTTTTTTTGAAAATTTTAAATTAGTATATAACGACCCTAGAAGATTTGGTTTTTTTGAAATCATTAAAGATAAAAAGTCTTTTAAAAAAAGATTTGAAAAACTTGGACCTGAACCTTTTAACTCAAAGTTTAGTACAGATTATATTTACAATAATTTAAAAAATAAAAAAAAAAATATTAAAAATTTTCTATTAGATCAGAATTTTATATCAGGAATTGGAAATATTTACGCTAGTGAAATTCTTTATCTAAGCAAGATAAATCCTGTTAAAAAGGGAAAATCTATCAATAAAATAGAGTGTAAAAAAATTTTTAAAAACACAAAGTTGGTGCTACTAAATGCTATAAAAAGAGGAGGGTCATCAATAAGAGACTTCAAAGACCTCTCAGGAAAAAAAGGATCATTTCAAAAAAATTTCAAGGTTTATCAAAGAGAAGGACTAAAATGTAAAAGAACAAATTGTAAAGGTATTATTCAGAAAAAAAATATTTTAAATAGATCAACATTCTTTTGTGCATTCTGCCAAAAATAAAATAATTATTTGATTGACCGATAGTATTTATCAAGCTATACCCCTGCGCAAATGGCTAATACAAAATCAGCAATCAAAAGAATAAGAAGAATATCAAAACAAACTTCTGTAAACAAAATCAGAAAGAGTAGATATAAAAACGCAATAAAAAAAATGAATGTGCTATTGGAGAAAAAAGATAAATCAGAGGCTTTAAAATTCTTACCTAAGTTGAATTCTGAATTGATGAAGATTGCTAAAACTGGGGTAATCAAAAAACAAAACGCTTCTAGAAATATTTCCAGAATAACGAAAAAAATTTCATCTATTTAATCCATATTAACGGTTGTTAAGAGATACAACCTCAGGATCTACAAAATCTGTAATTAAAAGAAATTGTTATACAATATTTAGATTTAGTAAATAACCCGAACTCTTTTGATTCAATTAAAAATTTTATTAACTAATTTATAAATAAAAAAAGATACGAAAAAATTTCTATTAAAAAAATTCACACAATCCTAGATTTTAATTTTTTTTTTAAACTTGTTTGTATTACACAATCCTAGATTTTATTTTTTTTTGAATTTATAAAATATTTTCTTGCAAAAATTTTTATTATAGCTCTTACTGAACTCTCTTCATGAATATGGAAAATAGCTACAAGAATCCAGACATAAATAAATCTATTTCAAATAAATTAGATTGGCAATTAATTCAAAACGATATGAAAAAAAAATTGGGATCGGAAGTTTATGAAAGTTGGTTAAAAAAAATTAATTTTATTGAGGAATTCAATAACTATATACTGATATCAGTGCCAACCAGATTTATTAGAGATTGGATAACATCAAGATATTTGGATCAAATCTTACAAATCGTAAAAATTTTTAAAAAAGATCTAATTAGGATAGAATTTAAAATTGTAGAAAATAGTATCAATTTAGAAAATCAAAAAAATAGTGAAAGTTTATTAAAAAAAAATGAAAATATTTCATTTTTAAAGGACTCTTTTTTACAATACAATCGAGTTGATCATAATAAAAGATTTGAAAATTTTGTAACTGGTAGCAGTAATAAGCTTGCGTATGAGGCTTCATTAAAAGTCACCGAAAATCTATCCCAATATAATCCTTTGTATATTTATGGAGGTGTTGGAATGGGTAAAACACATCTTTTAAATTCTATAGGTTTTGAATTAAAAAAAAGAAAAAAAGTAATGTTTATTCCAGCAGAACGTTTTATGTATCAATTTATTAAATCAATAAAATCAAACGACATGGTAAGATTTAAAGAATATTTTCGAAACACTGATATATTATTGATAGATGATATCCAATTTATGAACGGAAAAGAAGCTATGCAGGAGGAATTTTTTCATACCTTTAATGCTTTACTTGATAAAGGGAGTCAAATTATAGTATCTGCAGATAGATCTCCAAATAAATTATCTAGAATTCAAGAAAGAATAAAATCTAGATTCTCTGGAGGATTAGTTGTTGATATACAAAAACCTGATCTAGAATTAAGAAGGAATATAATTGAAAAAAAAATTAACGAATTAAATAAGCTTTATGCAGATAAGATTGAAATTTCAAAGGAAATTAAAGATTTTATAAGCCTTGAAATTTCTAACAGTATAAGAGAATTAGTTGGTGCTATTAACCGTTTAATATCTTTCTCAAGAATTTATAATAAATTACCTAATTTGGCTGAAACTAAGGTAGTCTTAAAAGACTTACTGAATATTAATGAAAATAAAGTTACTATTGATTTAATACAGACTTTGGTGTGCAAATTTTTCAAAATTAGCAAGAATGAGATGTTGTCTTCAAGAAGATCAAGGTATCTGGTAAGACCTAGACAAACCGCCATATATCTCACTAAAATTCTTACATCAAAATCTTTACCAGAAATAGGTCGAGAATTTTCAAATAGAGATCATACAACTATAATTCATTCAGTTAAAACTATAGAGAGATTAAAAGAGAATGACAAGGATATGGTAGAAAATATAAATAATTTAAAGAACCAAATATTATATAATACAAAAGAAAATGAAGTTTAGTGTAAACCAACAGGATTTACAGCAAGCATTAAATTACTGTCAGGGAGTTATAGAAAAAAGAGGAACATTACCAATCTTATCAAATATTCTTTTGAATGCTAATAATTCAAAACTAATTTTAACCGCAACTGATCTAGACATTATTTTTATTCACCAAATTAACAATATCGAAGTGTTCGAGGAGGGTAAAACTACTACAACTTCTTCTATAATGTATGACATAGTAAGAAAAATTTCTTCTGGAAAAAAAATTAATTTAACTTTAAATGACAAGAATAAGTTACATCTTGAGTCAGACAAATCCATTTTCAACCTTAATTGTATAAGTCATTCGGAGTTTCCTGTAACTGATGAAAATTTTAATCAAAACGAATTTTCGATTAAATCTAAAAAATTCTTAAAATTATTAAATAAGTGTAAGTTTTCAATTTCAAATGATGAAACAAGGCATTATTTAAGTGGCATATACTTACACCAAACCGAGGTTGATGAAAAAAAATATTTGACAGCTGTAGCAACCGATAGCCACAGAATGTCAATTTCAAAAATAAGACTAGAAAAACAAATTGATTTTGAACCTATAATTTTACCAAAAAAAACTATTTTTCAATTATGTGCTATTTTAGATAACTATGATGGTGAAGTAAAAATTTCAAATATGAAGTCAAAAATAAAATTTGAACTAAGTAATAGCATTCTTATTTCAAAACTTATTGATGGAAAATTCCCAAATTATATACAAGTGATACCTAAAAATAATCAAAAAAAATTAGAGATCGATTTAAAATTATTTTTAAATTCAGTGGATAGAGTTGCATCAGTTTCTTTAGACAAAAAGGATGGTGTAAAATTTAGTCTAAAAAAAGATACCTTAAATCTTTCTGTTAACAATACAAACAGTGGAGATGGTAATGAGACTATTGCAACAAAATTTGAGCATGATCTAGAAATTAGTTTCAATTCAAGGTATTTGATTGATGTAGCCTCTCAGTTAGATGGTGAGAAAATTGAATTGCACTTTAATGATACCGGTTCACCTGTACTAATTAAAGATCCAAGTGATTTTGATAGTATTTTTATTGTAATGCCAATGAAAGGCTAGCAAATTATGTCTAGTTCGTCATAAATTTTTTTTTGGAGGACTTGTAAAAATTCCTCTTTTTGTAATCCAGGACTAATTGGCTTAAGTATTGATATAGTAATTACCTTATTAGTTTTTTTGATACCGTCTTTAGGCCATACATAACCTGAATTGATTGCAACCGGTTGGCAGAGAATATTTAATTTTTCGTAAATTCGTGATGCTCCTTTTTTAAAGGGTGGCCGATCTTCTGGTAATACTCTTGTGGCCTGGGGAAAAATAACTATCGGTCTTTTAGAATTTTGAATTGTTTCTGAAATATCTTCAAAAAAATTGATATTATCTTTAGTAATCTTATCTCGTTTTATTGAGATAGAGCCTATTTTTTTTAAATACCATCCGAAAATAGGAATTCTCATGAGTTCATTTTTCAAAATAAACACTGGTGAATTAAAAATGGTTTGAAGAAAAAAAGTTTCAAACATTGATTGATGTGAAGAAGCGATGAAGAACTTTTCGTTACTTATCATATTATCTTTTCCTTTGATAATTATCTTGGTTGACAGAATGATTTTCAGACAAAATTGAGACCAATAACCCATAAGTTTCCCACCAAACAAAGTAATTTTTTGTGGCAACAAAAGTGAGGGTAAAAAAATTAATGATATAAATACAATTCCTGAAAAAAAGGAAAATGAAAATAAAAAGTTTCTTATCATATTTAGATAACTTTATATTATTTCAATAAGTTTCTGTCTTTTTGAGATCACACTAGCTTTTGATTTTTTAATTAATATTTCTGCTGGTTTGGGTCTTAAATTATAATTTGAACTTAAGGATATCCCATAAGCTCCAACATCACAAATAATTATTAAATCATTCTCCTTCAATTTTTGAAACTTTTTGTATGATCCAAATTTATCAGTGCTCTCACAAATTGGACCAACAAATTCATAAACTTTATTTGTATAGCTATTATTCTTTATAGCTGGTTTAATTTGATGTTTTGCATTATACAAGGCTGGACGCATAAGATCATTCATGGCTGCGTCTAATATTATGAAATTTTTTTTATATCCTTCTTTATTGTAAATTACTTTTGATATTAAAATACCTGTATTACCAATTATAGATCTACCAGGTTCTAGTATGATTTTAGACTTATTTTTTTTTATAAATTTTTTTATACTATTGGAATATTTATCTAGATTTAAAGTTTTCTTATCATCATTGTAACTAATTCCCATTCCACCGCCTAAATCAATATATTCAAAATTGAACTTGGTTTTTTTTATAATTTTATCAAGTATCTTGAGCATTTTTTCATATGGTTTTGAGTCTAAGATTTGACTTCCTATATGAACACTTAAACACTTCAATTTTAAATTTTTTGATTTTTTCACATAGTTGACAAGTGTCAGGAATACTTTATCGGAAACCCCAAATTTGTTTTCTTTTTTCCCTGTTGATATTTGGCTCAAAGTCTTTGCATCAGTATTTGGATTTAATCTAATTCCTACATTAACTCTAGTTTTGTGCTTTCTAGCAATTTTTTCTATTTGCAAAATTTCATTTTTAGACTCTGCATTTATAAGTAATATTTTTTTTTTAACGGCGTATTCAATTTCAACTTCAGTTTTACCAACTCCTGAAAAAACAATATTTTTTGGCTTTATTCCTGCTTTAAGGGCTTTCATTAGCTCACCAATTGAAACAACATCAGCACCCAAACCTTGTTTGCTAATTTCCCGTAACAGATATGTATTGGGATTTGATTTTACAGAAAAGCATATAATTGGATCAATTTTTCTAAAATTATTCTTCAAATTACTTATGTTATTTTTTAGCTTTTTTGATGAATAACAATAAAGCGGAGTTCCAAATTTTTTTGCTAAATAAGATGCTTTAATATCCTCTACAAAAAAATTTTTATTTACATATTTCATGAATATTTTGTAACATAATAAGGTATTTTGGAATTTGGTTCTTTATAGGTAGGATCTCCTCTTTTTCCACAAGACATTACTAGTAGGCAAATTATCAATAAAAGATAAAATTTTTTCATCATAATCGTTTCTTATATTTTATTATCATTTTTTTTATATTATCAAAAGCAGTTCCTCCATAAGATTTCTTTGAATTTACAGAATTTTTTAAATCGAATACTTTTAAAACATCTTCTGTCAAATTCGGTTCAATTTTTTTCAAATCATATAATGTTAACTCATATAATTTTTTTTTTCTTTTCTCAGCCATATTTATGATTGCAGCTGTTTTTTGATAAGCTTCTCTAAAAGATTTAGAATGATTTTTAACAATATAGTCAGCTAAATCAGTTGCAGTAATATACCCATTATTGGCCAACTCTAACATTTTTTTTTTATTTGGACTAAAATTATTCAATATTTCGTCAAGAATTTTTAAACAACTATTCAAAGTATCATTAGTTTTAAAGATTATCTCTTTATCTTCTTGAAGATCTTTATAATAAGATAGAGGTAAACCTTTAAGCACAGTTAGCATTGAAAATAAATTGCCGTACATCCCTCCTGTCTTTCCTCTCAAAAATTCTAACATATCTGGATTTTTTTTCTGAGGCATTATGGAAGATCCTGTTACAACTTTATCTGATAAATTTATCAGGTTAAAACCATCGGAGTTCCAAATTATTAATTCCTCAGCTATTCTAGATATATGCATTGCACATACTGAACAACAATATAAAAAATCTAAAACAAAATCTCGGTCTGATACTGTATCTACTGAATTGTTAGTAGGGTTTTTAAAACCTAATTTTGTCGTCGTAAGTTTTCTATCTATATTAAAGGAGGTTCCAGTCAATGCGCATACACCCAGAGGGTTTTCATTAAGACTTTCTAAATTATTTAAAAATCTTTTTCTATCCCTAGTAAACATTTCAACATAAGACATTAAGTAATGACCTAAAGATAAAGCTTGAGCGTTTTTTAGGTGAGTGAAACCAGGCATAATAGTTTTAATATTTTTTTCTGCAATCTTAAGATTGGTTTTAATCAATTTTTTTAAATTTAAGTCTATATTTTGAGTTGCTGATTTCATCCACATCTTTAAATCTGTAATAACTTGATCATTTCTTGATCTGGCCGTATGAATGTAGCCTGCATCGTCACCTATTAATTGTGTGAGTCTTTTTTCTATGTTCATATGAATATCCTCAAATTCTTTATTAAATTCAAATTTATTATTTAGTATTTCTTTTTCAATTCTATTAAGACCATAGATAATTTTATTTTTAATTTTAAAAGAAATAATTTTTTGTTTAAAAAGCATTTCTACGTGAGCGATAGATCCGATTATATCTTCTTTAAAAAGTTTTTTATCAATGATAATTGAGCTCCCATATCTTTTATAGAGAGCAGATGTCTTTGTTTTTATTCGGCTATTCCAAATTGCCTTATTGTTTTTATTTTTTACCATGCTAATTATTTATACCTTTTTAATATGAGATTTTTAGTAATATTTATATTTTTAATTTCAAATACGTTTGCAAATGAAACCCCGAATATTAAAAACCTTATAATTAATAAAGAATTAAAAGAATACACAAATTTAATCATCTTAGATGATCAAAATAATCAACTAAATTTAAGTGATTATAAAGGAAACATTTTATTGCTAAATTTTTGGGCAACTTGGTGTGCTCCATGCAAAGAAGAAATGCCATCGTTAGATTTATTGAAATCAAACAAAGATTTGAATAACCTCAAAATATTTCCTGTAAATGTTGGACAGGAAAATATTAAAAAAGCTAAAAAATTTTTTGATGACATGAACATTAAAAATTTAAATTTATATTTCGATGAAAATATAAATTTAACAAAAAAGTTTGCTTTAAGAGGAATTCCGACTTCAATTTTACTAAATAAAAATGGAAAAGAATTCGCTAGAGTTATTGGTTCATTAGATTTTAATGAAGAAAATTTTATTGAGTGGCTAAAACTTTATAATTAGTTCTTAAAAAAATATGCAAATCCCACTAATACGATAATAGCAATAAATTGCAATATTACTCTCAACTGCATTAATTTATTTGAGTATTTTTTACTAGTCTCTCCTCCTTTAAACAAAGTTCCAATTCCAAGTATAAGGACTATTCCTACGACAATTAATAGTGATATTGATAGCACTTTTAAAATTATTCCAGAAATCATTTACTTATTGTAGGGTGTTTTTAAAATAAAAAAACATTAATTATAAACTATGACATTTTGTCTTGATGCAATAATATTAAAACCTGAGAAGGGTTTAAAAATTGAGAATGCAATAATCTTACTTCATGGGTATGGGGGTGATGGTCAAGATATTAGTACGCTATCTTTAGGCTGGAGACGTCATTTGCCTAACACAATTTTTATTTGTCCGAACGGTCATGAGAAATGTTCAATAAATCCTACAGGTTATCAGTGGTTTGATTTATCAAAGGATGACCCAGAATATATTCTAAATGAATCAAAAAAAGCAGAAACCAAACTAAACAAATTTATAAACGAAATAAAAAATGAATTTAAATTAGAGAATAATAAAATTTGTTTATCTGGTTTTAGCCAAGGCTGCATGATGTCATTAAACATAGGTTTAATCTCTGATCAAAGTTATAATTGTATAGTAGGTTTTTCAGGAAAAATAATTAATCAAGAATATTTAACGAAAAAAAAGAGCGTGGATGCAGATATCTTAATGATTCATGGTGACGCAGATGAAATAGTTTCACCTAATTTTTTGCTTGAAGCTAAGGATTTTTTTATTAGGAATGGTGTTAATGTTGAAACACAACTCATAAAAAATTGCGGACATCATATCCCAGTAGAGGCTTCAAGCATAGGATTAAATTATATTTTAAAAAAATTTAATAACCGCTAATTATTGAAATAATTTTTTAATTAAGCTACTATTATTTATGAATAATTTTGTTGAACAAAATGTTTCCTTAGAAAAATGTCCTGCATTAGTTTTAAATGCAGATTACAGACCGCTAAGCTATTATCCTTTGTCCTTGTGGTCTTGGCAAGATACTGTCAAGTCGGTATTCTTAGATAGAGTTATTATAGTAAGTAGTTATGACAGAATAATTAGGAGTCCATCTTTTAATATGCAGCTACCAAGCGTTATTGCATTAAAAAATTATATTGTCCCTCAAACTAAACCAAGTTTTACAAGATTTAACGTTTTTTTAAGAGATAAATTTTCTTGTCAATATTGTGGTAGTGGTGAAGAGCTAACTTTTGACCACTTGTTGCCAAGATCTAAAGGGGGAGAAACTAATTGGGATAACGTTGTAACAGCTTGTTCTGAATGTAATGTTAAAAAAGGTGGTAAACTTTTAAAAACATCAGGGATGAAGTTAAGTCAGTACCCTTATCAACCTTCAACAGAAGATCTACATCGTAACGGAAAAAATTTTCCTCCAAATTATTTACATAAAAGTTGGATGGATTATTTGTATTGGGATGTTGAGCTTGAGGCTTAATCTCTAAATTTTTTCTGAAATACGAATAGCTATTTTTGAACCTGTTTTAATTATTTTGTCCATAATTGAGTAAAAACCTTTTTTTGATGCACCCTCCTCATAGGCTATATCTTTGTGATCTAGCTCATCTTGTCTAAATTTAGTTATTTTTTTTCTTAATTCTTTTTCTTCTGGACCTAACTGATTAATTTGATCTAAATAATGTTTGTCTATCACTTCTTCAACTGATGCAGTACACAACATCGCTGCTTTTTTTCCTAATAATGTTGATCCAAACCCTAAACCTATACCCATTAAGTCCCATAAAGGTAAAAATTTTGTAGGTTTGATATTTCTTTTTTTTATTTCATTTTCAAAAAATTGACAATGTTCTACCTCATGCTCTTTCATGTCTTCAATTGTCTTTTTTAGATCCTCATTCTTAACAATTGTATTTAGAGCTAGCAGCTGGCCTTCATAAATTTTGACAGCCCCTCTTTCACCTGCATGATCAACTCTTATAAATTCTTCAACTTTGTTACTTGTTTTTTTCATATTTTATAAAAATTTTTATGAGGGTTATAATAAATAATAAACTTAATACAACATTAATACTTGTTAGTGAAAATCCAAAAAACCTAAATGTCACATCCTTACAGCTTATAGTTTTTTTACTTAACTCTTTAAGTAAATCTTCTTTAGTTATATTTTCTGTAAAATTCCTGGCGCTACATACGGTTGACTCCTCAAAAAAACCTTGCTCAATCCCATAATGGTAAATAGAAATTGTAAACGAAAAGACAAAGGTAAGAATTAACAACAAAGTTAAAAATTTTTGATTTTTCTTTATGATAAAAATTATTGCAATTAAGATTATACTTATCCAATAAGGAATTCTTTCAATAATACATAAATTACATGGTTGATGACCTAAAATATGTTCTATGAAATACGCAAATATTAATGCAGTAAAGCTAATAATTAAAATAATTTTTAGATAGAATTCATTTTTTAAATCAAACATAAAATTTTATAATTAGGTAAATAAAAAAGGCAATTATAACAATTAATAATCCAATTATTGTAAACCATTTTGACCCGTGCTTTTCCATAAACTCAGTAAATAAATTCCCAAACTTATAAGAGAGGTATGAGACTATAAAAAATCTTAACCCTCTTGAAACCAAACTAATAAAGATGAATATAAAAAAATTAAAACTTATTAGGCCACTTGCAATGGTAAAAACTTTATAGGGAAGAGGTGTAAATCCTGCTAAAAAAAGTATACCTAGCCAGGCATAAAAACCATCACTATTAACTAAATTTTCTTTGATATTAGATAATTTATTTTCATATCCATAAAAACTCATAATTTGTGATCCAAAATCGAAAAAGAAAGCACCTATTAAATAACCCAACATACCGCCCATAACAGAAAAAATCGTTGTTATAAGAAAGATTTTGATAAAATCATTCTTTTTTGAGATCACCATCGGTATGACCATAACGTCAGGAGGAATTGGAAAAAAAGAACTTTCAACAAAAGATACAATTGCTAAGTAATATTTTGAACTTTTGTGTGCCGCTAAATCTAAACACTTTTTATAAAGATTATTAAACATTTTTTGGTTTTAATATAATTTTAGTTCTTATACTATTTAATAAATTATTAAACAATTATGGGCGAATGGCGGAACTGGTAGACGCGCACGACTCAAAATCGTGTTTCGCAAGAAGTGAGAGTTCGATTCTCTCTTCGCCCACCATGTTATGGAACTAAAACACATAAATAGTTTAGTAGAACTTTTTTTTAGAAAATCAGAGGAAAATATTCCAAAAAAATACAGTTTAAACGAGCCAGCGTTTTTAATAAATCTCAAACCTAAAGATCATGAATTAGTTAAATTAAAAAAACCAACTTCGTATTCTTGGAGATTGATAGACGGGTATACAAGAATATTATCTAATTATCTAAAAAAAAAAATTTCTAAAGGTGATAGATGTATATTGCTTTCAGAAAATAGACCAGAATGGTTAGTTTCTGATTTATCAATTATGAATGCGGGTGGAGTAACAGTACCTTTATTTACTACTTACTCTGATAAAGATTATGAATATATAATTAAAGACTGTTCGCCAAAAGTTTGTATTGTTTCTAATCAAGAACAATTTGATAAGATCAAGAAATATATTACTAAAGACATAAAACTTATATCAATAGATGGAATTAATGAAGAGGCAGATCTTTTTCATAATATCTTTACTAATTATCAAAATAATTTGATTGATGAAAACTTTAAAATTCTACATCCTTTTAATTCTGATTTAAAACGAAATGATCTTGCATGTATTATCTATACATCTGGAACGACTGGAAACCCAAAAGGAGTAATGTTGAGTCATGGAGGAATTCTATCCAATTGCGAGGGAGCATTAGATATTTTAGTACCTTTATTTAAAAATGAAAAACCAGTCTTTCTAACGTGGTTACCATTATCTCATTCATATGAACATGCAGTTCAATTTGTTCAAATTTCACTCGGAGCAAAAGTTTATTATGCTGAAAGTCTGGAAAAATTATTATCTAATATGTCAATTGCAAAACCAACAATAATGACAGCAGTCCCTAGATTCTATCAAAATTTATACAGTAAAATTTCTATGAATTTCACAAAACAAAAAGGTTTTAAGAAGAAGCTGATTTCATCTACTATTTCACTTGGGATTAAAAAACTAAATAAAAATAAATTAAGCTTACGAGAAAGTTTTATTAATTTTTTCTGTGAAATATTGGTAAGAAGAAAAATTAAGAATCAATTTGGGGGTAAATTAAAGGCTTTTGTTTCTGGAGGGGGTGCTTTAGATCAAAAAATTGGTGAATTTTTGAATTCTATAGGATTACCAACTCTGCAAGGATATGGATTAACTGAAGCCTCTCCTGTTGTTAGTTGTAATATTCCTGGAAAAATTAAGATTGAAACAGTGGGGCCCCCTTTCAAGACAAACCAAGTAAAAATTGCTGAAGATGGTGAGATCCTAGTTAAAGGGGAAAACATTATGCTAGGTTACTGGAATAAAAAGAAAGAAACTGATGAAGTTATTAAAAACGGCTGGCTACACACAGGAGATATAGGTGAAATTACAAAAGAGGGAAATTTAAAAATAACAGATAGAAAAAAAGAAATAATTGTAAATCTTGGTGGAGACAATATTTCACCTTCTAAAATTGAAAATTTATTATGTTTAAATGAAAAAATTAAACAGAGCTTTGTATACGGAGACAAAAAAACATATCTGGTTGCATTGATCGTGAGTGAAAGCAATGAAAATAATAAAGAAATTGAAATTTATTTGGAAGATTTAAATAAAACTTTGTCTTTAATAGAAAAAATAAAAAAATATAAATTAATAAATGAAGAATTTACAATTGAAAATGGAATGTTAACACCAACTTTAAAATTAAAAAGAAAAAAAATTTTAGAAAAATATAAAGAAGATTTAGAAAAACTTTATTAATTAAAGTAAAATATTTGATTATTAAGCGCATAAACATTAACTTTTTTATACATTAAAATTTGAAAATTTTTTTTTATTAAATTCTTTTTCTTTAAAAATTTTAACTTCAATTAAAGAATTGACATAACGTGTATAAAAAAATAAAAATAAGTAATTACGAATCAATTTTGATTCGTTTAACTAAAAAGGGAGCTAAAGATGGCTAAAAGAAGAAAAAAAGCAAAGAAGGCTAAGAAAAAAGCTAAGAAAAAAGCTAAGAAAAGAAGAAGAAGATAATAACTTAGTATTCTTTATTAAAAACGCTTCTCATAACGTTATGTGTGAGAGGCGTTTTTTTTTAGTCTTCAACAGGTTCGTCATTGTCGCTTTCTGAAATTGGCTCTTCATCTTGTATTTCAGGTGCTGAACTTTTAATTGCTGTAGTCTCTTGTTTATTTTGGCCATCTAAGTTTCTTTTTAATGCTTTATCCATTTTTTTTTGGGTATCTTCCAAAGATACATTCAATATTATTTTAAATTCAGATAAAATCCTTTCATAAGCTTTTTCAAAAAGTTGTCTTTCACTGTAGGATTGGTCGACCATTAAATCGTCTCCTTTATTCAGATCTCTTACCACTTCTGCTAATTCATAAATTTTACCTGAGGAAATTTTAGCCTCATATTCTTGTGCTCTCCTACTCCACATTGATCTTTTAATTTTGGGTTTACTTTTCAAAATCGAAATACATTTGTTAACTTGGTTGATTGTAGCTAATGGACGAAGGTGAGATTGTTTATTGACTGGAACCATGCCATTAGCTTTATCTTTCTCAAATTTAATTACATATGTTTCAACATCAATTCCGCCAATACTAATTTTTTTAAATTCAGATATTTGTCCAACACCATGTTTAGGATAAACAACATAATCTTTTATTTTATACTCTCTTTTTTCAGTCGCTTGTTTATTTACCTTTTTTATCTCAGGTTTGATTTCTGTCCCCTTGGAAATTCTTAAGTTGTCTTGTTTTAACTCTATATTTTTTTGATTACTTTTATTTTGTTTTTTTTGAATAATTTTTTTAGATTTTGGTTTTACTAATTTTTTAATCTTTTTGACTGGTTTTTTTATACTTTTGGTAACTTTTGCTTTAGTCACCTTTTTTGTTTTTTTGGATTTATTTTTAAATGTTCTCTTTAAAATATTTTTCAAACTTATCTTGCTCATCTTTATATTTTTCATGATCCGAAGGTGGATCTTTTTTTTCGCTTATATTCGGCCAGATTTCAGAATATTTTTTGTTGATCTCTAACCATTTGTCGCTCCCTGGCTCTGTATCTGCTTGAATTGCATCCACTGGACATTCAGGTTCACAAACGCCACAATCTATACACTCATCGGGTTTAATTACAAGCATATTTTTACCTTCATAAAAGCAATCAACCGGGCAAACATCAACACAATCAGTAAGTTTACATTTAATACATTTATCATTAACTAAGTATGTCATTATAAATTCTCACTTTTTATCTTTTCTTTAATGTCTCCCATTACTTTATTGTCTACATACAATAATCCTCCAAGCCTTCTCATTAAACTTGTTTCGTAGATATCCGCCTCTTTATTAGAATAAATAATTCTCCACAATGCTTCAATAATTTGAATTTTATTTTGTTCATTCATATTTTTGACCTCTTTTGTAAAATTAAGAATTTGATTAGAGTTATCCTCAATTTTTATCGCTTCGTGAAATAACTTGTCTAAATGGTCTTCTTTTACTCCAATTTTTAGCATTGTTTGTTTAATAATTTTCTCTTCTTTTTCAGAGAAGTGTTCATCAATTTTTGCTGCATGAATTAAAAGAGCACATATTTCAATTAAATTACTATTAATTTCTATTTTTTCTTTTTTTTTAAAAAACATCAATCAATTTAAATTAAGATTTTTAAGAACCATAAAGGGGCTTTCTTTATTAGGTTTTTTTAAAAAAATCTTTTTGTTCTTCTTAGGGGGATTATATTTAAAAAAAAGTTCGTTATTTTTTTCAAAAATTTTATAATTCATCATACTAATTAACTTTTTAAAATTTTCTTTACTACAGCCTAGTAGATTAATCATCTCTGGGACCATTTTGATCATCTTTTTTTTCTCTTTATTATCCGAATTTAATATTTGAATAAACAATCTCTCGAGAATATCAATTCTAACAAAAAAGGTGTCAAATTTTTCAAATCCACATAACAGCATGAAATTTTTATTTTTAAAATTCTTATCATTTAAAAAGTTCAAACCGAATGTTGGAGGTCTTAAATTGAAATATTTTTGGTGATAATTTTTCCATAATAGTGTCCTTAAGGAAACAGCATCAGGTTTTATTAATTTATACAAAAACACGTGATACCTTCCAAATTTCACTCCTATGTTGCGTAAAGTTTTTCTCTCATTTTGATCTAACTTTTCTAAATATTCTGAAACTTGTTCTCTTTTAATTACACCGTTATTTTCATAAAGTTGATATGCTAAAGCTTTTGTTGATGGATTTTTTTCTTTGATATTCTTTAAATCAATTAGACTTTTTAAAACTGAACTAATTTTGTTTTTTAACCATTTACTAATAAAATCTGATAATTTTAGTTTTTGATCTTGATCTAAAATATCGTCAACTATTAATTCTAAATTAGGATTTAAATAATCTTTACCAGCAGTTAACCTTACGATCGCTGAGTTATTCCAATAAATTTTAGAATCATCCCTAAGTTCAACAAGACCAGTATCAATTATAATTTTTACTCTTTTTTCGAGTTCAGGGCCAACAGATTGTCTGGCGGCTTTTTTCAAAGATTTAATGTCAGTTTCTAAGGCTCCTTTTTTTAAATCTAATTCTAGTTTGAGACCATTTATTTTACCGATAAACTGACTGTCGATTATTACATCATTATTTTCTAAAATTTTTGTGTCAAATTCCATATCTTGCTTTAAACCTCTTGCAAGAATACTTGCACGTTTATCAATAAAAGTTTTTGTAAGTTCCTCATGCAATCTGTCTGAAAGTCTGTCCTCTAATAACTTAGTTTTTTCTATCCAATAGTTATGATCTTCTACCCAATTATTTTTATTTGAAACATATGACCAAGTTCTTACATTTGCAATTCTATTTGACAAAGAATCTACATTTCCATCTAATTTATCAAGTTTCATCAGCTGTAATCGCAAATAATCGTTAGGGATTTTGCCTTTTTTACTGTTTAAATATTTGAATACGTTTCTAATTACCTCATAATGATTACCGTATGTTTTTTTAACAAAATCTGGTATTTGACAACATTCCCACAAAAGTCTTAATTTTTCTTGATTGAATACGATATTTTCAAAGTTTTTGTCTTTTAAAAAAAACTTTAAGGCTTTTTCATCTTCACATTCGTATATTTTTCTCAACCAGTCTTTGTGGGGTTTTTCATCTAGTGATTTTATTAATGAAGTGGAGTTATTAAAATTCAAATTTGAATTTCTCCAAAATAAACAGCTAATCTCCTCAAATTTATGGTTTTCGAGTAATTCAACATTCTCAGGACTAATTATTCCACATTGACCAGTTATACCAAAACTTCCATCATTCATATATCTTCCTGCTCTACCAGCAATTTGACCAATTTCGGATAAGTTTAATCGTCTTAATTTTTTTCCATCAAATTTTTTTAAATTCGAAAAATACACGTGATTGAGATCCATATTTATACCCATCCCAATTGCATCTGTTGCTACTAAAAAATCAACATCGCCAGATTGATATAATTCAACTTGAGCATTTCTAGTCTTTGGACTGAGAGACCCCATTACGATTGAGGCTCCCCCTTTCTGTCTTCTGATAAGTTCAGCTATTGCGTATACTTCTTCCGCAGAAAATGCAATTATAGCAGTTTTTCGATCTATTCTTGAAATTTTCTTGTGGCCAGAATAAGAGAGTTTTGACAAACGATTTCTATTTATAAATTCAACATCGTCGTCTAGTTTGGCAACAATATTCCTAATTGTATTTGAACCCATAAACATTGTTAATTTTTCACCCCTCATATTCAAAAGTCTATCCGTAAAAATATGACCTCTTTCATGATCCGAGCACATTTGAATTTCATCAACAGCAACAAAATCTAATCGTTTATCAATTGGCATAGACTCAACAGTACATAGGAAATATTTAGCATTCGACGGAATAATTTTTTCCTCGCCGGTTATTAATGCTACACTGTCTGTATTTAGCCTTTTTAGTACTTTGTCGTAGACCTCACGAGCTAATAGTCTTAAAGGAAAACCAATCATACCACTTTCAAAAGACAACATTGTCTCTATTGCAAGATGGGTTTTTCCAGTATTAGTTGGACCAAGAATTGCAGATATTTTATTTTTAGACATTCTATGTTTGGTATGCTTTTTTCTTACCCTACCAGATATTGTTAGTACTAAAGAACAAAAATAGACTAAAACAAGACCGAATCGGAAGTTAAAAAGTTCTCATTTAAAAAATAAACAGATTTATTTTAGCACATATATAAAATTTATATAACAATTAATATTTATTCTTCAGGTGTATTTCATCTTAAACTTATTAGCCAAATACATACTAGATATTAATGGGTTTATTCTTTAGAATTTTCCAAATACCGTTTGCGGTAGTAATTATTTCATCGTTACACTTAAGCTCACAAAATAAAAACACAAGTGTTTTGGTTTTTTTTAAAATTCTAACATGACCTATAATTTCATCTCCAACTTTAGATGTACCAATAAATTTTAAATCTAATGAAATTGTTACACATGGTGAAGGTTTAGCTGATCTGTGAGCTGCTGAACCAGAGCCAGCATCAATTAAAGCCGCAAGGTAACCACCGTGAGTGATACCAGCTGAATTTAGATGGTTTTTTGTTATTGTTGATTTAAACTCATAATGATTTTCAGAAATTTGTCTAAATAAGACTCCACCATTATGTTTCATAAATCCTGTTTTTAGACTAATTTGCTCAAATTTATCTGTCATAGAATTTTTATAATATAAAAGTTAAAATTAATAAAATAATAAAGATTATTACGAAAAAATAAATTACAGACATTTGCAAGGAAGATTTAAGGAGCCAATCAAACATTTATATTTTTTGGTGCGCCTGCTAGGAGTCGAACCCAGAACCTCCTGGTCCGTAGCCAAGCGCTCTATCCAGTTGAGCTACAGGCGCATTTATAATTTTATTTAAATACAATATATTAATTTTTAGTATATTTTAATTATAAGATAAATTTAAAAATTAATGACAGATAAATCAAAAGAAGTGGTGATTGCTAGTGCTGTTAGGACACCAATAGGATCTTATAGAGGTTCATTAAAAGAAATGAGATCAGATCAGCTAGGATCTTTAGTGATCAAAGAAGCTTTAAGATTGACTAAATTTAGTCCAGATGAGGTGGATGAAGTAATTATGGGCCAAGTATTGACTGCTGGGGCTGGACAGAACCCTGCTAGACAAGCTGCAATAAATGCTGGAATACCAGTTTCAAAACCAGCCCATATAATTAATCAAGTTTGTGGGTCCGGATTAAGAGCAGTAATATCAGGATATCAATCAATCAAATTAGGTGAGTCATTAAATGTTATTTCTGGGGGACAAGAGAATATGTCAATAGCACCACATTCAATTTTTTTTAGAGATGAAAGAAAAATTTCAGAAGATAAACTAACAGATACAATGATTAATGATGGATTAATGGATGCTTTTAATAATTATCACATGGGAGTTACAGCAGAAAATATTGCAAAAAAATTTGAAATATCTAAAAAGGAACAAGATGAGTTTGCTCTAAATTCTCAAAAAAAAACAGAAGAAGCAATTAAAAATAGCAAATTTGACGATGAGTTAGTTAAGATTAATCAAGGAAATAACATGCTAAATTTAGATGAGCATCCACGAATAGGTCTAAAAATTTCTGATCTAGAAAAACTTAAAACAGTTTTTAAAGAAAATGGAACAGTCACACCTGGAAATTCTTCTGGTATAAATGATGGGGCTGCAGCTTTATTTTTAACTACTATTAAAGAAGCAGAAAAAAAATCTATCAATCCGCTTGCAAAAATAGTGTCATGGGCATCAGTTGGAGTAGATCCAACTTTAATGGGTCTAGGGCCAATAGAAGCTGTTCGTAAGGCTATTAATAAAGCTGGATGGAATTTAGATGAGATTGACTTATTTGAAATTAATGAAGCTTTTGCAGCTCAAAGTATAGCTGTAATCCGTGAGTTGGGTGTTGACCCACATAAAGTTAATGTAAATGGTGGTGCAATCGCGCTTGGTCATCCTATTGGTGCATCAGGAGCAAGAATACTTGTAACTTTAGTACATGAAATGAAGAGACAAAAAAAAAGTAAGGGTTGTGCGACTCTCTGTATTGGAGGTGGAATGGGTATAGCCTTATGTATTGAAAAAATTTAGAAATTTCTCTTTCCGTACTTCCCTTCTAGTAATATTTTTTGTATCCACATTTTAGCATCTATGTGTGTATTATCATTAGAATGAATAAGAAATTTCAATAACTTTTTAATCATTCTTGCATTTAAGAGTAAAAGATTGTCATAAAATAGGACAGAATGTGTTAAAATTTGCAATTAACTATATTTTTATAGTGTATAAAACATAAAAATGACTGAAAAATTATTAGTTCCTGATATTGGCGATTTTGAAAATGTTGAGGTAATTGAATTACTTGTTGCAGAAGGTCAAGAGATTAAAATAAATGATCCTGTGGTCACCATTGAAAGTGATAAATCAAGTGTTGAAATTCCATCAACTTTTTCAGGGAAAGTTGAAAACATTGAGGTAAAAGTTGGTGATAAAGTTTCAAAAGGAGATTTGCTTCTCAATATATCAAGCCCTAGCGAAAAATTGCCTAAATTAGAAGAGGTTCCAAAAAATACTGAAAATTTAATTTTAGAGGCGGAAAACTCTTTAAAGAAAAATAAAGAACAAGAAAAGCAAATTCCGGAATTAGAGAAAGAAAAACCTAGCAAAATTGAAGTTGTAAATGAGGGTGATATCGATCCTTTAGAGACACGTGAATGGATAGAGTCTCTATCAGATGTTATTGAAAAAGATGGTAATCAGAGAGCTCACTATTTGATCAAGGAATTAATTAATAAAGCTTATATGGAAGGCGCCAATATTCCATACACGCAAAATACCCCTTATATAAATACGATTCCTGTGAGTGAGGAGAAGAAATCAAATGGTGATCAGAATATAGAAAGAAGGATTAGGTCATTAATTAGATGGAATGCTGCTGCAATGGTAGTAAGAGCAAATAAAAAATTTCCTGAACTCGGAGGTCATATTGGAACTTTTGCATCTGCAGCAACTTTATATGATGTCGGAATGAATCATTTTTGGAGAGCTAAAAATAATAAATTTGGTGGAGATCTTATTTATTTTCAAGGTCATAGTGCACCTGGTATGTATGCTAGAGCATTCCTTGAAGGAAGACTTAATGAAAAACAATTGGATAGTTTTAGACAGGAAGTTAAGCCTGGCGGTTTATCTTCATATCCACATCCTTGGTTAATGCCAAACTTTTGGCAATTTCCAACAGTCTCTATGGGTTTAGGACCAATGTTAGCGATTTATCAAGCAAGATATATGAAATACTTGATTAATAGAGGTCTAATTAAGGATGAGGGTAGAAAAGTTTGGTCATTTTTAGGTGATGGCGAAATGGATGAGCCAGAGTCTTTAGGAGCAATTGGTTTAGCAGCTAGGGAAAATTTAGATAATCTAATATTTGTTATAAATTGTAACCTTCAAAGATTAGACGGTCCAGTGCGAGGTAATGGGAAAATTATACAAGAATTAGAGGGAATTTTTAGGGGGGCAGGATGGAATGTTATTAAAGTAATTTGGGGCTCTTATTGGGATTCATTGTTAGCTAATGACAAAACAGGTCATCTTATTAAGACAATGAATGAAACAGTTGATGGAGAATATCAAGCAATGAAAGCAAGAGATGGAGCTTATGTTAGAGAAAAATTTTTTGGAAAATATCCACAAACTTCGGAACTAGTCTCAAGTCTTTCTGACAAAGATATTTGGAGATTAAATAGAGGTGGACATGATCCCCATAAAGTTTTTGCAGCATATGATAAAGCATCTAAAAATGTCGGTAGTCCAACTGTAGTAATTGCTAAGACTATAAAGGGTTATGGCATGGGTAAAAGCGGTGAAAGTGTAAATACGACTCATCAGACTAAAAAATTAGATGTTGACGATTTAATGTATTATAGAGATAGATTTGATGTCCCATTAACAGATCAGCAGGTCAGAAATATTGAATATTATAAGCCAGATCAAAACTCACCTGAAATAAAATACATCAAAGAAAGAAGACTTCAGTTGGGTGGCTTTATTCCTGAGAGAACTACTTACGCAAAACCTATTAAAGCACCTCCAAAAGATATTTTTGATAATATGAAAGTTTCTACAGGTGAAAAAGAAATGTCGACCACAATGGCATTAGTCAGAATGTTGACAAATCTTTTAAGAGATAAAAATGTTTCACCTAGGCTGGTCCCAATCATTCCTGACGAAGCTAGAACATTTGGGATGGAAGGATTTTTTCAAAAGATTGGAATTTATGCACATGAAGGTCAAAAATATGAGCCAGAGGACTCGGCTCAACTAAGTTCGTATAAAGAGGAAAAGAGCGGTCAAGTTTTAGAAGAAGGAATTAATGAAGCTGGAGCAATGTCATCGTGGATAGCTGCAGGAACTTCATATACAAATCATGACATAGAAATGATCCCAATTTATCTTTTCTACTCAATGTTTGGTTTTCAGAGAATAGGAGATTTTGCTTGGGCAGGTGCAGATAGTCAGTCCAGAGGATTTTTGATTGGAGCTACTGCTGGAAGAACAACTCTTGCTGGAGAAGGTTTACAACATCAAGATGGTCATAGCCACATAATGGCTTCGACTATTCCTAATTGCAGATCATATGATCCAACATTTCACTATGAGCTTGCAGTTATATTTCGAGAAGGTTTAAGAAGAATGCATGAGAAAAAAGAGAATATTTTCTATTATATTACAACCATGAATGAAAATTATCCTCATCCAGAAATGCCTAAAGATAAATCATGTGAGGATGGTATTTTAAAAGGAATGTACAAAATAAAGGAGTTTAATAAGTATAAAAAAACTAAAATTCAGTTTCTTGGATCTGGTACAATATTAAGAGAGATGATAGCTGGTGCAGAAATATTACAAAATGAGTATCAAATCGATAGTGAGATTTGGAGTGTAACAAGCTTTAATGAATTAAGAAGGGACGGTCTTGAAGTAGAGAGATATAATCTTCTAAACCCTGATAAAGAACCTAAAAAAAGCTATGTAGAAAATTGTTTGGGTAATTCTGAGGGACCAATTTTAGCAGCCTCTGATTATATGAGAATGAACTCTGATCAGATAAGACCTTATGTAAATAAAAGTTTTTATTCATTAGGAACAGATGGATTTGGACGAAGTGATACAAGAAAAGAGTTAAGAAAATTTTTTGAGGTTGATAAGGAACACATCACAACATATGGGTTAAGTATTTTAGCTAAGGAACAGCTTATTGCATCAAAATATGCTAAAGAAGCAATTAAAAAGTATAAGATTGATACTGATAAACCTATGCCAACAAAACTATAGAATGCCAAAAAAAGACATAAAAGTTCCAAATATTGGTGAGTTCAAAGATGTAGAGGTTATTGAAATTTTAATTAAAAAAGGTCAAGAGATTAAAAAAAATGATCCTTTAATCACAATTGAAAGCGATAAATCGAGTGTTGAAATTCCCTCATTGTATGATGGATTAGTTACAGAATTAAACTTAAAAGTTGGGGATAAGGTTTCTGAGGGTAGTAAGATTTTAGAAATTGAATTAAAAGACAACAATTTAGAAACTAAAGAAATACAATCAACTAAAAAAGAAAACATCAAAGAAAACAAAATAGAAATTGAAAAAGAAGTTAGACCAAAAAATATTATCGTAAAAGATTTTTCAAAAAAAACTTCAGCCTCACCAAAAGTCAGAAAATTTGCTAGAGAACTTGGTGTTGATATTAGTAAAGTTGAAGGTAGTGAAAGATTAGGAAGAGTAACTGAAAGTGATGTTAAGTCATTTGTTGCAAAAACTCCTGAGAGAAATATTGAAAAAGAATTCAAAAAAGACGAAATGATAAAGCTAGAGTATCCTCACTCTGAATTTGGAAAAACGGAAATAAAAGATATTCCAAGAGTAAAAAGACTTTCATCTAAATATCTAATGAATTCTTGGTCCAATATTCCTCATGTGACCAATCATGATGAAGCAGACATAACTGAATTAGAGGAGTTTAGAACTTCTCTTACAGATATTTACACTGGAGAAAAAAAAAAAATTACTCCTTTAGCTTTTATTGTCAAAGCTTTAACTGCATCACTTAAAAAATTCCCAAATTTTAATTCATCTATTGATGAAATTGATAAAGGAACAATGACTCTAAAAAAGTATTATCACATTGGAATAGCTGTGGATACGAAGCATGGGCTTATGGTACCAAAACTAAGAAATGCTGATAACAAGAACATAACTTTAATAAGTACTGAACTCAAAAAATTAAGTGATCAATGCAGAAATCTTAAAATTGATAAAAAAGAATTATTTGGTGGTTCCATGACAATAACGAGTCTAGGAGGCATTGGTGGTTCTTTTTTTACACCTATTATTAATTATCCTGAAGTCGCAATCTTAGGAGTTGGTAAATCTCAAAAAAAACAAATTTTTATTGATGGAAAGTTTTTAACACGAACAATTCTACCTTTATCTTTATCATATGATCATAGAATAATTGATGGAGCTGAAGCTGCTCGATTTAACAACGATTTGAAAGATAATCTTGGAAAAAATTTTGCTTACAAATTAGCTGTATAAAAAATATGTCAAAAACTCTATCATTATTTAGTGCATTACTGTGCACTTTCATTTGGGGGACTACATTCATAGCACAGGATACAGGTATGGATGACATTGGTCCATTCACTTTTAACTCTGTAAGATTTTTTGTAGGTTTTTTAGCAATTATTCCTTTAGCATTATTGTTTGAAGCAAAAAAACTCAAAAAGGAATTTAGATTTGATACGAAAACATTCATTATTCTGTCCCTTTTAATTGGAGTGTCATTATTTCTAGGCTCAGCATTACAACAGGTTGCGTTACTTTACACCGATGTAGCAAATGCTGCTTTTTTTACGATTTTTTATGTGCCAATGGTCCCAATAATTATTTTCATCTTTAAAAAAGATTTTTTACACTGGAGTGTATGGCCATCAGTAATTTTATGTTTGATTGGTGGGTATTTATTAACAAATTTTCAAGATGCAACTGTAAGACTAGGTGATACTCTTGTGATATTGGGAGCTTTATTTTGGAGTACACATATCATTTTTACTGGTATGATTATTAAAAAGTACAATTTACCATTAACGATTGGCGCAATTCAAACTCTACTAGTTGCTCTATTTTCATTTATTATAGGTTTATTTTCTGAGGAATTTGTAATTGAAAATATTTTGAATGAAATAGACTCAATTTTATACGCTGGAATTTTATCAGGTGGTTTTGCATTTGTTTTACAAATTTATGCCCAAAGAAATATAACGCCAGCACCAGCAGCAATAATTTTTTCCTTAGAAGGTGTATTTGCAACGATTGCCGCTTGGTTTCTTTTAAATCAAATATTAGGAATTAATAATCTACTTGGTTGTTTTCTCATATTAAGTGGGGTCCTATTATCACAATTAGTTCCATTGATTAAAAAAACAACTTAAGTATATATTATTAAAAATAAAATTAAGCCAAGAATAATTCGGTATGCTACAAATATATTGAAGGAAATTTTATTTATAAATTTAAGAAAATATTTAATTGTAAAAAATGAAAACATAAATGATAAGAAAGTGGCGATTAACAATAAATGATTTATTTCTACTGATTGTTCAAAAGCCTCTCTTAAACCTAGAAAGCTTGCCCCTGACAAAGCAGGTATAGATAATAAAAAAGAAATTTTACTAGAGTCAATTCTATTAAAGTTTAAAAATCTTGCTGCGGTAATTGTTATTCCAGCTCTACTAACTCCTGGTATTAATGCTAGAATTTGAAATAAACCTATTAATAAAACTGATTTAATATTCAAATGTGATGAGATAGATCGATCAGTTTTTCTTTGATCAGCAAAAAAAAGTATAAATCCAAAAAACAATGTTGTTGATGCAATTACTTTTGTGTTTCTTAAAAGATTAATAAATTCAGTAGTGTATAAAATATATCCGAATAGTATTAAAGGCAAAGAGCCAATAATTATTAAACTTAATAATCTATTATTATTTCTTAGATCAAATAGTTCTTTTCTAAAAAAAAAAATTACCGCAATTAACGAGCCTAAATGTAAACTTATATCTATCAACAAAGAACTTGTCTCTAAATCGTAAAAATTTGATACCAATATTAAATGAGCTGATGAGCTTATGGGTAAAAATTCAGAGATTCCTTGAACTGAAGAAAGAATTAAAATTTCTATAAAATCTCGAAACATATGAGTGTCGTAACTTAAAAAATATTCAATTTAAACAATTCGATTTAATCATATTAGATATGCAAAAATTAGATTTAGTAGGTTTTAAGCTAAATATTCTTATATTTAGGTCAAAGTACCTGACCTATATATTTCTTTTACTAATAAAAACAATGTATATCTTTCCATAAATTTAAAAAAAATATGACTGATAAAATGCTAAAATTCGTCAAAATAGGTCAACAAACTCCACCTAAAAGAGAAGTAGATAATAGAAAAGATGATTTTAATGAAATCTATGATGAATTTATAACTCAAAAAGCACAAGAGCAGTCAAGTAGATGCTCTCAATGTGGTGTTCCCTTTTGCCAAGTCCATTGTCCGTTAAGTAACAATATTCCAGACTGGCTCAAATTGACTGCTGAAGGCAGATTGAGGGAAGCTTATGAATTATCTCAAAGCACAAATAATATGCCCGAAGTTTGTGGTAGAATATGCCCGCAAGACAGATTGTGTGAGGGTAACTGCGTTATTGAACAGTCAGGCCACGGTACTGTTACAATTGGATCAGTCGAAAAATATATTACAGATAGTGCTTGGGAGAATGGATGGGTAAAACCAATTTCAGTTAAACATGAAAAAGATCAAAGTGTTGGAATAATTGGTGCTGGACCTGCTGGACTTGCAGCTGCTGAACAACTTAGGAAAAATGGATATCAAATAACTATTTATGATAGATATGACAGAGCAGGTGGCTTGTTAATTTATGGTATACCAAATTTTAAATTAGAAAAACATGTAGTAGAGAGAAGAACCAAATTGTTGAAAGATGGTGGAATTAAATTTGAACAAAATTTTGAAGTTGGTAAGGATGCAACTTTAGAGCAACTGAGAAAAAGACATGATGCAATTTTAATTGCTACCGGGGTTTATAAACCAAGAGAGATTAATCTACCAGGGAATGACTTAGATAATATTTTTCCTGCTATGGAGTTTTTAACCGCATCAAATAAAAAAGGATTGGGAGACAAAGTTGATTTATTTGATAAAGGTATATTGAATGCTGAAGGTAAAGATGTTGTAGTTATTGGAGGTGGGGACACAGCAATGGATTGTGTTCGAACCTCAGTAAGACAAAAAGCTAACTCGGTTAAATGCTTATATAGAAGAGATAAAGATAATATGCCTGGATCTTCAAGAGAAGTAGCTAACGCAGAAGAGGAAGGTGTTGAATTTGTTTGGTTGTGTAGTCCAAAAGAATTTATAGGAAAAAATAAAATCGAAAAATTAATTGTAGATCAAATCCAACTTGGAGATCCAGATGACTCAGGTAGAAGAAGACCAGAAGTTAAACAAGGATCTGAATTTGAAATTAAAGCAGATATGGTAATAAAAGCTTTAGGATTTGATCCTGAAAACTTGCCATTATTATTTGAAGCGCAAGAGTTACAAGTTACAAAATGGGGAACAATAAAAGCTGATTTTGATACCATGGAGACAAATATCAAAGGTGTTTTTGCTGCTGGAGATATTGTAAGAGGTGCATCTTTAGTGGTATGGGCAATAAAAGATGGAAGGGATGCTGCGTTGTCAATCAAGTCTTATCTTGAAAATATAGAATTAAAAAATTCAAAAGTCGCATAATGAGTACTTATAAAAAAAATTTAGAATTACTTACAAAAAATAATGTTTATTCTAAAGAAATGGAACATGATGCATGTGGAGTAGGGTTAATTGCATCGACAGAGGGAAAAAAATCAAGAGAAGTTGTAGAATATGGAATTGAAGCTTTAAAAGCTGTTTGGCATCGAGGAGCCGTTGATGCTGATGGAAAAACGGGTGATGGGGCAGGCATACATTTAGAAATACCTAAAGATTTTTTTGTTGAAAAAATAGAAGTTACAGGTCACACACACGATGGTTCTGATATTTGTGTTGGGATGATTTTTTTACCTAGGAATGATTATGCTTCACAGGAAAGCTGTAAAACAATTGTAGAAAGTGAATTAACCAAAAACAATTTTAGTATTTATGGTTGGAGGCAGGTGCCTGTAAATCCGAAAGTTTTAGGAGAAAAGGCTCTTCAAACTATGCCAGAGATAATTCAAGTGCTTTTCAAAGCAAATAATAAAAATTTAATTGATAAAGATCTTGAAAGAAAAATTTATGAAACAAGAAAAAAAATTGAGAATAAAGCATTCAATTTATCATTAAATAATTTTTATATTTGTTCAATAAGCGCTAAATCAATTATCTATAAAGGCATGTTTTTAGCTGAGGCTATTTCAGATTTTTTCTTGGATTTAAAGGATGAGAGATTTATTTCAAGATTTGCAATTTTTCATCAGAGATTCTCAACCAATACCGCTCCGAGCTGGAGTTTGGCTCAACCGTTTAGAGCAGTCGCCCATAATGGTGAAATTAATACCTATAAAGGAAACAAAAACTGGATGAGAGTTCATGAACAGGAGATGAGTAGTCCTTTTTTTGAAAATATTGAAAATTTAAAGCCTGTTATACAAAAAGGAGTTTCAGACTCTGCAGCCCTAGATAATGTTTTTGAGTTATTAAATAAATCAGGTCAACCCGCTCCTTTAGCAAAATTAATGATGATACCTGATGCTTGGTCAAAAAGAAATAAAACTCTACCAAAAAACCATCAACAACTGTTTAATTTTTTAAATAGCACTATGGAACCTTGGGATGGTCCTGCTGCAATTGCTGCAACAGATAATGAATGGGTTATTGCAGCAAATGACCGTAATGGTTTAAGACCCTTAAGATACGCAATCACAAAAGATAAGTTTCTCTTTGCTGGATCTGAAACTGGAATGATTGAATTAAATGAAAAAAGAATTTTATCAAAAGGTAGACTAGGTCCTGGTGAGATAATTGGTGTTAGAATTGAAAAAGGTAAATTATTTACGAATAACCAAATTAAAGACTATTTAGCGAAAGAATATAAACATTTTAATTCTCAGATAATAGATTTAGATGAAAAATTATTCATTTCTAATGAGAAACATAATTTTGATGGTGAAGATCTAAGGAGACGACAACACACTTTTGGAATAAGCTTAGAAGACTTAGAGTTAATTTTACATCCAATGGCAGAAGATGCTAAAGAGGCAACGGGTTCTATGGGTGATGATACACCTTTAGCAGTTTTATCAGATAAATACAGACCACTTTATCATTTTTTTAGACAAAACTTTAGTCAAGTGACTAACCCACCGATTGACTCTCTAAGAGAAAATAAAGTTATGAGTTTGAAAACTAGATTTGGTAATCTTGGGAATATTTTAGATTTTGATACTTTAACGAAAGAAAATATTTATGTTTTGAATAGCCCAGTTTTATCAAATTCACAATTTAATAAATTTATTAATTTTTTTGGCAAAAACTCAGTTTCTATAGATTGTACTTTTTCGAATGATCAAAATTTATTTGACTCTATTAAAAGGATCCAAAAAGAGTCAGAAATTGCTGTTAGACAGGGTGTGACACAATTAATTTTAAGTGACAAAGATATTTCAAATAAGAGAATGCCTATGCCGATGTTGTTATGCGTTGGAGCGATTAATACTTTTTTAATTGATAAAAAATTGAGAGGATATGTTTCAATCAATGTTCAATCTGGTGAGGCGTTAGACACGCACTCTTTTGCAACATTGATAGGAGTTGGAGCAACTACAGTTAATCCATATATAGCTTTTGATAGTTTATACCAAAGACATGAGAAAAAGTTATTTGGTCAGTATAGTTTTGATGAATGTGTCGAAAGGTATGTCAAATCAGTGAATGCAGGATTGTTAAAAATCATGTCAAAAATGGGTATCTCTGTTTTAAGTTCTTATAGGGGTGGATGTAATTTTGAGACTGTTGGTCTAAGTAGATCAATAGTTGATGATTATTTTCCAGGAGTTACCTCAAAAATTTCTGGTATTGGATTGTCAGGAATTGAAAAAAAAATACGTGCAATACATAAAGAAGCATTTGAGAGCACTGATACGGTTTTGCCTATTGGTGGTATTTATAGATACAGAAAGAATGGAGAAACACATCAATATCAAGGCAGATTAATCCATTTATTACAGAGTGCAGTGGGTTCAAATTCTTATTTAGCATATAAAAAATATGCTGAGGGAATATATAACTTGCCACCAATTAATTTGAGGGATTTGATTGATTTCAGAAAAAAAAAATTAGGCCCATCTATTCAAATTTCTGAGGTTGAACCGATAGAAAAAATATTAAAGAGATTCGGTAGTGGAAGTATGTCTCATGGAGCATTATCTAAGGAGGCACATGAAACTTTGGCTATTGGGATGAATAGGATTAAAGGTGCATCCTGCAGCGGAGAAGGTGGTGAAGATTCAAATAGATTCAAAATCATGGACTCTGGTGATAGTGCGAATTCGAGAGTGAAGCAAATCGCATCGGCAAGATTTGGTGTAACTATAAATTATTTAAACAATTGCAATGAAATTGAGATTAAAATTGCTCAAGGTGCAAAACCTGGTGAGGGTGGTCAATTACCAGGATTTAAAGTAACAGATGAAATTGCTAAGCTCAGACATTCAACGCCAGGCGTAACATTAATTTCTCCACCTCCACATCATGATATTTATTCAATTGAGGATTTAGCTCAGCTTATTTATGATTTAAAACAAATTAACCCAAAGGCACGAATTGGAGTTAAATTAGTTGCGTCATCAGGCGTAGGTACCATTGCAGCTGGAGTGGCAAAAGCTAAAGCTGATATAATTTTAATTTCAGGACATAATGGAGGAACTGGAGCTACACCACAAACGAGTGTAAAATATGTAGGCATTCCTTGGGAGATGGGACTTACAGAGGCAAATCAAGTTTTGACATTAAATAATCTAAGACACAAAGTTACCTTAAGAACTGATGGAGGCATTAAAACGGGAAGAGACGTTGTTATTGCAGCTATGATGGGTGCAGAGGAATATGGTGTAGCAACTACTGCTTTAGTGGCGATGGGTTGCATTATGGTAAGGCAATGTCATTCAAATACTTGTCCTGTAGGAGTATGTACACAAGATGAAAAACTAAGAGAAAAATTTACTGGAACTCCTGATAAAGTAGTAAATTTATTTACGTTTATCGCTACAGAGGTAAGAGAAATTTTAGCTTCACTTGGTTTTAAATCTTTAAATGAAGTTATCGGTCGAACAGATTTATTGATGCAAGTTAGTAAAGCCTCGCCTAATCTAGATGATTTAGATCTTAATCCACTATTTGTACAAGCAGACCCTGGTAATAACAAGAGGTACTGTGAGATATCGGAAATTAACGTAGTTCCAGATACGCTGGATCAAGAGATTTGGCCTCAAATAGAAAAGGCTTTAGATAATTCTGAGGAAATAAATAATGAGTTTTTAATTCAAAATACTAATAGAGCTGTAGGTACTAGAATTTCACATCACTTGTATAAAAAATATGGTTATGAAAAATTAGAGGAAAATTTTTTAATTCTTGATTTTAAAGGTTCAGCTGGACAATCTTTTGGGGCATTTACGGCAAAAGGACTTAAGCTTAATTTAAAAGGTGATGCAAATGATTACGTTGGTAAAGGTTTATCAGGAGCTACCATTTCAATAAAACTTCCTGATGAAAGTAATTTAATTTCAAATGAGAATACTATTATTGGTAACACAGTTCTTTATGGTGCAACTTCAGGTAAACTCTTTGCAGCCGGTCAAGCTGGCGATAGATTTGCAGTAAGAAATTCTGGTGCAATAACTGTTGTCGAAGGTTGTGACTCAAATGGTTGTGAATATATGACAGGTGGAACGGCAGTGATTCTTGGAGATGTTGGTGATAATTTTGCAGCTGGCATGACAGGGGGTATGGCTTTTATTTATGATAAATCAAAAGAATTTGAAAAAAAAGTAAACCCTGACTCAGTCGTATGGCAAAATGTAGAGACCGAATATTGGTCAAAATTTTTAAAAGAATTAGTACTCGAACACAGTAATGAAACTGGATCTAATTTGTCAAAAAAAATAATTGATGATTTTGACAACGAGTTAAAGAATTTTGTACAAGTTTGTCCAAAAGAAATGATAGATAAGCTTAAAAATCCAATTTCTACAAAAACAAAAATACAAAAAGTTAGTTAATCATTAATTTTAATTCTCTTTTCAATATTTTAAGCCATTTAGGTGAAGACAAACTATGATCACCGTTTTTTAAAATTACTAATTTCTTTTTTTTCGATTTAAACATTTTCAAAATTTTTTTTGAGTAAATTACGGGAACAGACTCATCTTTACTCCCATGAACCATTGTAACATTTACATTATGATTTATTTTTTTGTTTAAAACTTTGTTCTTTTTTCCATCATTTAATAATTGAAAAGTAATTGGATAAGTGTAGTCACCATATTTAAGAGAATATATGCCATTTTTAATAATTTCCGATTTAATTTTTTTTGTAAATTTTCTCCACATTAAGTGTTCTAGAAATTCGGGTGCTGACCCAATTCCTAAAAAACCAACGATTTGTTTCTTAAAATATTTAAATTGATTTAATGAAATCCAAGAACCCATGCTTGACCCAATTAATATTATGTTATTTTTTTTGACAATTTTTCTAATTAGTTGAGAAGTTTCATTTGTCCATTTGGTTATATTCCCATCAATAAATTTTCCTGATGATTTTCCATGGCCAGAATATTCTAAAGCCAAAAAACCCAAATTATTTTTCTTTGCAAATCTTAAAAAAGTTTTAGGTTTTTGACCTTCTAGGTCTGATTTAAAACCATGAAGAAAAACAAGATAAGTGTTTTTCTTCTTAAAATTCGTCAAATATCTTATTCTTTTAGTTTTTGTTAGTTTTAAGTATTTAAACTTAGTCATAAAAGTTTATTAGTTATTTCGATTATTATATAATTAATTCTGATGTCATTTAATTTAAAAGTTTTACAAGTTATCCCCAAACTAGGCTACGGGGGAGCTGAAACCGGTTGTTATGATATTGCTCATTATCTTCCAGAAAATAACTGCAAATCTTTCATAGTTACAAGTGGTGGTGAGCTAACAAAATTTATAGATAGGAAAAAAGTAAAATTGATTAGATTACCTGTCCATAGCAAAAATCCTTTTTTAATTTTATTAAACTCAATAATTTTAGTTTTTATTATTTTATTTTACAATATATCCATAGTTCACGCTCGAAGTAGAGCACCAGCTTGGTCTTGCTTAGTTGCAACTAAATTAACGGGAAGAAAATTTGTAACAACTTTCCATGGTACATATAATTTCAATGGAAAAATCAAAAAATTTTATAATTCGGTTATGGTTAGATCAGACCTTGTTATAGCTGGATCTAATTTTATTTTTTCCCACATTAAAGAAAAATATTCAGATCTCATTGATGTAAAAAAAAAATTACTTGTAATATTTAGAGGTGTAAATGTTGATTATTTTGACTCCAGCACAATGTTAGAAAAGGATGAAAAAAAATTATTGAACGAATGGGGTATATTAGAAAATAAAAAAATTATTTTGTTACCTGGTAGATTAACATCCTGGAAAGGTCAGGAACTATTTATTGAAGCCATAAATTTGGTTAACATTGAATTAGGTTACGAAGCATTTTACGCGGTAGTCTTGGGTAATGATCAAGGACGAGATGCGTATAGAAAAAAGTTACATCATCTTTGTGAACAATTCAAAATTTCTAACCAAATAAAATTTATTGACTCTTGTAAAAATATGGCTCTGGCTTATAAAGTTTCTGATATAATTGTTTCAGCATCAATTGAACCGGAGGCATTTGGACGAGTTGCAGTAGAAGCCCAATCAATGGAAAAGCTCATAATTGCTAGTAATATCGGTGGATCAAATGAAACTGTGATTAATGAAAAGACAGGTTTATTGTTTGAGTCTGGAGATCCAAAATCTTTAAGTAAAAAAATAATCCAAGCTTTGACTATGGACGAAAGCTTATTGAAAACTATGGGTATTGAAGGTAGAAAAAACATTGTAAAAAAATTTAATGTTGAAAAAATGTGCTTTTCTACTTATTCAGAATATAAAAAATTAGTTAATTAAATGCTTACAATAAAATTACCAGATGGAAATAATCTTAAGTTTCCAAAAGAGGTTACAGGTTTAGAAATTGCAGAAAAAATAAGTAAATCTCTTTATAAAGAAGCCTTGATAATGAGTGTAAATGGTGAGCTCAAAGATTTATACTTTTTGATTAAAGAAGACTCTTTAGTAAAAATTTTTACCGCAAAAGATCCAGAGGGACTAGAAGTCATTAGACATGATGCTGCTCACATTATGGCTATGGCTGTTCAAGAACTATATCCTGGAACCCAAGTTACCATTGGACCAGTGATAGAAAATGGATTTTATTATGATTTTGCAAGAAAAGATCCATTTACTGATGAAGATCTTAAAAAAATTGAGAAAAGAATGTCAGAAATAATTGACAAAGACGTAAAAACAAGAAGAGAAGTTTGGGATAGAGATAAAGCAATTAAGCATTTCAAAAAGATTGGAGAAAATTATAAGGCAGAAATCATCAAAAGTATTCCTGAAAGTGAGGAGCTTTCAATTTACCATCACGGTGATACTTGGCATGATTTATGTCGAGGGCCACATTTGTTATCTTCTGGTAAAATTGGTAAAGCTTTTAAACTTACTAAAGTATCAGGAGCATATTGGCGTGGGGACTCTAATAATGAAATGCTTCAAAGAATTTATGGAACTGGTTGGGCAACTAAAAAAGACTTAGATGATTATTTAAGAAGAATTGAAGAGGCTGAGAAAAGAGATCATAGAAAATTGGGTAAAGAAATGGATTTATTTCATTTTAGAGAGGAAAGTCCTGGCTCTGTTTTTTGGCATGAAAAAGGTTGGGCACTTTTTCAAAAACTTATTAGTTATTTAAGAGCCAAACAAGATAAAGCAGGATATAAAGAAGTAAATACTCCAGAGGTATTAGACAGATTACTTTGGGAAAAATCCGGTCACTGGGAAAAATATGGGGAAAACATGTACACATCTCAAACACCTGATGAAAAAGTTTTCGCTATCAAACCAATGAATTGTCCAGGTCATATTCAAGTTTTTAATCAAGGTCTCAAAAGTTACAGAGATTTACCATTAAGAATTACAGAATTCGGAAAAGTCCATAGATATGAACCTTCAGGTGCACTACATGGCCTCTTAAGAGTGAGAGCTTTTACTCAAGATGATGCGCATATTTTCTGCTCAGAGGATCAAATTACAAGCGAATGTTTAAATGTAACAAATTTAATTTTAGATATTTATAAAGATTTAGGATTTGAAAATGTTATTTTGAAATACGCAGACAGACCCGAGATAAGAGTCGGTGAAGATCACGTTTGGGATAAAGCAGAGGCCTCTTTATTGGAAGCAGTAAAAGCTACCAAACTTGAATATAGCATCAATAAAGGGGAAGGTGCTTTCTATGGACCTAAAATTGAATTTGTTTTAAGAGACGCAATTGGTAGAGATTGGCAATGTGGGACAGTGCAAGTCGATTTAAATTTACCAGGGAGATTAGATGCTTCCTATGTGGATAAGGATGGAGCAAAAAAAGTGCCAGTCATGTTACATAGAGCAATGTTTGGTTCGCTTGAGAGATTTATTGGAATATTAATTGAAAATTATGCTGGCAAATTCCCATTTTGGATTTCTCCTTTACAAACTGTTGTAATACCTATTTCAGAAGACTTTGAGAACTATGCAAAAGAAGTGACTAAAAAAATAAAAGATGCAGGCATAAGTTCAATTGTTGACTTAAAAAAACATAATCTAAATTATAAAATAAGAGAACATTCTTTAGCAAAAATACCAATTCTACTAATTTGTGGTAAAAAAGAAGTTGACAGTAAGAGTGTAACCATTAGAAGATTAAATTCTAATAAACAAGAAAATATGAAACTAGATTTATTTTTAAAAAATTTTTCTGCACTAAACAAAGTATCTTAAAATTTAGTGGCAGACATCAAACAAAATTATTTCCAAAAAAGAACTAAAGATCGTGGCCCGAGATTTAATAATAGAATTTCATCACCCGAAGTTCAGGTTATTGCAAATGATGGAAATAATTTAGGTATTTTGAATACAAATGAGGCAATTACAATCGCTAAGAGAGAGGGATTAGATCTTATAGAAATATCTCCCAATGCTAATCCACCTGTTTGTAAAATTATGGATATGGGAAAGTTTAAATATGATGCGCAAAAAAAAGCAAACCTTGCAAAGAAAAAGCAAAAAATAGTCTCATTGAAAGAAATAAAGATGCGACCTGTTACAGAGACCCATGATTATGAATTCAAAGTAAAAAATGCAAAAAAATTTATTGCTAAAGGTGATAAAGTAAAATTTACAATAAGATTTAAAGGTAGAGAACTTCAACACTCCCACCTTGGAAATGAACTTATGGCTAAAATTAAAGAGGATATGAAAGATATTGGCAAAATAGAATTACATCCAAAGTTTGATGGTAAACAAATGATTATGGTAATCCAGCCTTTATAAGCCTTAATATAGGTTGTAAATTTATTTCTTTGTATGTATAACCTCGCTCAATTATGCCGAAATTAAAAACCAAAAGCTCAGCAAAAAAAAGGTTTAAGATATCAGCCAGAGGAAAAGTTATCATGGCCCAGGCTGGCAAAAGACATGGAATGATTAAGAGAACTAATTCACAAATAAGAAAATTAAGAGGCACTACCACAATGTCAAAACAAGATGGAAAAATTGTTAAGTCGTATATGCCTTATAGTTTAAGAGGTTAAAATGGCTAGAGTAAAAAGAGGTGTTACAAGTAGAGCAAAACATAAAAAAGTTTTAAAAGCTGTTAAAGGTCAGTGGGGTCGAAGAAAAAATACTATTAGGGTCGCAAAACAAGCCATGGAAAAGGCAATGCAATATGCTTACAGAGACAGAAGAAATAAAAAAAGAGATTTTAAATCTTTATGGATACAAAGAATTAATGCAGGTGTAAGAGCTGAAGGATTAACTTATTCCAAATTTATTAATGGCCTAAATAAATGTGGAATTAAAATTGATAGAAAAATACTTGCTGAGATAGCTTATGATAGTCCAGAAGCCTTTAAAACTATTGTTCAAAAAGCACAATCTGCACTAAATTAATCTTCACTATTGTTTTATTTCACTGAAGAAATAATCTGTAAAAATGTCAGATCTTAAAAAAATAAAAGATGAACTTCTTTCGAAACTGAAAAGTAAATTAAACTTGTCAGAGGTAAATCAAATTAAATCTGATTTATTTGGTAAGAATGGATTAATTTCATTGCAATTCAAAAAGATAGGAACCATTGCAGAAACTGAGAGAAAAAAATTTGCCTCTGAACTGAATATTATTAAAGATGAATTACAAGATTTAATTAATTTGAAAATAAAAGAAATTGAAAACGAGGAAATTAGAGAAAAGTTACAAAAAGAAAAAATTGATATTACTCTGCCTGAGAGACCATTTGTAAGAGGCAAAATTCATCCTGTGTCACAAACAATAGATGAAATATCCTCAATTTTTTCAGAAATTGGTTTTAGCGTTGAAGAAGGTCCAGATGTTGAGAGTGAATATAATAATTTTACTGCACTCAATACTCCAGAAAATCATCCAGCTAGAGATATGCACGATACATTTTATCTTGATGAAAAAAAAAAAAGATTATTACGTACTCATACTTCTCCAGTTCAAATTAGAACAATGTTAAAAGACAAACCACCGTTTAAAATAATAGCTCCTGGCAGAACATATAGGTCTGATAGCGATCAAACACACGCACCTATGTTTCACCAGGTTGAAGGTCTTCATATAGACAAAGATATTAATATGGGACATTTAAAAGGATGTCTAAATTATTTTATTAAGGAATTTTTTGAATTAGATAAAATTAAAATGAGATTTAGACCAAGTCATTTTCCTTTCACAGAGCCGTCTGCTGAAGTTGACATAGGATACGAGATGAAGGATGGCAAAATAGTAATTGGTGAAGGAGATAAATGGCTTGAGATTTTGGGGTGTGGGATGGTGCATCCAAATGTTTTAAGAAATGTTAAGGTAGATCCAATAAAGTTTCAAGGATACGCATTTGGGATGGGCATTGATAGGTTGGCTATGTTAAAGTATGGAATTAATGATTTAAGAGCTTTTTTCGATTGTGACTATAGATGGTTAAATCATTTCGGATTTGACCCTTTGGATGTACCAACAAATTATAGAGGCTTGAGTAGATGAAAATTACGTTTGACTGGCTCAAAGATCATTTAAAAACAAATTTAAAAGAAAAAAATCTTTTAGAGCAACTTACCAATGTTGGATTAGAGGTAGAAGGAGTACAAAATCTTTCTTCAGATAAAGAACTTTTTAAAGTTGCTAAAATTATTAAAACAATAAAGCACCCAAATGCGGATCGACTAAAAGTTTGCGATGTTGATGTCGGAGAAAAAGAATTTAAAAAAGTCGTATGTGGGGCTGCCAATGCAGTGGAGGGACTAATTACAGTATATGCATCTCCAGGATCAATTATCCCAAAAACTAAAACAAAGCTGGTTGTGGCTAAAATAAGAGGAGTTACTTCTTATGGAATGCTTTGCTCAGAGTCTGAATTAAATTTATCTGACGAGAGTGATGGTATAATTGAACTATCATCAGGATACAAAAAAAATATCGGCAAAAGTTATTTTTTAAAATCAAAATCTAATTTGATTGATTTATCTATAACACCTAATAGACCAGATTGTCTTGGCATAAGAGGAATTGCAAGAGATCTGGCCGCTTCAGGCTTTGGAAAATTGATTGATTTCAAAAAAAAAAAAATTAAACCAAATAATAGACAATCTTTAAAAGTAAAAATAAAAAAAGAAAAAAATCAGGGATGTAGCATATTTGGTAGTTGCCTTATTACTGATGTAAAGAATACTGAAAGTCCTCAATGGCTTAAGGACAAATTGATTTCAATAGGCCAAAAACCAATTTCTGCAATAGTTGATATTACAAATTATGTAATGTTCGATCTCAATCGCCCGTTACATGCTTATGATGCTGATAAAATCGAAAAGGGTATTATTGTTCGAAATTCAAAATCAGGAGAAAAATTTACTGCTTTAGATAATAAGGATTACAAGCTGGAAGACGGAATGTGTGTAATCACTGACCACAAAGGTGTTTTAGGACTGGGCGGAATTATTGGTGGAACAAGATCAGGAACAGAATTAGATACAAAGAATATATTATTAGAGTCAGCTTATTTTAAACCTGGATCCATAAGGACTACGGCAAAAAAATTGAATCTTGATACTGATGCAAAGTTTAGATTTGAAAGAGGAATTGATCCATTATCAATTGAGGATGGCTTAAATAAAGCTGCAATATTAATCAAAGAAATTTGTGGTGGTAAAATCAGTAAATTTGATATTCAAAAAATTGAAACTCATAAAACAAAAATAATTAAATTTGATATAAATTTAATTGAAAAAATAGCAGGTTTTAAAATTTCTAATAATGAAATTTTTAAAATTTTAGAAAATCTTGGTTTCAAATTTAAAAAGAAAAAAAATTTTTTTGAATTGACTGTTCCATCGTGGAGACCTGATATTACGCAAGAAATAGATATTGTTGAAGAATTGGTAAGAATATGTGGTTACAACAAAATAAGGATTATAGATCCAATCAAGGAAAGAAAGAAGTCTACTTTAAATAAATCCCAAAAATTATTTCATTTTTTACAGAGATCAATTGCGTCAAAAGGTTATCTAGAAGCAATCACTTGGTCATTTACAGACTCAAATTACAATAATTATTTCAGAGACACTAAGAAAGAAATTAAGATTGTAAATCCAATAAGTACAGAATTAGATGTTTTGAGAAATTCAATATTCTCAAACTTGATAATATATATGAATAAAAATCTTGATAGAGGTTTTAAGGATTTATCAATTTATGAAATTGGCCCAACTTTTACTGGTTCTAAGCCTGGCGAACAAAATACAGTGGTATGTGGTTTGTCATCAGGAAAAAAATCAAGATTTTCTTGGATTGAAAAAGAGAGAAATGTTGATGTCTTTGATGTCAAAAAGGATGTAGTTCAAACTTTAATTGAGGCAGGGTATAAATCAGAAGAATTTTTTATAGACAACAAAACTCCAAATTATTATCATCCTGGTAAATCTGGAAGATTATTTTTAAAAAAAGACACAGACTTAGTAGCAGCTTATTTTGGAGAAATTCACCCGAGCATAACCAAAAAAATTGATATGAAAACAGAGTCTTTAGTAGGTTTTGAAATTTTTTTAGATAATTTGGAATTATCAGCAAAAACCTTAAATGATCAAAAAAATAAATTTAATGTTTCAGATTATCAAAAGTCTGAAAGAGATTTTGCATTTATCATAAACAAAGATGTTAATGCGCAAGACCTAATTAATGCTATTGCAAGTGTAGACCAAAATTTAATAAGCAATATTAGAGTTTTTGATGTTTATGAGGGCGATAATATTCCAAAGAATCAAAAATCGATAGCAATAAGTGTTACGATCCAATCTACAGAGAAAACATTAAATGATAATGATTTAGAAAATATTAATAAATTAATTATTGAAACAGTAGAAAATAAAACTGGTGCAAAAATCCGTTCTTAAAAAAAATGAACACAATTGATCATATAAGAAATTTTGCAATAATCGCGCATATAGATCATGGCAAATCTACAATAGCAGATAGAATAATTCACAGATGTGGAGGACTAACAGAAAGAGAGATGAAAGCTCAAGTATTAGATTCAATGGAGATTGAGCGAGAAAGAGGAATAACTATCAAAGCTCAAACGGTGAAACTTAATTACAAATCTAAAAATGGTAAAGAATATATTTTGAACATAATAGATACACCTGGTCATGTAGACTTTAGTTATGAGGTAAGTAGATCTTTATATGCTTGTGAAGGCTCTATACTTATTGTTGATAGTACACAGGGTGTAGAAGCGCAGACATTAGCAAATGTGTATCAAGCTATGGATATAAATCATGAAATTATACCTGTATTAAATAAAATTGATTTACCGGCATCAGATTTAGATAGGACAAAAAAACAAATAGAGGATGTGATTGGTATTGAAACTGAAAACGCTATTCCTTGTTCTGGTAAAACAGGTGAAGGTATAGATGACATATTGGAACAAATAGTCAATCAGCTACCTGGACCAAAGGGTAATTTAAATCAAGATTTAAAGTGTCTGCTAGTAGATAGTTGGTATGACACTTACCTTGGAGTTGTAATTTTAATTAGAGTTATTAATGGAAAAATTATTAAAAATATGAAAATAAAAATGCTTTCAACTAATCAAGATTATATTGTTGAAAAAGTAGGTTTATTTACACCTAAACCAAAAGATGTAAGTGAACTTAATTCTGGAGAAATTGGATTTATAATCACTGGAATTAAAGTTTTATCAGATACGAAAGTTGGAGATACAATTTGTGATGCTTCAAAACCAATGGTTGAAGCTTTGCCAGGTTTTAAACCAAGTAAACCGGTTGTTTTTTGTGGTTTATTTCCTGTTGATAGCTCCGAGTATCAAAAATTAAAAGATGGCTTGGCAAAGTTACAACTAAATGATGCTAGCTTTTCTTATGAGGCAGAATCTTCATCGGCTTTAGGTTTAGGTTTTAGATGTGGTTTTCTTGGACTATTGCACCTTGAAATAATAACAGAGAGGTTAGAGAGGGAGTTCGATGTTAACTTGTTAACAACTACGCCAGGTGTTGTTTATAAAGTAAAACTTAATAATGGAGAAATTAAAGATTTACAAAATCCTTCAAGTTTACCTGATCCAACATTTATTCAATCGATAGAAGAACCATGGATTAAAGCTACTATAATTACTCCAGATAATTATTTGGGCTCTATAATAAAATTGTGTCAGGATAAAAGAGGAATTCAAACAAATCTTAGCTACTCGGGTAATAGGGCCGTAATTTCTTATGAACTACCATTAAATGAGGTAGTTTTTGATTTTAATGATCGAATTAAATCCATGACAAGTGGATATGCAAGTTTTGATTATGAAATACTTGAGCACAGAGAGGGTGATTTAGTAAAACTTGGTATATTGGTTAATAGTGAACCAGTCGATGCTCTAGCAATGATGATCCACAAAGATTTTGCTCAAAAAACAGGTCGGGAAGTATGTGAAAAATTAAAGGATTTAATTCCTAGACATAATTTTATGATTCCTGTCCAAGCCGCAATAGGAGGAAAAGTTATTGCAAGAGAGACAATAAAGGGATTCAAAAAAGATGTTTTAACTAAAATTCATGGTGGAGGAGCAACTGATAGAAAAAGAAAACTTTTAGAAAAACAGAAAAAAGGAAAAGCTAGATCAAAACAATTTGGTAGGGTTGAAATTCCACAAGAGGCATTCATCGGCGTATTAAAAATAAATAAAGAAAAATAGATAATTAAATTTAAATGATAATTGATACCTTCCCTTTTTTTAATGAGATTGAACTATTAGATTTAAGGTTAAATTATCTTAATAATTCAGTCGATAAATTTGTATTGGTAGAAGGTACTAAATCGCACCAAGGAAAAGATAAAAAACTTTATTTTGAAGAAAATAAGTCTGAATTTAAAAAATTTGAAAATAAAATAGTCCATCACATAATTGATGATTACCCCCCTATTGAAGATAAAAAAAAAATTGATCATTTCATTTATGATTACCATACCCGAAATGGGATTGGTTTTGCTTTAGAGAAATTGAAGACATCAAGTAATGATATTTTATTAATTTCTGATGTAGATGAAATTCCTAATTATAATTTTTTTTCAAAATTTAGAGGTAATATCACTGTATTTAAGCAATACATGTTATATTTTCATTTGAACTTAAGATGTATGGGTTTTGAATACGACTATGGAGATGGTTTGTGGGGTGGTACAAAAATGCTTTATCTAAAAAATTTTACTACAGCCCAGAAAATAAGAAATATAAAATCTAAAAAATATGGTTGGTGGCGTTTTGATAAACCTAAATTAGATTTTATTATGAATGCTGGTTGGCATTTTAGATTTTTAGGTGATGAGGAAACTTTATTTAATGAATTTAAAAATCGATCAATTGGGTACACAGAGGAAAAATTAAATACATATACTCAATCTGATTTAAAGAAAATTATACAAAACCAATTAGAGTTAGTGGGTGGAGAAAAATATAGTAAGTTTGATTTTTTGAAATTACCTGATGAAGTTATTTTAAATAAAGAAAAATATAAAAAATATTTAATATAACAAAATATTAAGAGAAATTTTTTAGTGTTTAAAAAGTTTAAGGAAAGATAATCTTTGTAAGTTCTGAAAAAATTATATTTGATATTTTATTCGATCCATACTCTGATGTATGAACAGGGTCATAAAAATCATTTATTTCACCATTATATATTTCATCTAACTTTATAACTTTGATATTATTTTTTTTCGAAAATTTTTTTGTCATTTCATTAAGCAAAAATAACTTTTCATCTTCTAAACCATTATATTTTATTTGAGTTATAAAGATTATCTTTGAATTAAACTTATAAGATTGTTTGGTAATATTATTTAATCTTTCACCGTATCTTTGGTAAAGTATTGGATATTTATTCTTTAATTCATAAACATTATGGATTTTTTTTGCCTTAACATAATTTATGTAGTTAAAATTATTTTCATAAATATTGTCTGAGTTATTGATTTCATATTCAATCTGAACTGAATTAGAATATTTCCAAATTATTTTATTTAACAACTCAATAAAGATACTATTATTTGATATATAATCTACAATTTTTCTGTAATTTTTTATTCCAAATGTTAAATCGTATTTTAAATCTTGACCTAAAACGCTATCGTTTATTCCTGTGTAAATTATGAAATATTCTGGTTTAAAATTCTCTAATTTTGTAAACCAATGTTTGAAATCATTAGCGTGACCTCTTAAAGTTTTACCATCAACAGAGGCATTATAAATATGAATTTTTTTGTAATTATTATTTTTTAGTTTCGAATTTAATTTTCCCACAATAGTAAGTTCTTCTGGGAGAAATCTTTCATTACCAGTGCTTCCACCTAAAAAAACATATTTTATTTTTGATAAGTTAGTAAATTCTTTACCTCTAAAACCATAAAAATTTCTTCTATAAACAAATCTGTAATTTTGATCGTAAATTTTTACTTTATAAATTTCATGTTGGTTTCTATGTTTTCTCATATGAATACCAAAATTATTTTCGTTGAACCAATACCCAAAAATTAATTCAATTACAATTATGAGCAAAGCAATAAAAAAGAGATTATAAAGAATTATTTTTTTCAATATTCAAATATTATAGTTTAACATGGTAAAAATTATTTTACTCAAACTTCATTTTTCTAATAAAGTTATTTAAATCTTCAGGAGTTCCCAGCCCCCACATTTTATCTACTTTATAAATCTTTATTTTATTATTTTTCATTAGAAATTCATTATAAACTGGACAGACATAAAATTTGTTATTGACTCTGATATTCTTTTTAATCATTTCCTCAGCAGACTTGACGTAATCTGAACCGTGTTTCCAATAATAGACCCCAACAGTTGCATTCTTTGAAATAACTTTTTTCTCTGCAACTTCTGTTACAAATCCTTCTTTATTACACTTTGCATAAGACCATTTTGGATGGATTGCCTCAAAAGTTAAAATTGCACCATCTAAATTTTTTGAGTTAAAATCATAAAATGCTTTTGAACTATTCCAATTAATATAATCAGGGCTATTTTCTCTGTCCTTTTCAATATTATTAATATTTTCTCGGTGTGAAATTAAATACATATGTAATTAATATAATCAATTTTGTTTTTAATAACTATTAGATTATAAATCTATTATTATATGGAGAGGTGGCCGAGCGGTTGAAGGCGCACGCTTGGAAAGCGTGTATAGAGGAAACTCTATCATGGGTTCGAATCCCATTCTCTCCGCCATTAAAAAGATCAATATTTTCAGGCTTAATTCAGTCATTTAAATTAAAGTGAAATATTATAAGTGAACAAATTTATTAAAAAAATGTTATAGTATTATTTTCCGAAATATAAAAAATGACAAACAAAAATAATTATCAAGCAGACTCTATTAAAGTTCTCAAAGGTTTAGAGGCAGTTAGAAAAAGGCCTGGAATGTATATTGGTGATACCGATGATGGTACCGGCTTACACCATATGGTTTATGAAGTTGTTGATAATTCAATTGATGAGGCATTAGCAGGTTTTTGTAAAAATATTTGTGTTAAAATTAACTCTAATGGAACAGTTACAGTCAAGGATGATGGCAGGGGCATACCCGTTGATATTCACAAAGGAGAAAAAAAATCTGCTGCAGAAGTTATTATGACACAATTGCATGCAGGTGGTAAATTTGATCACGATTCATATAAAGTTTCTGGTGGATTACATGGGGTAGGTGTCTCAGTTGTTAATGCACTTTCAGAAAATCTTAAGCTTGAAATTTATAGAGATGGCAAAAAACATTTTATTGAATTTGAAAATGGTGAGTCTAAAGCCCCATTAAAAGTTAATGGTAAATCAAAAGAAACCGGAACAATTATAACTTTTAAACCTTCAAAAGAAATTTTCTCGTCTGTTAGTTTTAGTGAAAAAATCTTAACTAAACGTATGAGGGAATTAGCGTTTCTTAATAAAGGAATTAAGATAACATTTATTGATGCAACTTCAAAAAAAGAAAAACTTTCTGAGTTCAAGTTTGATGGAGGCATTCTAGAATTTGTAGAGTTTTTAGATCAGAAGAGAGAAAAATTAAAAAATAAAAATGGAAATGATTTATTTAGAAAACCCATTTTTATTGAGGGAAAAAAAAGTGAAGTGGAAATTGAATGTTCATTAAAATGGAACTTTTCTTATACAGAGGAAGTTTTTCCTTATACAAACAATATTTTTCAAAAGGATGGCGGTACTCATTTGTTAGGTTTTAGAAGTGCTTTAACAAGAGTAATAAATAAATATGCTAATGAACACAATCTTCTCAAGAAAAATAAATTAACAATATCTGGTGATGATATTAAAGAAGGCTTAACTTGTGTGTTATCTATTAAAATTCCAGATCCTAAATTTTCCTCACAAACCAAAGATAAACTTGTTTCTTCTGAAGTTAGAATGATTGTAGAAACAATCATCAATGAAAAATTATCTATTTGGTTTGATCAAAATCCGTCTATCGCAAAGGTTATTTTGGCAAAGATTATCCAAGCGGCATTAGCTCGAGATGTTGCAAGAAAAGCAAGAGAAAATGTTAGAAGAAAAGGTGCACTTGAATTAAGTGGGCTACCAGGAAAATTAGCTGATTGCCAAATTGGAAAACAAGAAGGAACTGAATTATTTATTGTTGAGGGGGACTCTGCTGGTGGCTCTGCCAAACAGGGTAGAGATAGATCAAATCAGGCAGTCTTACCTTTGAGGGGTAAAATTTTGAATACATATGTTGAAGATTTTAAAATTGGAAAAAATGGAAATGGATCTGATAAAAGAACTAAGGCTTTATCTAAAATGATTTCATCAAATGAAATTGTAACTTTAATAAATGCACTTGGCCTAGATCCCAAAGCGCAAGAAATAGATTTAAAAGATTTAAGGTATGGTAAAATTATAATTATGACAGATGCTGATGTAGATGGATCACATATCAGAGCCTTACTTCTCACTTTTTTTAATAATAGTCCATTTAATAAACTAATTGAAAATGGACATATTTATTTAGCTCAACCGCCATTATTCAAAATAAATAAAGGTTCAAAAGGTATCTACATTAAAGATGAAAAAGAATTGGAGAGTTATATTGTCAAAAACAATAAAAATTTTAAAAAAAATTCAAAAGATTATCTTAAAAAATTAGAATTTGAAAAATCAAAAATGAATATTCAAAGATTTAAAGGATTAGGTGAAATGAATCCAGAGGAGCTTTGGAATACTACTTTGAATCCTAAGACAAGAAACTTGTTGCAAGTCCAATATTCTAAAAATTTAAAAAAAGATCAAGATTTGATTCATACATTAATGGGAAGTGATGTTGCTTTGAGGAAAGATTTTATTGTGTCAAACGCAATTAATGTTCAAAATTTAGATATTTAGAAATGAAGTTCTTTGAGGACTCAAAGTATTATTCTCTTAAAAAGTCTACATATATAAATTTAAGATGGATTGGAATAATTGGTCAATTAATCTCTGTTTACTTAGTTCATTTTTATTTTGGTTTTAAATTTGATTTTTTTCTTGCCAATTTAGCAATTTTTTTTGGGATATTAAGCAATCTATATTTAATCTTTATTTATAAAAAAACTCAACTATCAGATAGGTTAGCTTTACTATTTTTACTTTTTGATATTATTCAATTAACTGTTTTGATTTATTTAACTGGAGGTGCAAAAAATCCTTTTATAATCTTTTTAATTATACCAAGTATTTTTGCTTCAACTAATCTTGGATTAAAAACTAACTTGTTTATAGTTTTGATAACTTGTATTATAATCGTCTTTCTCACATTTTATGCAAGTGAGTTACCATATCCATTAGCTAGCCACTTTCACATAAGTGACTATATTTATTATTCAATACCTATTTCTTTGATTATAGCATTAATATTTTTAAATTATTTTGCAATAATCTTTGGAAGAGAGTCAAGATTAAGAAAAGAAGCTTTAAACAAAATGGAAGAAATCATGGCAAAAGAACACGAAATGCTATCTTTAGGAGGTCAAGCAGCAGCAGCAGCCCATTCTCTTGGAACACCTTTATCGACAATTAAAATAATTTCGCAAGAATTAACAAAACAATTAAAAAATCAAAAAGATGTAATTCAGGATATTCAATTACTCTCAAGTCAGGTCGAGAGATGTAATCAAATTTTAAAAAAGCTATCACTAAATCCTGATGTAGAGGATAATTTTATTGATGAAGATTCGACTATGAGAGATTATCTTAAAGAGATAATATCTTCTTTCAAAGAAACTAGTAAAAATCAGTTTAATTTTAATTTTGAGCAAGACGCGTACTCAAAAAAAATAACCAAATCAATTGAAATAGTTTATGGTCTTAGAAATTTCATAGGTAATGCAAATAAATTTTGCAAAAGTAAAATTTATATAAACTTAAAATCAAATACCGAAAATACTATTGTGACCATTGAGGATGATGGTGAGGGATATCCAACTGACATTCTCTCAAAAATAGGAGAACCTTATTTAAAATCATCTGATAAAAATAGTGGATTAGGTTTAGGATTATTTATAGGAAAGACTTTATTAGAAAAAAATTTTGCCACTGTTAATTGTTGGAATTCTCAAACAAGAAGTGGAGCTGAAGTGATAATAAAATGGAAAAATAAAGATTTGTTCAATCTTTAATGTAAATTTTTTTTACTTTTAAAAAGTTCACTCAATTGAGAAATCATGACATCTCCCAATTCATTGACATCCGTAATCTTTATTGCTCGATTATAGTATCTTGATACATCATGGCCTATCCCAATTGCTAAAATTTCAGTTTCAGTTTTTTCTTCAATAAATTTTACAATTTTCTTTAAATGTTTTTCTAGAAAATCTCCTGAATTGACTGACAGAGTTGAGTCATCAACTGGTGCACCATCAGAAATTACCATTAATATTTTTCTTTCTTCTTTTCTTTTTTTCAATCGATTAAATGCCCAAGAAATTGCTTCTCCATCAATATTTTCTTTTAATAATCCTTCTTTTAACATTAAACCAAGATTATTTTTACATTGTCGCCAATGTGTGTCAGCTCCTTTATAAATTATGTGTCTTAAATCATTTAATCTACCAGGTGTTTTTGGTTTACCCTCTTTATTCCAAAACTCTCTACTTTTTCCACCTTTCCAATTTTTAGTTGTGAAACCTAATATTTCAACTTTAACAGAACATCTTTCTAAGGTTCTTGATAAAATATCAGCGCAAATCGCAGCAATTGTAATTGGACGTCCTCTCATAGATCCTGAATTATCTATTAAAAGAGTAACAACAGTGTCTTTAAAATCTAAATCTTTTTCTTTTTTAAAAGATAATGAATTATAAGGGTCCATTATTATTCTTGGTAATTTTGAACTATCCAATAATCCTTCCTCTAAATCAAACTCCCAGGCTCTATTTTGTTTTGCCAACAGCTGTCTTTGAAGTTTGTTTGCAAGTTTAGTGATAACGTCTTGAAAACTTATTAACTGCTGATCTAAAGTTTTTCTTAATTTTGAAGCTTCATCGGAGTTTTCTAAATTTTCTGCCTTTGTAATTTCATCAAACTGGGTCGTAAAAATTTTATAGTCTTTATTTAAATCATTAATTGTTTTTTTTTGAATAATTTGTTCATTATTGTGTTCATCAGACTCATTATCAATTAGCTGCTCATCGAGTCTGTATTCGTCTATGTCATATTCAGAGTCTAAACTAGCTTCGGTTTGCTCATTTTTATTTTCATCTCTAGAATCATCAGAATTACTGTCTTGATCATCATTGGATGGATTATTTTGACCATCATCTTGATTTTCTTCTCTGGTTTCCTCATTTTCCTCATTTTTAAAAATATCCATTTCTTGTAATATTTCTGAAAACTTTAAAGAATATTCATTTTGATATTCTAAATTTTCCTTTAAAAATTCAATGTGTTTGTTGATCACTTTATCGAAGTCTTTCTCCCAAAAATTCAACATATTATTGGTTAAGGTATTTAATTTAACGTTTAGAAATTTCTTTAACATATATAATTCAAAAGCCTCTACTACTGGTACATCTTCTTTTGAATTTAATTGGTCTTTTCTTTTTAACTGGATTATTTGACCATAATTTTCTTTAAGATTTTTTTCTATACCTTTCAACATTTTTGAGCCCAGGCATTCATACCTTACTTTTTCTGCGATAGAATAAAGAGACTTATATGAGGAATTTAAAGGTAAATTCTTTCTGTAAATTCCATCATTTGAGAACTTTTTTTTTAATGCAGACGAGTCAGACTCTGCTCTAGCTTTAATGAAATCTCCTTTTGAGTTAAGATTTTCAATATTTACAAAATTCAAATCTTTTTTATTTTTTTCATTAATATTTTTAAGACTAATATCATCAGAAATCACTCTTGCTGTTGAAGTTAAAGCTTGCTTAAGTTTTTCTCTTAAGTTTTCAGCTTTGTTATTTTTCATTTAAATTTGAATATTTGCTAGTGACTCTGGTAGTTCTTCTCCGAAACATCTTTGGTAGTATTCAGCAATTGTATTTTTTTCAATTTCATCACATTTATTTAGAAAAGTGACTCTAAATGCATATCCTACATCTTTAAATATTTCTGCATTTTCAGCCCAATGCAGTACTGTTCTTGGACTCATTACAGTACTTATATCACCAGCAATAAATCCTTTTCGAGTTAAGGATGCAACTTTTATCATATTTGAAACTTTCTCTTTTCCTATAGGATTATTTAAAGATTTATTTTTAGCTAATATGATATCCATTTCTTTATCTAAACTTAAATAGTTAAGAGTTGTTACAATATTCCACCTATCCATTTGACCTTGATTTATTTGTTGTGTGCCATGGTAAAGACCACTTGTATCTCCTAGACCTACAGTATTAGAAGTTGCAAACAATCTAAAATATTTATTTTGTTTTAAAACTTTATTTTTATCAAGAAGTGTAAAATTCCCTTCTGACTCAAGCACTCTCTGAATGACAAACATAACATCTGGTCTACCAGCATCATACTCATCAAAGACTAAAGCAATGGGGTTTTGTATTGACCAAGGAAGAATTCCTTCTTTAAATTCAGTAACTTGTTTACTATCTTTTAAAACAATTGCGTCTTTACCAATTAGATCAATTCTACTTATATGACTATCAAGATTTACTCTAATACAAGGCCAATTTAATCTTGCAGCAATTTGCTCGATATGAGTAGATTTACCCGTACCATGATAACCTTGAACCAAAACCCTTTTATTAAATGCAAATCCAGAAATTATGGCTAATGTTGTATCTCTATCGAATTTGTAGTTTTTATCTATTTCAGGTACGTAATCATTTTTTTTTGAAAATGCTTCAACTTCCATTTCGGATTCTATTCCAAAAGTTTGTTTGATTGAAACTTTTATATCTGGTTGAGTATCAATATTAGGTGTCAATTTTTTCTCTGTAAGTGGTTTTTAATTGTGTATATGCTAATGTTATTAGTTTAAGTTTTTCTTCATATTTTTTATTTCCTAAATTCATATCAGGGTGAAATTTTTTGACAAGTGTTTTGAATTTTTCATGTATTTTTATCCATTTCATACCAGCTGACAATCCAAGAATTTCAAAAGCTTTTATATCCTTGTGGTCAAATTTAAATTGACGCATATGATTAAAATTACTTCTAATTTTCTCGCTATCAAGTTCATCTTTTAATGTATTATTCCATAGCACTTTAAAAAAATTGTCTGAAGAGCTAAAGCTCTGAGTAGGCTTGTGCCAAGTCATATCTGATTTTAAAAAATTTATTATCTGATTATCATTCATGCCAGAAAAATAATTCCAATTTTTGTTAAATTCTTTGACATGTTTTAAGCACAACAATCTATACTTTTTACTATTATCTCTTTCAATTGGTGCTTTATATTCACCAAACTCTTTACAATTATTCCAATCACAAATATTTTTCATGCTATAATAAATACATAATGAATATAAATAACTTAATTGCAATCGTTAAAAAAAAAATTAAAAATGAAATTGCCGTACAGGATATCAATATTGAAGATAAATCTTTTTTACATGTAGGACACAAAGGAAATGATAAAAATAAGTTTCACTTAAAGATTTTCATAAGTTCAAAAGAATTGTTAAAGATGAACAGAATTCAAAGCAGTAAAAAAATTTACAAAATTTTAGATAAAGAACTTAAAAATAATATTCACTCAATTCAAATTCTAATTAGCTAATTCTTTTTTTAAAAATATTTTTAATTTTTCCTTACTATATTTTTTATCAATTAAAGGGCTGCCAATTTTTTTTAACAAAATTAAATTTATTTTATTTGTATTGTTTTTTTTATCATTGGTCATAAATGAAATAATCTTATTTACATCTTTTAAGAAAAAATATTTTTTAATATTATTTGGTAAACCAAAGTTTTTTATGTGGTTAATGATAATCTTGAAATCATTTAAGGTTAAAAAATTGTTTAATTTACTGAAATTTAGAGCTGTAGTCATTCCTAAGATAACAGCCTCACCATGATTTAATTTTCTGGAGAAACTTAAACTTGCTTCAAAGGCATGTGCAAAAGTATGACCAAAATTTAAAACTTTTCTCAAGTTTTTTTCCTTTTCGTCCTTTTCGACCACTTTTTTTTTTATTTTACAACTTTCATAAATAGCTTTCTCAATATAAGGAGATCTAAATTCAAAAATTTTTTTGAGATTTATATCTAAGTATTTAAAAAAATTTTTATTAGAGATTAACGAATGTTTTAAAATTTCTCCATAACCACATATGATTTCTCTTTTAGGAAGAGTATTTAAAAAATCAGTATCAGTTACCACTAATTTAGGTTGATAGAAACTTCCAATCAGATTTTTGCCGTGTTTTGTATTTACACCGGTTTTACCACCTATTGAAGAATCGACTTGGGCCAAAAGAGTAGTAGGAACATTTATAAATTTTAAGCCTCTTTTGAATAGGCTTGCAGCGTATCCAGCAATGTCACCAGTTATACCACCACCAACGCCAATCAGAACATCCTCTCTTGAAAAATTTTTTTCTAGCAAGATATCCAAAATTTTATTCGTAGTTTTTTGATTTTTATTTTTTTCGTTAGCTTTTATATAATGGAAGTAAATTTTTTTGTTACTTAGTTTTTTTCTGATTATATTAATTTTTTTTTTGGGAACATTTTTGTCAACAACAATCAAACATTTTATAAAATTAATTGACTGACTTTTTATAATATTTTTTAAATTTGAGATAAGTCCTGAGCCAATAAATATTGGGTATTTTTCATGATTCGCGTTAACTAGCAGTCTCTTTATTTTCATATATGTTTATAACTTTATTTACTATCTCATTTTTAGACAATTGTTCACAATTAATTTTATATTTCGATTTAGAATATACTAATGATCTTTTTTTTATTAAATTTACTAATTCACTATGTGAAGACTTAAAAGCAATGGGTCTTTTTGTGTTTTTTTGAATTCTCTTTATTAATGTTTTAAAATTCCAGTCTAACCAAAAAGAATAGTGATTTTTTAAAATTTCCTCTCTAATTTTTTTATTAATAAACGCACCTCCACCAAGAGATATTACTGCTTTTTTTTTTTTTAAAATCTTAAGAGTAGTTTTTTCTTCTAAATCTCTAAAAAACTTCTCTCCTTTTTTTTCAAAGATATCTGATATACTCATCTCTAATTCTTTTTCAATGATTTGATCTACATCGTAAAACTGTAAATTAAGTTTTTTTGAAATCAATAGTCCAATACTGGTTTTACCAGATCCCATCATACCTAAAAAAACAACATTTTCTTTTGATTCCATAAGTTTCTTTATTGAAAAACCACAAATATGTCTTAATTTGAAATTACTTAAATTTATATGCAAATTTATAAAAAAACAAGTTCGAGACAAAGTTTAATTGGGATAGTAATAAAATTAAGTTTAATTTTACTATTTATTCTTGGAATTGTTTTCTTTTTAAATAAAATAGAATTTCCGGCACCAAAAAAAGACATACAAAAAATAATCCCAAATGAAAAATTCAAAATTGTTAAGTAAAAATTTTTTATTTATTATTTTAATATTGCTTACATCTCTCAAAGCACACTCTTCAGAAAAACCAATAGATATTTGGAAAGCAAATGAGGAAAAAAATGATCAAAATTCTGAGACTATCTCAACAATAGATGGAGATAATAATTTATTAAAGGAAACAAGTATTAATAAAAAAAAAACAAATGATGAGGCTCTGAGTATTGTTCAAGACACATCTCTAAATTCAAAGAATACTAAAATTATTGGCTTGTATGATCCACAAGATTATGACTTGGATATTAATATGTGGAATAATTCAGATGGTGATCAATTAAAGGACCTATTTAAAAGAATTACAAAAATGAATCTTTCACAAGATGCTTCAGAATTAATGAACGTATCAATTCTAATTAATGCTCACTATCCAAAAAAAAATATCACTGAGAAAGAATTTTTAAGACTTAAATCTGACTGGTTAATAAAAAATTCAAATTTTGATTTAATAGAGAAATATTTAAAAAAAAATGAGATAATTAATGAGAATCCTAAGCTAACCAAACACTTTATTGATCATTATCTATCAGAGTCTAAATTAGAAAAAGCATGTGATATATTTTCTGCAAACTCAAAACCCATCACAAATGACTATCTCTCAAAATTTAAAATCTATTGTCTCATCAATGCGGGTAAGATTGAGGAGGCTCAATTAATCCTAGATTTAAAAAAAGAGTTGGGTTTCAAAGATAGATATTTTGAAAAAAAAATAGATTATCTTCTTGGGTATACCTCAAACATTGATAACTCAATATCCCAAAAGTCTATATTTGATTTTCATCTTGCCCATAAGACAAACCCAAATTTTGAATTTGAACCAGATGAAAAAACGGCTAAGATTATTTGGAGATATTTGTCATCGGCAAATTTGCTATCTTCTTTCAAACAAATTGAAATTACAGAACTTGACAAAATTTCAAATATTGAAAAAGCAGTACATAATAAGAATTACTCAGAAAACGAGTTATTTAAAGTTTATATGAGGTTTCAATTTAATATTAATCAACTTTTAAATGCCGAGGAATCTTACAAATCTCTATCAAATATTGAAGCAAGAGCATTGCTTTATCAGAAAATTTTACTCGAGTCAGAAATGATAGAAAAATTAAAATTATTAAAAATTTTAAAGAATTCATTCAAAAAAGATAATTTGACCAATGCTTTTGACATTGAATTAAAAGAATTTTTAGAGGAAATTGATCCTACTGAAATACCTGATAATTTAACTAGTTTTTATTACACGAACATTAAATTAGATAATAATTTACCAAATGAAATAAAATATAACAATGATGTTATGCATCAATCAAGATTAATTAATTATTTTAATGGAGATTATGCAAAGTCAAAGATAGAAAAAGATGTTAATAATTTCCTAAAAAAAATTAAAAAGAATAAGAAATATTCATTATCGAAAAAAGATGTAATATTTTTAGAGTCTCTGAAATCAGACGGTATAAAAATTTCCGATAAATTTAATGATTTGTACGTGATAAATGAAAGTGAAATGCCAACTGATATACAAATAATGATTAACAATAACGAGTCTGGTGCTGCATTGTTAAGAATCGTTGAAGTTATTGGTCAAGATAAACTTGAAAGAATGGATGAAGATACAATTTATTTTATAATTAGTGCTTTAAACCAATTAAATATAGACTCTATTAGAAATAAAATTTTGTTCAAAGTTCTTCCTTTAAAAGTATAAAAATTAGTTTATTTATTTGTCTGATGACTATTAAAGAAATTATTACTGTACCAGATGAAATATTAAAAAAAGTTTCTGAACCAATAGAGAAAATTGGAATTAATGAAAAAAAATTGATCGATAATTTATTTGATACAATGTACAATTCAAATGGAATTGGCCTTGCTGCTGTTCAAATAGGTATTCTTAAAAGAATTTTAGTTGTTGATGTTTCAAACAAAGACGAAAAGAATCAACCAATAGTATTAGTTAATCCAGTAATCAAAAATTTAAGCGATGAAAAGTCAATTTATGAGGAAGGTTGTCTATCAATACCCGAAACATTTGTTGAAATTGAAAGACCAAAAATATGTGAGGTTGAGTATATTGATGAAAAAGGCTCAAAAAAAATCCTTAAATGTGATGGACTATTATCCACTTGTGTTCAACATGAAATAAATCACTTAGATGGAAAATTAATAATTGATCATTTATCAAAATTAAAAAAAGATTTTATTATAAAAAAAATCTCAAAAATTAAAAAAAGTTCTTGCAGAATAGTAGTTTGAAGATGGCAAATAAGATTATCTTTATGGGTACGCCAATATTTTGTGTTCCTATTTTAAAATCTCTATATCAATATGGTTATAATATTTCTGTGGTTTTTACTCAACCACCACAAAAATCTCATAGAGGACAAAAAATTAATAAAAGTCCAATTCAGGTTATTTCTGAAACGTTAAATATAAATTATAGAACACCCAAGACACTTAACGATAACCAAGAGGAGTACGAATTTTTAAAAAAATTGAATGCTGATCTTGCAATAGTGTGCGCGTATGGACAAATTATTCCGGAAAATTTTTTAAACTTAACTAAAAAAGGTTTTGTAAATATTCACGCCTCAATTCTTCCTAGTTGGCGAGGAGCAGCGCCAATTCAGAGATCAATTATGAATTTAGATCCTGAAACAGGTATAAGTATTATGAAGATTAAAAAAGAATTGGATAGTGGACCAGTTAGTAATATTTATAAAATTAAAATAGATCAAAACCAAAATGCTCAAGAAATTTCAGAAAAACTATCCGCTTTAGCTGCAGAAAAAATTTTAGATAATGTGGATGATATACTTGAAGATAAAGCGAAGTTTATTGATCAAGATCATTCAAAAGCAACTTATGCAAAAAAAATTAATAAGGAGGAGTCTCAGATTAATTGGGGTGAGGACGCTTCTAAAATTATTGGAAAAATTAATGGATTATTTCCTTCCCCAGGGGCTTCTTTTAGATTTAATGGTGAAAGATATAAAATTTTGAAAGCAGAAATTGGTAATGGCATAGGTCAAGTTGGAGAAATAATTTCAAATCAGCTGGAAATAGCATGTAATAAAAACCAATCTATTAAAATTCTCGAAATTCAAAGACAAGGAAAAAGACCACAAAAAATTAGCGAATTCATGTTGGGCTCTCAAATTAAAAAGGGCTCAAAGTTATCAAATGTTTAGGTATCAAATATTAATTGAATATGAGGGCACCAATTTTAGGGGGTGGCAAATTCAAAAAAAAGGAAAAACTGTCCAGGGGTTATTACAAGAGAAAATTTCAAAACTTTTAAAAGAAAAAATCATAATATATGGGGCTGGCAGATTGGATGTTGGTGTACATGCCAAAGAACAGTCAGCACATTTTGATTGTAAAAATAAGATTATAAAAATTGATAGGTTTTTAAAATCAATCAATCATTTTTTAAATAAAGATGGAATAGCAATACTTAAAATTACAAAAAGAGGTAATAATTTTCATGCTAGATTTTCAGCTAAAATGAGAGTTTATAATTATGTGATTATTAATCGGATTAGTGGACCAGTTTTAGATAAAAATAGAGGCTGGCATATTATAAAAGATCTTGATTTAAAATTGATGAAAGGTGCTGCAAGAAAATTGATTGGTACTAAAGATTTCAGTACTTTTAGAAAATCGAGTTGTAGGGCTAAAAGTCCAATAAAGACTATGAAATCTGTAAAAATTAGATCTACAAAAAATAAGATTGAAATAGAATTCAGATCTCAATCTTTCTTACAACAACAAGTTCGGTCTATGGTTGGTTGTTTAAAATTTGTTGGGGAAAATAAATGGACATTAAAAAGATTTGTAAACGTAATGCAGTCTAAAAAAAGAGAATTATGCGCTCCACCTGCACCACCTCAAGGTCTCTATTTAACGAGAGTTATTTATTAATTTTTTTTTATTACTCATCGCAAATTTACGGTGTATTCGCCATCTACTTTCCTCACGAATTATAAAACCACAACAATTTTTTGATTTACATTTACAAGGAAATTGCTTGTAATCTTCTTTATCAAAACTAAAACCATAATCACAAGTTATCTCTTCGCCCTTTTTAATATCTCTATCAGCTGTTATCCAAATTTTTAAACCCTTACCATCATAACGTGCGTTTGCATCACAACTATGATTTACCAATCCAGCAATATTAAATGAGAAATCACCATCTAAGGTATATTTTTTATTTAGAGTAAATAGATAAATAGGTTTTTTATTGTCATATTTATCTGACATTTCAACTTCTTTATTTGTAATTATTTTTCCTAAGTAATTAATAATTTTTGTGCCTTCTTTGATATTTTTAGTAGCATAAAGTCCACGACCTTTATTATCAATTTTTGATTTTCTTATTTTGTATAGTTTCATGAAATCGATTTATGATGGGCTAGATATTTATCAATTGAATTCTACCAATGCATTTACATGTTCGTTGGCGCTTTCTGCTAAAGCATTTAAATCATATCCACCTTCAAGTATAGAAACAACTTTACCTGCGGTAAACTTATTAGTAGCCGCTAATGTTCTTCTAGTAATTTCATAAAAATCTTTTGAACTAAGTTGAAATTGAGCTAATGGATCATCTTTATGTGCGTCAAAACCTGCTGAAAATATGAGAAAATCTGGTTTATATTGAACTAATCTTTCTAACACCCTATCAAATGCATTAAAGTACTCTTCGGAGTTCGTCCCAGCGGGCAAAGGGATATTCAATGAATTATTAAAGTCTCCTTTATCTTTATCTGTTCCACCCCCAGGATAAAAAGGATATTGGTGCGTAGAAATATATAATGAATTTTTATTATTACGCATGACATCATAATTTCCATTACCCCAGTGCACGTCAAAATCTACACAGGCAATTTTTTTGTATTTATATTTTGACACTAAATAGTTTGTTGCTACTCCCGCGTTTGATATACAACAAAATCCCATAGCTTTATTTTTTTCAGCATGGTGCCCAGGTGGTCTAGCCAAACAGAATGCATTTTTAAAATGATTACTCTCTATTCCATCTATTGCTCTTATTGTTGAACCAGCAGCATCAAAAACTGCTTTTTTACTTTCAGGTGATACAACAGTATCGCCATCTAGAAACTTAAGGCCTTTTTGAGGAAAAGAATCTTTTAAATTATTTATATAGTCTTTTGAATGTGTCATAGACAATATATCATCAGGAACATTATCTGGCTTATCCCAGATTAGGTCTTTTCTTTTTTTTAACTCTTCTTTTATAGCAACTATTCTTTTAGGCTGCTCAGGATGACCATCGCCGGTGTTATGTTTCTCATAGGAGTCAGAATTTATGATCGCTGTTTTCATTTAAAATAATTTATTAAAATTTTTTCATAAATTTTCTTAAGATTTTTCAAATCTTTTAAAGATACGGCTTCATCAACTTTATGCATTGTCTTTCCAACAAGCCCAAATTCTAATCCAGGTGATATTTTTCTTATGAATCTTAAATCTGAGGTTCCACCTGTGGTAGATAGCTTTGGTTTAATTTTGGTCACTTTTTTTATGATATTTTGTATCATGTGCGTTGTTTCATTTGGCTTTGTTAGAAATGCCTCACCTGAAACTCTATAATCAATTTTAAATTTTGATTTATTTTTCTTGGTTATTTTTTTAAAAATTTTATTAAGTCTATTTTTAATAGAATTTGACGAATGTTTATTATTAAACCTTATATTAAATGTTGCCTCAGCCATAGCCGGAATAACATTATCAGCGTTATTATTTATATTTATTTTTGTAACTTCTAAGTTTGTAGGTTGGAAGTTTTTTGATCCTCTATCAAATTTAATATCTTTTAATTCTTTTAAAATTTTTACAATTATAGTTGAGGGATTATTAGCTCTATGAGGATATGCAACATGGCCTTGCTGACCAAAAATATTTAATTTACCAGTTAAACTACCTCTACGTCCAATCTTTATCATTTCACCTAATTTATTTGGATTTGTTGGTTCACCAACAAGACAAAAGTTAATTTTCTCTTTCCTTTTTTTTAAATAATCTACAACTTTTTTGGTGCCATTTATTGCATCACCTTCTTCATCTCCTGTAATAAGTAAACTTATTGATCCGTTGAATTTTTTATTTTTTGATAAAAAAGTGCTTACAGCAGACACAAAAGCTGCAACAGAGCTTTTCATATCATTTGCACCTCTCCCAATTAAATGGCCTTTTTTGATAGATGGTTTAAATGGATTTACTGTCCAATCCTTAATGTTTCCTGGAGGGACAATATCAACATGTCCTGCAAACATAAAATTTGGTTTCTCAGATCCTAATCTTGCATACAAGTTTTTCACAGGCTGAAATCCTCTTTCTTTAAATTCCAATATTTTTGTTTTGAAACCTAATTTTTTTAATTTATTTTCTAAAAATTTCATTACCCCAGCATCAACTGGGGTGATAGAAGGAAATCTGATTAGCTCTTTAGCTAATTTTAACTCATTTAAAGTTTTCATTTTTTAATCTCTTAAGAGGTCGTTAATAGAAGTTTTAGATCTTGTTTTTTCATCAACTTGTTTAATTATTACTGCACAATACAATGAGGGTGCAGAAGAATTATTTTTATCAGGCAACGAGCCTGGAACTACAACTGAATAAGGCGGTATTTTACCATAAGTAATTTTCCCAGTTTTCCTATCAACTATTTTAGTTGATTGACCAATATACATACCCATACTTAAAACTGAACCTTCTCCAACAATTACGCCTTCAACTACCTCTGACATCGCTCCAAGAAATACATTATCTTCTATGATTGTTGGTAAAGCTTGTGCGGGCTCTAGAACTCCACCAACACCCGAGCCTGCAGAAATATGGCAATTCTTACCTATCTGACAACAACTACCAGCTCTTGCAAAAGTATCTATCATCGTTCCTTCGTCAATATATGCTCCAATGTTTACATAACATGGCATAAGAACAGCGTTTTTTCCGACAAATGAACCTTTTCTTACTGGTGAGTTCGGAACCATTCTAAAACCTGCTTTTTCATGATCAGCTTTGGTCCATCCTGCAGTTTTACCTTTTAATAAATGTGATTTATCATACCAACTACTATAAGGACCATTTAAATTTTCCATTGGGTAAATTCTAAAACTTAACATTATAGCTTTCTTAAGATGTTGATGAGTTACCCATTCTCCATTTATTTTCTCAGCAACTCTTGATTTACCACTATCTAAATCAGCAATAACTTGGTTAATAGCATCTTTTAAATTTTGATCAGAATTTTGGTTTACCTGATCTTTATTTTCCCAAGCATCATTGATTATTTTTTCTAAAGACATAATTAATTACTTTTTAATAGCCTTATTTCTTTTAGAAATAAAGACAGATTTTCAATTTTGTGTGAAATAAAATCTTTGTCTGCATCCATTTTTCCAAAATGCTCATCATTGATTAACCAAACGGTTGTACAACCTCGTTCGTGACCTATACTTAAATTTTTAGCAATATCTTCAATGTAAATAGTCTCTTTTGGATTTATACCAAATTTTTTTACCATTAAGTCGAAGGTTTCTGCTTCTGGTTTAGGTATATAACCAGCGTCTTTAATATCAAAAACCTTATCTCTTCCAAACAAATCATACACACCCAAGTGAGTTAAAATATTAGCAGCATGTTCAGCACTACCATTGGTGAAGATAAATTTTTCCATATCTAATTGTTTAAGCTCATTTCTCATAATTTTATCTTCTTTCATAAATGATAAATCAATTTCATGGACGTAAGATAAAAATTCATCTGGTGATATTCCATTATGCACCATTAATCCTCTTAATGATGTATTATATTTATAGAAATAATTTGTTTGTAATTCTTTAGCTTTATTATTATCAATTTTAAGTTTTTCAGATATAAATTGAGTCATCCTCTTTGAAACTTGACCAAATACACGTTCTAAAGAATAGTTATTATGCTTTCCATAACAAACACCATCAAGATCAAGTAGCAAATATTTTTTTTCTTTTAAGTTCATTTTCTTATTAATGTACCTGATCCCTTGTCTGAGAAAATTTCCCATAAACAAGAATGCTGTTTTGTACCATTAATTATACCTGCTGCTGTAACTCCATTATTAACAGCATCTAGACAAGCATTTATTTTGGGTATCATTCCTTCAGTGATTGTCTCATCTTTTACCATCTCTAATATTTCGGATGAGGATATTTCATCTATAAGTTTTTTTTCTTTATTTAAAACACCATCAACATTTGTCATCAATAGTAATCTCCTTGATTTGACAGATTTGGCTACAGCCATTGCCGCAGTATCACCATTAATATTATGTGTTTGATTGTTCTTATCTAAGCCTAGTGGTGAAATAATCGGTATTTTATTTTGTCGAATTATATCCAATAAAATATCGTTATTAATCTTATTTGGTAGACCAACAAAACCTAGTTCTTTTGCCTCTGGTATGACCTCAATAATATTATCTTTTTTAGTGTGAATGGAGACCGCTTTTGTATTTTTTTTGTTCAAAGAGCTTACAATATCATTGTTAAAATTTATTAAGACTGACTCAACAATGTTTATAATTTTTTCATCAGTGACTCTTAACCCTCTTATAAATTTTGATTGAATATTAGATTTATCTAATTCTCTCTTGATCCTTGGACCTCCACCATGAACTACAATAACTGAAAGACCTAATTTATTTAAAATATTTAAGTCAGTAATAAAATTATCAAATATACCTCTATCAATTAAAACATTTCCTCCATATTTAATGACTATCAAATCATTTTTATATTTTTCAATATATTTATTAACTTCATTTATTGGAGGACCATTTTCAGGAAGTATTTTTTTTAAGTCCATTAATTTATTTTTTTAAATTAAAAAAGTTAAGTTATCGTTTTTACTGTTGTTCTTCGCATAATGAATATTTGTTGGGCCATCGTTAAGATATTATTAACAGTCCAGTAAATAACCAAACCACTTGGGAAAGGTGCAAGTATTACAGTTAAGAATAGGGGGAAAAAAGCAAAAATTTTAGCCTGCATTGGATCAGTAGGCGCAGGGTTTAGTTTTTGTTGCACCCACATCGACACCCCCATCGCTACTGGCCAAGCTCCAATTACCAAGAAACTCGGAACATCATAAGGTAATAAACCAAAAATATTAAATATGCTTGTAGGATCTCTCTCACTTAAATCATGGATCCACCCATAGAATGGCATTTGTCTCATTTCAATTGTTACAAATAGAACTTTATATAAAGCAAAAAAAACTGGAATTTGGACAAGAATTGGCAAACACCCAGACATTGGATTAACTTTTTCTTTCTTGTACAGTGCCATCATTGATTGTTGCAGTTTCATTTTATCATCTTTGTGAAGTTCTTTTAGTCGAACCATTTCTGGCTGCAGGGCTTTCATTTTAGCCATGCTTCTAAATGAAAAGTTGGCCAATGGGAAAAAAGCCAGTCTGATACAAATAGTTATTGCGATAATAGCTAAACCATAATTTCCTAACAGTTTGAAAAAATAATCTATCCCATAAAAAAGAGGCTTTGTTATAAAGTATAAAAAACCCCAGTCTATTACTAGATCGAATTTTTCTATATTTAATGACTCCGCGTAACCATCAATCACGTCTACTCTTTTAGCTGCAACAATTACTTTTAATTCTTCTTCTACAAAGCTATTTTCATTTAAAGCTAATGGTTCTGTGGCTATAAAGTTTGCTCTAAATTTATTTTTATAATCAAACGTTGTTTTAAATTCTTTATTTTTTGGAGGAATTAATGATGTGATCCAATATTTATCACTTATTCCCAACCAACCTTTTTTGGCTATTTTAGAAAACTTTTTTTCTTGAATATCATCATAATCTTCCTCAAATAACTCGTCATCTAAGGTTGCGATTAAACCTTCGTGAAGTATTAAAAAATCAATAATATCTGGAATTTCATTTCTTATTATCTGACCATAAGAATAAAAGTCATATTTTTTATCACTTTGATTAATTATTTTTTGTTTTATTGTAAAAAGATATTTATCATCTATAGATATTTCCTTTTCAAATCTTAAACCTTGTTCGTTTATCCAGTATAGTTTAATAGGAGATTTAATAGTCAATTTATCATTACCATCAAATGACCAAATTGTATTTGAGTTTGGAATTTCAACATTTTTATCAGATGTTACAAAGCCACTCTCAATAAGATATCCTTCTGTTATATTTCTTGGTCCTAACAAGGTTACTTTTTTTTCCTCATCCAAATTTACTTTGTAGTTTTTGAAGGTTAAGTCATCTATCGTTGCACCCTTTAACGATATTGATCCAATAACATTGTCATTTTCAAATTCAATTCTCTCATTTTGAATTAATGCGTCATCTCTGGATAATGCTACCACCTTCTCTTTTTGATCTAACGACGGAGTGTCTGTATTTTTTTCGATTTTTTCTTTTTCAACAAGATCTTGATTTATAGTCTGCTGTTCTGGGATAAAAAATAAAGACCATAAAACAATAACCGCAGAAGATAGCGCGATAGCAGCAATGACGTTTTTGGAGTCCATTATTTTTTTCCCATTTCTTTTTTTACTGGATCAATTCCACCCTCTTTAAAAGGATGGCATGATAAAACTCTTTTAATAATCATGAATAAACCTTTGAAAAAACCATAAGTTCTCAGAGCTTCAATACTGTAATCTGAGCAATTTGGAAAATATCTACAATTATTACCAAGCAATGGGCTTATAAGGAATTTATATACCTTTATAATTTGTATTAATGTTTCGGTAAAAATATTCATTATTTTATTCTTTCAAAATCCTGAAATAAGGTATTTTTTATTATTTTAAAATCATTATGTAACATAGTTGGCTTAGCAATAACAAGATATGAATAATCATATTTCAAGGATATCTTTTTGACTGCATCATCCATAATATTTCTTAATCTTCTCTTTATTTTATTTCTATTTACAGCATTTCCTAATTTTTTTTTTGTAACAAATGAAATATTTAATTTTTTATTATCTTTTTTAACTAAATGACCAAAAAAAATAGTAACAAATTTATTAGATATTTTTTTCTTTTTTAGTAATGATTTAAATTCTTCATTTTTTGAAAGAGCAACTATTTTGCTTTTCATTGAATTAACTTATTTTCTTTTTCTTTTTACAGTAGAAGATACTGTTAAATTCTTTCTGCCTCTAGCTCTCCTTCTTTTCAAAAGTTTTCTTCCACCTTTGGTTTTCATTTTTGAACGGAAACCGTGTTTACGACTTCTTTTTATACGAGAGGGTTGATATGTTCTTTTCATAAATCTAGTTAAATATATATAAAATTCCGCTCTTTATAATAATTAAATATATAAATAGCAAATATAAGATTTATGGATACGATGAACAATAATGGAAAAGGCCAAAAAAACTAAAATAATAATAGGATTATGTTACCTGACATTAGTATCTTTCTTTTTATTAATATTTTTTTCAAAATTTAGTATTGATGAAATAACTTCCTATGATTTTATTAGAGATAATAGATTATATTTTCAAGAACTAAAAAATTCTAATTTAATTTTAGTATCCATAATTTTTTTGATTTTTACAATATTATGGGTGTTCCCATTTCTCGGATTTGGTTCGCCAATTGCCTTACTAGGGGGCTTTATGTTTGGAAAATGGTTGGGTACCATTATCGTAGTGATAGGTTTAAGTGTGGGTGCAACTTTTTTGTATATGTTTGGAAATTATTTTCTCAAGGATTTAATTAGGGAAAAGTTTTTAAATAAATATGAAAATCTCGAGAGAAGATTTAAAAAGTCAGAATTTTATTATTTGTTGATCTATAGATTTATAGGGGGTATACCCTGGCAACTTAGTTGTATCTTACCCACAATTTTTAATGTTAAAACAGTAAATTTTTTCTTTGCATCTTTAATAGGTATTGTACCTCAAATTTTTTTAGCAGTTTCCATAGGAAGTGGTTTAGAAAAAATAATAGATCAGAATTCAGAATTACCTAAAATCACGGAGGTAATTTTTTCACCAGAAATATATATTCCAATACTAGCTTTCTTTAGTTTGGTATTAACAACAATTTTTTTAAGAAAATCGTTTTATAAAAATTAGTGGTGCTCCCACCAAGAATCGAACTTGAAATTTATCCTTACCATGGATACGTTATACCATTTAACTATAGGAGCAGTTAAATCAAATCTAATTACATTGATATTAAAGCATTTTTTTCAAATTATTGCCTTAATTTTTTGATTAATATGATTTATATCTTACCAAGGAAATTTTATGGGCATACATTACGATTATAAATCAACAAAGAGCGCTAAGCTTATGGAAAAACAAGCTAAAAGAGAGAAAAAGCTTGCAGAAAAAAAAGCCAAAAGATTAGCTAAGGAAGGTCCCAAAAAAGATGTTAATAAAGACAAAGTTTTGGATGCATCTAAACCAATAACTTTAGATTTCCTTACAAATCCAAATAAAGAATGATTGCAAAAAATAAAGATGAGCGCTTAAGTCTGGCGCTTAGAAAAAATTTAAAAAAGAGAAAAACTTTTCAAAAAAAAAATAAAAAGAAAACAAAATAATGTCGATACAGCCAGATACTTGGATTAAAAAAATGTGTGAAGAGCATAATATGATTGAACCATTTTTAGATCATCAAGTTTCTGAAGGAAAAATATCTTACGGACTAAGTAGTATGGGTTATGATGTAAGAATATCTGATGAATATAGGATATTCACAAATGTAAATAGCTCTTTAGTTGATCCAAAAAACTTTTCAGATGATAACTTTATAGAAAGAAAAGGACCGTATTGTATTATTCCACCAAATTCATTTGTTTTAGCAAAAACTATTGAATATTTTAGAATACCAAAAGATGTGCTTTGTATTTGTGTTGGTAAAAGTACATATGCCCGAACTGGGATTATATGTAATGTCACTCCAATTGAAAATGAATTCGAGGGTAATATTGTTATTGAGTTAAGTAATACAACTCCTAATCCTGCAAAGATTTATTCTAATGAAGGTATAGCTCAATTTTTATTTTTCAAATCTGATACAAAGCCAGAAACAACTTATAAATCAAAAAACGGTAAATATCAGGGACAAACTACTATTCAGGTTGCTAAAATAAAAAAGTAATTTATGGATAAATTTCTGATAAATGGTCCTTGTAAAGTTAAGGGCAAAGTCTCAATCTCGGGTTCAAAAAATGCATCCCTACCAATTCTCGCTGCGACATTACTATTTGATAAGCCGGTAATTATTAAAAATTTACCAAGAGTAAAAGATATAAAGACTATGCTTAATTTGTTAAAATCTCTTGGATCTAAAATAATTTTATCTAAAGACAAAAAAACTGTAAAGATTATTAATAAAAAAAAGATGAAAACTTTTGCAAGTTATTCACTTGTAAAAACGATGAGAGGATCAATTTTAGTTTTAGGTCCATTGATTTCAAAATTTTATAAATCCAAAACTTCTTTACCTGGGGGATGTTTAATAGGCGCTAGACCTGTAAATTATCATCTTGCAGCGTTAAAAAAACTTGGCATGAATTATAAAATCAAAGATGGATACATTCTTGCTAAAACTAAAGGAAGACTCAAAGGTAGTATGATCAAGTTTCCTAAAATAAGTGTTGGTGCAACGGAAAATTTAATTATTGCAGCATGTTTAGCAAAAGGTAAAACAATTTTAAAAAATTGTGCTATAGAACCTGAGATAAAAGATCTCACAAATTTTTTAAATTCAGCAGGTGCAAAAATTAGATGGTCTGGAAGAACGTGTAGAATTATGGGTACAGACTCATTAAATCAAACTAAGTATACAGTTATGGGTGATAGAATAGAAGCGGGTACTTTTTGTGTAGCTGCGACACTCACCAAAGGCAATCTTGAAATAAAAAATTTTAATCCTGATGTTATAAGAACAGAGCTTGAGTTATTAAGAAAAGCTGGAGCAAGAATTAAAATTGATAATAATAAGATAGCAGTAATTGGACCTGAAAAAATAAAACCTATTAAAAATATTAAAACAAGAGAATGGCCGGGTGTAGCCACTGATATGCAATCACAATTAATGGTCTTAATGTGTAGAGCAGATGGTAAAAGTTCAATTACTGAAAATATCTTTGAAAACAGATTTCTTCACGTTGGAGAACTTCAAAGACTTGGTGCAAATATCGAAATTAAAAAGAATAAAGCTTTTATCGACGGCAATACAAAATTTATTGGCGCTGAGTTAATGTCTAGTGATTTAAGAGCATCAGTTGCACTTGTTCTAGCAGCAATGATTTCAAATGGTAAATCTTTTATTAATAGAATTTATCATTTAGATAGAGGATATGAAAATTTAGAGATAAAATTAAAAAAAATTGGGGTTAAAATAAAAAGACTTAAAAAGTGAATAAATATCTAGCAAAAATAATTGCAATGGATCAGGAAGGATTACAAATGATTTCAGCTTGTAGTTCGGGGGCAAAAGTAAAAATAGCTGATATCAAATATCTTTCCGCAAATAAGGTTTTTTTGTTATCAATTGAAAGAACACTTGTCGAAACCGGTCAAGATCGTAAGAAAATCAATAGTATTTGTAGATTTGATTTTGTTGACAAAGTAAGATCAAAAAATATCAATCAATCAAAGAAAAATTTAGTCTTAGAATTAATTGGGATTGATTATTTGAAAAATAAGGATGATTATGAAATAAATCTTATTTTTAATAATAATTCTCATATTGTTTTGACTACCGAAACTATAGAAGCACGACTTGAGGATCAGAATGAAATTAAATAATTATGAAAGTACTTATTAGTAAAAATAAAAATTTTGAAAAAGATCTTGATAATTTGCTTTATAAAAGAAGAGAAAAAATAATATCTGATAAAGTGTCAGTAACTAAAATAATTAAAGATGTTAAAAGTAATGGTGACAAAGCCTTAATTAAATACGAAAAAAGATTTAATAAAAATAATAAAATTATTCCAAGTTTAAAAAAAATTAACAGATTAATTAAATCTTTAGATCCTAAAGTTAAGAAAGCAATTGATATAGCTTACAATCGAATTTATAAATTTCATTCTCTACAAAAATTCAAAAATATTTCATATACGGACAGATTTAAGAATAAACTTAACTATAAGTATTTACCCATAGATTCAGTTGCAATTTATGTACCAGGCTCAACTGCTTCTTATCCCTCAAGTGTGTTGATGAACGCCATCCCCGCTATAGTTGCGGGTGTTAAGCGAGTTGTTATGATTAACCCTGGTTATAAAGGTAATCAAAATCCTGCCGTGTTATATGCAGCAAAAAAATGTAGGATAAAAGAGATTTATTCTATTGGGGGTCCATCAGCAATTGCAGCAGTTTCTTATGGTACAAGGAAAATCGATAAAGTTGATAAAATTGTTGGACCAGGAAATTCATATGTTGCAGCTGCAAAGAAAGAAGTTTTTGGAGATGTTGGGATAGAAGGAATGACTGCAGGACCATCTGAAATAACAATTGTTTGCGATAAATATTCCAATCCTGAATGGGTGGCTAGTGATTTAATTGGCCAAGCAGAACACGATCCTCTTGCGCAATGTATTTTAATTTCAAAAGATAAAAATTTAATAAGTAAAGTAAAGATAGAAATTGCAAAACAATTAAAAAGTATTCCACGAGAATCTATTGCAAGAAAAAGTTTAAATAGTAACGGTATTTTAATGTATATATCTAAGGATGATAAAATAATTAATATTGTAAACAAAATTGCACCTGAACATTTAGAACTCAATATTAAAAATTACAAATCATTAGTTTCTAAAGTAAAAAATTCTGGATCAATATGTTTGGGAAAATATGCTGTCATGGCAATGACAGATTATAATGTTGGTTCAAATCATATACTACCAACTAATGGTTCAGCAAAATATTCAAGTGGAATAAGTGTAAATGAATTTTATAAAAGAATTTCTTATATAAACTTATCAAAAAAGGGTATTGAAAGTCTTGGGCCATCAGTTATAACTCTTGCAAATTATGAGGGGTTGAAAGGTCACGCACAATCCATCATAAAAAGAATTAAAAAAAGGAGTAAATAAATTTGTCAAAACAGGATCTACTTGAATTCAAAGGTAAAGTTACAGATTTATTACCTAATGCGATGTTTAGAGTGCAACTAGAAAATGGCCATACTGTTACAGCTCACACTGCTGGAAAACTGAGAAAGAACAGAATTAGAGTTTTGCAAGGTGACAATGTTACGGTTGAAATGACACCTTATGATCTCACTAAAGGTAGAATAATCTTTAGAGGATAATTTTAAGGCTGAGTAGCTCAGGAGTAGAGCAGAGCCCTGAAAAGGCTTGTGTCGGAGGTGCGAATCCTTCCTCAGCCACCACCACAAGATTTCATCTTGAAATTAATTCAAAACAAATTAACTTCTAATTATAATAATTAACTAAAGGATTAATAAACAAGATGAGTACAATACAAGGTAAAGTTAAGTGGTTTAACGGTAAAAAAGGTTATGGTTTTATCGAGAGAGATGACAAAGAAAAAGATGCTTTCGTTCATGCATCAGCAGTAAAAGCAGCTGGAATGCGATTTTTGAATGAAGGTGATAAAATAGAATTTACACTAGAGGATGGACCAAAAGGTCCCTCAGCGGTAAATCTAAAAAAATTAGATTAATCCTCAAATTTATATAAAGGACGTTTTTTCTTTAAAGGAGAATTTACGTCCTTTTTCTTTTTAAGGTTGCATAATAAAGTTTTTTGTCTAAAAGACACTTAATGGAAAAATATGAGTTAATAAAATGGTCCAACAAAAGTACTTTGAGAATAGCTCTTAAAGGAAAAGAGATAGTTGTACATACTCATATCCATGCTGGCTAAAGCTAGCATTTTATCATTTAATTATAATTTTAAATCCACACAAAAATAAGATAAAAACAAAGAGGATAAGCCCGGGTGGTGTAATGGTTAGCACGGAAGTTTGTGGAACTTTAAGTTTGAGTTCGACTCTCAGCCCGGGTACCAAAAAATGAGCAAAGATAATAAATTAATTCCTGGTTTACCATCAGGGTTTGAAGATAGATGGAATAAAAAATTATTTCTCAAAAAAAAACTTTTAAAAGTTATTGAGAAAAATTTTATAAAATATGGATTTGATCCGTTAGAGACCCCTTCATTTGAAATTGCAGAAAATATAGGGTCTTTTCTTGCAGAGGATAATAGTAATCCTATGTCTGATGTTTTCTCCTTTAATGATGGAGAAAAGAATATTACTCTCAGATATGATCTTTCTAGTCCATTAGCTAGATTTGTTGCACAAAACAATCAAGAACTTCCCTCCGTATTCAAAAGATATGCTATTCAAAATGTATTTAGAAATGAAAAGTCTGGCAATGCCCGTTTTAGAGAATTTACACAGGCAGATTGTGATATTGTAGGTAACGTAAATTCAGCTCAAGCAAATGCTGAATTATGTAATCTTGTTTCTAGCACTTTGATTGAATGTGGTTTAAACAAAAGTCAGTTTACTATTAATGTTAGTAATAGAAAAATTGTTCAAGGTTTAATCGAGGACCTTAAAATTCCAGAAAATAAAAAAATTAAAGTAATGAGAGCAATCGATAAACTGGATAAACCCGACTTTGGATTAAAGGGAGTAGAGGAATTATTAAAAAAAGAAAGAAAAGACAAAAGTGGAGCTATTACTAAAGGAGCCAATTTAAGCAATGATCAAGCTAACGAAATTTTAAATTTTTTAAAGATTAAGGATTTAAAGAAATTAAAACAAAATTTTAAAAACCCTCTTACACAAGAAGGAATTAAAGAATTAGAAAATTTTTTTGAAATTTTAAGTTTTGGATCTTATTTTGATCAAGTTAAAACTAATTTTACAATTGTTAGAGGTCTTGATTATTATGACGGTTTTTGTGTTGAAACCAATTTAAACTTTAAAGCAAAAAATAATAATGGTAAAGAAGTTGATATAGGAAGTATTTGTTCAGGTGGACAATACGATAAATTGATTTCTAGATTCAAAGGTGTGGATATTCCTGGTACTGGCATAAGTATTGGTGTTGATAGATTGTTATTTGCAATGATCCAATTAGATCAGGTAGAAATTGATGAACAAAAACCTGTAATTGTGTGTGTGATGGATGAAAAATATTTAAAAAATTATTATGAGATTTTAGATAATTTGAGAAAAAATAATATTAATTCTGAAATATTTTTAGATAGTAAAAAAAATCTTGGTAAGCAGCTGACTTATGCAAATAAAAGAGGGTGTCCAGTTGCAGTAATTTGTGGAGAAAATGAGTTTAAAGAAAATAAAGTAACATTAAAAAACTTACTTGGTGTTAAAGGTGGAAATAATCAAAAGTCGTTTGCAAAAGAAAATTTAATTAATGAGATCAAAAAATTCATCTGACAAAATTCTTAGATCAGTAAAATCTAAAGGATTTAAGTATATCGAATTACCTTCTGTGATTGAGACAAACCATATAGTGCAGCGGTCAGGCGAGAGTTTTAGGAAATTTATTTTTTCATTTATAGACCAGACAGGTAATGAGCTATGTTTGAGACCTGATTTAACAATAGCGTCTTGCCTTAGATATTTGGAAAATAATCTTAGGGGGAAAGAAAAAATATTTTACAGTGGTCAAGCTTACAGAAAATCTCAAAATAAAAAGGATTCAATAATTAGAAATCAAGTTGGTTTTGAGATTATAGGATCTCAAGATGAAAAAAATGATGATAAAGAAATTATAAATACCTCTATAAAATCACTTAAAAGTTTTAATTATTCATCAGGCATACTTACAGTTGGTAATGTAGAAATTTTTAACCTTTTAATTTCTAAATTAGACATTCCTAAGAGATGGAAATTGAGACTCTCAAGACATTTTTGGAGAGAAGATTATTTTAATGATTTACTAAAAAGATTAGAAACAAATTCTGATGTAGACCCAACAATTGTTGAAGTTGATAAAAAACGTTATTTGAAAATGTTGAAAGTCAATCAATCATCTGTTGTTGCAGGTAGGACTATTAAAGAAATTTTAGAAAGATTTGATAAAAAAATTAAGGACCCACGAAGAGCAAGTAGAGGAAAAAATGTTTCAAAAATTATTAAAGAATTTTTAAAAATTAAATGTCCGATTAATAAAGCTGCGGATGAATTAAATAAATTTTTTAAGAAAAACAGAATAAATCTTATTGTCGATCAGAAATATTTTCCAATTTCAAAAAATAAAATGTCTAAATTGAATGTAGTCTTCTCTAGTGCTTTTGGCAGGCAATTGGAATATTACACAGGAATGGTTTTTAAAATCGATATTAAATCAAAGTCAAAGATTACTAATTGTTGTAATGGTGGCCGTTATGACAAACTAATTTCTGATCTTGGTTCAAAAAAACAAATACCAGCAGTTGGAGCTGCACTTAATCTTAATTATTAATGATGAATAATTTAATAAATATAGGAATACCTAGTAAGGGAAGATTAAAAAAAGATGTTTTAAAAATTTTTTATAAAAAAAAGTTAAAGCTTATTTCTGAACGAGGAGAAAGAGATTTGATTGGATCAATTAAAAATAAATCAAATATTAAGATTTTATATTTACATGCAAGAGAAATTCTTGAAAGATTAGGAGATGGCTCTTTAGATATTGGCTTTTCTGGTTTTGATTTATTAAAAGAAAGTGAGATAAATACCCAAAACAAAATAAATGTCATTAAAAAACTTGATTTTGGAAATGCTAATCTAGTTGTAGCTATACCAGATCCTTGGATCGATGTTCAAACAATAGCTGACCTAGAAGAAATTGCATTTGAATTTAAAGATAAAAAGAAAAAAAGATTAAGAGTTGCAACCAAGTATCCAAATTTAACTAGGGATTTTTTATTTTCTAAAGGTGTTACTCAATTTAAATTGGTTGATAGTTTAGGAGCAACCGAGGCATACCCTTTTACTGGTTCAGCTGAATTAATTACAGACATAACATCTACAGGTGAGACTCTTAGAGCGAATAACCTACGTATATTGAAAGATGGGGAAATCTTAAAATCTCAAGCTTGTATTTTTACTTCAAAAAAAAATAGTAAAAAAAAAGGTTTAAAAAACTTTGTTAAATTACTTTCTAAGTAATTTATCTTTAAAGTATATGAGAATAATTTTGATGATATCTAAATTTCTTATTATTGCATAAGTAGCTATTAGAACCCCTATTCCAAAAATAATTTTCAAAATAAGATATAATTCCATAAAAATCCCTTATAATACATGTTACGAATCATGGACACAATTTTATTAATAATTTTGATTTTAATGTTTGGAGCAATCTTGGCTATTTTGTATTTAAATATAAAGTCTAAGAAAGAGAACAGAGCTGATGAGACTAATGAAATAGCAAATTTGAATGAGGAAATTATTAGATTAAAAGATAGTTTAAACTCTACAATCAATACATCTCTAAGTTCGATGTCTACATCATTTAACTCTTTGTCAACTGGGGTTACAAAGGACATGACCGAGGCACTTACTAAAGTTGATGAGAAGGTTGGGAATTTTAACGAACAAGTTAAATTATTAAATCAAAGCCAAGAGGGGATTACTAAAATTTTAGCAGGGGTTAAAAAGTATGGAACTTTAGCTGAATATTCTTTAGATGCTTTAATTAAAGATTTATTACCTGCGTCTCAATATATGACCAATGTCAAAATGAAAGAAGATACCAGTGAAAACGTGGAATTTGCAATCAAGCTTCAAGGAGATATCTTGGTTCCGGTAGACTCTCATTTTCCAGTTGAAAAATTTAAAGCAATCACTGATGCATATGATGCAGATGATAAAAAAGCAGTTGCAGATGCTAGAACAAAATTAGCAAGCGCATTTAAGGCCAAAGCAAAAAGTGTCATGGAGAAATATATCGTTCCTCCAAAAACGTCAAATTTTGCAATAGTATATGCTCCTACTGAAAGTCTTTATAAAGAGTTAACAGAGCACCAAGATCCAAGCACTAAAGAGTTATTAACTCAAGAATTAATGAAAAAATATAAAATAGTAATTTGTGGCCCAAATACTTTATCAGCATATTTACAATCTTTACACATGGGCTTTCAGTCTCTTAAAATTTCAAAACACGCCACAGAGATTTATGATCACTTAAAAACTATAAGTACAAGATTTTCTAGTCATTTTGATAATATTTATAAATTAAGAAAAAAACTTGAAGAAGCTATGACGGTTGTTGATAGTTTTGGTAAAGACGCAAGATCAATTACAAGAACTTTAGAAAACATAAAAGATCCCGAGCAAGTTGAAAAAGCTGTGTTGACTGAGAACGTTGAGAAATTTGTTGAAAGAAATAAACAGCTCAAAAAATAATTTCTTTTTTCACATATTACCGACTATAAGAAATCACATGCGTTGGAACAAAAAATACAATTATCCATCAAGTTCAAGGGCTACCGAAGACGGAATAAGAAGATATGTCTTAGGAGAAGCAAAATTACCAAGTGTAACGTCTATACTTGATGCAACAAAATCTGAGGAAGATAAAGCGGCATTAGCAAATTGGCGAGAAAGAACCGGTTATAAAGAAGCTGAAGCTATTACAAAAGCAGCCAGTAGCAGAGGATCTCAAATGCATAGTTATTTAGAGTCTTACCTTTTAGGAAGAGAAAATTTGAGTTTTTTTGATGATAATGAACAGCATAAACAAATGGCAAAAGAAATTATTGATAGAGGATTAACAAACAGGTTAGAGGAAATCTACGGAGTTGAGTGCACTATGCATTACCCTGAAAAGTATGCAGGCACCGCAGACTGTGTTGGACTATATGAGGGAAAGGAAACCATAATTGACTTTAAACAATCCAATAAACCAAAAAAAGTAGAGTATATAGATTCTTGGCTACTACAAACCGCAGCCTATTCATTAGCTCATAATGTAGTTTATAATTCAAATATAAATGCTTGTGTTATACTTGTTTGTACAGTGGACAATTTATTTCAAGAATTTAAAATTCAAGGAACAGAATTAATTACTTACCAAAATTTGTTTTTAGGAAGATTAAAAAAATTTCATGAACTTTCAAATTAAATTAATTTAAAAAATGGATAAAATTGTAATCTACGATACTGAAACAACTAACAGTACCATTTGGGGCTCTATAATTGAGGTTGGAGCAGTTGTAGTCGATAAAAATTTAAAAGAAATTGGAAAACTTAATATTAGAGGCAGAATGCCAGAGGGAGAAGTGCCAAGTGCAAAGGCATTACTCGTTAATTCAACAAGTATAGATTTACTAACTAAAGGCAATTATTCACATTATGAATTTTTAGGTGCAGTAGAAAATTTTTTTTCAAAAACTAGTCCAGCAATGTTTATGGGCTGGTCAAACTTAAATTTTGATAGAAGAATGTTTCATTTTAATTTCTTTAAAGGGAACAGATATCCTTATCTTACTCACTCTTCACCAAATCAAGAACATGATGGTTTACATATAGCAAGGGCAGCACAAACTTTAAACCCAGAAACCTTGAAAACAGAATTGACCGAGGCTGGAAATCCAAGTCTAGCCTTAGAAGCATTAGCCAGAATGCAAGGATTTGATACATCTGGGCAACACACGGCTTTTCACGATGCATATACTTCATTAAAAGTCCTTAGGATTATAAGAGATAAACATAAAAATAATTGGCATACTTTTTTAAAAACTTCAACAAAGACAAGTGTAGAGACATTACTTACAAATGACGGTATATATTCAATCTTTGAAAATGTTAAGGGTAGAAATATGATGTACCTTACTTGTACCTTACACCCAAAGCATTGTTTTCATCCTTCATATGCATCATGGGGATATCTTTGGGATTTAAGAAGAGATCCTGAACCATTTTTGAATTTATCTGTTAACCAATTAAGAGATATTTTGAAAAAATTTAGTCCTAAAGCACTTAGGGTTCTAAAAACAAATAAAGCTCCAGTAGTTATGAGTAAAGAGTATGCCTTAAAACAAAAGCCTTATTCAGATTTAGATTTAGCAACAATTCAAAAAAGAGCTAAACTTGTAAGAGAAAATGAAAATTTCTGTAAAAATATTCAGATTATTCACAGAGAAGCAGCGGAAGAAAAAGCACAAACTAAAACTCAGGAAGACCTATTACCAGAGGAAACTTTATACGAAAAATTTATTCCAAATAAAGATACTGCGTTATTTAAAACATGGCACAGCTCCTCATGGGAGGACAAGTTGAGACTTCTAGATAAGTTTCAAGATAAGCGATGTAGTTGGTTCGGTCAAAAAATAATTTATCAAGAAGCACCTCAAATCTTACCACCTGACTTATACAAAAATATTAAAAGTGAAATTGCTAGAAGAATTTTAAGTAAAAACAAAGAAAAATGGCAAACAATTAATATGGCATATACTGAAATTGATTATTTAAGAGATCAAGCATCAAATAGAGATGATGAGGTTGAATTAAAAAAATTGGATGAAATTAACCAATTTATAATGTCAATTGAAAAGAAGTATGAATTTACATAGTTGACTTTATTATTATTATTAATAAACCCTTAATATGCTTATAGATTTTAGAGATGAAGATTTTGAAAGTAAAATTAAAAGTGAGGATATATCTGTAATTCAATTTTCAGCAGCTTGGTGCGGTCCTTGTAAGACATTGAAACCAATAATGGATAAGTTGGCAGTTGAGTATAAGGATAAAGCTGGTTTTTATTATGCTGATATTGAAGATGGAGGCATAAATACAGGAAGTGCTGCAGGAATAAGAGGTGTACCAACTGTTATAATTTATAAAAAAGGTGTTGAGGTTGACAGAAAAGTTGGTGGGGTTCCAGAGAGTAATATGAAAGAATTTTTGGAAAAAAATATTTAATTAATATTTAAAAATTCACCACTTAAATACAATGAACCAGTAATTAAAAGCAAATCGTTCTCTTTTAATTTTATTGATTGAATGGCTTTTTGAATACTTTCCTTATAAATAACATTAGGTATATCCTTAAATTTTTCTTTTAATTCTTTTCCACTTAAAGCATTAGGTTGATTTGGTATATCAACTGTCGTTAAAGATGAAATATTTTTAAAATAACTTATATATTCCTCATGATTTTTATTAGCCATCATACCTATAATAATATGTTTGTTACAATCTAAAGTCTGAAGATATTCATTAAGAACTTTTGCTCCATCAGGATTATGTGAAGAGTCAAGAATCAGTCTATTATTTTTTACTAAATCCTTAAGTTTACCAGATTTAATTTCCTCAAGTCTGGCAATATTGGATGCTTTTTGAACTCCATCTATTATGTGTTGGTCCTTAATTTTTATATCCTCTAAAATTCTCAATGATGCAATCGCTGTAGCAGCATTTTCAAGTTGAAATTGTCCATTTAAATTAGGTTTTGGAATTTTTAAACCACCATATTTATCCTCATAATAAAAGAAATTATTTTCCTTTAAAACAAAATTGTAATTTTCATTAAAAAAATATTTATTTGCGTTATTATCAAATATATTTTTTTTAATACATTCTACAATTTCATTAGAATTTTGTTTTGCAACTACTATATTTGAATTTAGTAAAGATGAGGTTTTTTCAAAAATTATTCTTTCAATAGTTCTGTCATTTTCTGGTAACCAGTCTAAGTGATCCTCACTACATGAGGTAACTATATTACAAAGATTTTTTTTTAAAATATTTACAGCATCTCCTCGTCCAAATAGGCCAAATTCTGCAATCACAAGATTTTTTTTATATTTTTTGCACCCATAAAAAAATGCAGCTGTGAGAGCTTCGAAATATGTTAAAGGTTGATTATTGTTTATTTCTTCAATTTTAGATAATAAATCTGATAGATCATTATCACTGATCATTTCATCATTATAAACAAATCTCTCATTAATATTCTTTACATGAGGAGAGGTGTATACATTACATTTAATATTCGCTTCTCTAAGTATAGATCTTAAAAAAGAAATTGTGCTACCTTTTCCATTAGTCCCGCATACTTGTATACATTTTATTTCATCCTGTGGATTTCCTAATTTTTCACAAAGATTTTTTATTCTATCTAAGCTAAGATCGATCTCTTTAGGATGCAGCTTTTGTAAGCGATTGAGGATCTTCTGAAGTTTCATTTTCTTCAAAATTTATAGCAGAATTTTTCTTTAACAGTATTGATAATAAAGTTCCAATTTTTTCAGATAGATCTTTTCTATCAACAATCAAGTCTACGAATCCAGTTTTTTCAACATATTCACTTTTTTGAAAACCTTCAGGTAATTCTTCTTTAACCGTTCCCTGAATTACTCTTGCGCCAGCAAATGCAATTAAAGCACCTGGTTCGGCTATATGAATATCACCTAACATAGCGTAAGATGCAGTAATGCCTCCCGCTGTTGGATCAGTAATACAAACAATGTATGGTAGATTGTTTTTCTTTAATTCATTAATCGCTAAAGTCGTTCTTGTCATTTGGGATAGAGAAATTAAACTTTCCATCATCCTCATTCCTCCACCAGCACTAACACACAAAAAAGGAGTTTTATTTTCAATTGCATATTGAACACCATATAAAAAAGCCTCACCTTCAGCAGCTGCCATTGACGCTCCTAAAAAATCAAAGTCAGATGCAACAGCAGTAATTTTAATATCGTTAATTGATCCACAGACAACCATCATTCCACAATCCATACCTGTTTTTTTTCTAGCACTCTTTAGTCTATCTTTATAAGATTTTGAGTCTGTCCAGTTGAGTGGATCATCTTTAGGAATTGGTGTTTTGAAAATTTCATAATTCTTTTCACCAAAAAGAATGTCAAATCTTTGTTTTGGGGTAATTCTATGATGTTTATTACATTCAGGCTCAGGACAAACCCACAAGTTTTTTTCAAGATCTTTTTTTAAGATCGGGCCTTTACAACACGATGTCCAGTCACTATTTGCTATATCTTCTTTCGTGGCTCTTTTGTGAAGAGCTGACTTAATCTTTTCTCCTGCCTTAATTATTTTAGTAATCCAGTTCATAAAATTTTATATTTAAGCTTTTTCACTAAATTAGCAACATTTGTGACAGGATTTTGTCTTTTTTGAATTGAAACAGAAATTTCCTTACAAATTGCACTTCCAACTACTAATCCATCGGCTTTTTTTAAGGATTTTATTGATTTTTCTGTAATTCCAAAACCTATTACAACATTTTTTTTTGGATTAATTTTTTTAATTTTAAAGTAATTCGACATAATCTTTTTAGCAGATACTTTTAATTTACCACCCGTAGTAGATAGCATTGATATGAAATAGTTCATAGCATGAGAGTCTCTAATTATTTTATTAAGTCTTTCCTTTGAAGTTGTAGGTGATAAAAGTTGAATTAAATAAATTGATTTTTTTTTACATTTTTTAATAAAAGATTTATTTTCTGGCCAAGGCAAATCAACGACTATTAAGCCATTGACGCCCACTTTTTTGCATTTGTCTAAAAATTTTTTTTCTCCGTATTGAAATATCATATTATAGTAACCCATTAAAATAATAGGTTTTGAATTTTTATTTTTCTTATATTTTTTTACTATCCAAAAAATATCTTCAATCTTAATTCCATTTTTTATGGCTCTATATGCACTAGTTTGTATTTGGCTTCCATCTGCAACTGGTGTGTTATGTGGGACTCCTAATTCTAAAATATCTGCATATTTTGATATAGCATTAAGTATTACTAGAGATTGGTTTTTGGTACTATCACCTGCCACAGTATAAGTTAAAAGAGCTGGTCTATTTTCATTTTTAGCTTTTTTAAAAGCAAGGTCAATTGGGTTAAGCATATTTTTTTCCAAGTCTATTTCTTAAAATTTTTTTATCTTTATAAGCATCACCACAACTATTAACTACAACAATTGTATTCTTACTCATTTTTTTTGCTTCTCTTATTGCAACAGAAAATGCATGGCTTGGTTCCAAAGATGGCTTTAATTTTTCATATTTTGTCACAAGTTTATAAGCTTCTAATGCTTCCTCATCACTGGCAGCTGTATATCTTGCTCTTTTAGTATCTTTAAGAAAACAATGAAGAGGAGAAATTCCTGGATAGTCAAGTCCTGCTGAAATAGACTCTGTTTCTTCTATTTGTCCGTCTGAATTCTGATTAACGTATTGTGCTGCCCCGTGTAGAATTCCAATTTTTGAACCGTAAGTAAGAGGTGCAGCATGCCTCTTACTTTTTGCAGGCCCACCAGCCTCAACTCCGATAAATTCGCATTGTTTTTTGTCATAATCCATAAATTCATTCCAAAAACCAAAACTTGAACTACCACCTCCAACACAATTATAAAGTTTAAGTTTTTTTGGAATAAAACCAAATTCGTCGATTAATTGGACTTTTAATTCCCTTGATATTTGGCTTGTACTCCATCCACAGATACGAACAAAAACAGCTGGACCTACAGTACTTCCAACACACATAGCCGTGGTGTCACAATTAGCAACCCAAAAACGCATACACTCAGAAACAGCATCAACTAGGGTTTGACTTCCTGAATAAACAGGTATGACTTCAGCACCATTTTTTTTCATGGCTTTTACATTTGGTTGTTGTCTTTCAATATCTTTTGCTCCCATAAAAATTTTACATTTTAGGCCGAATTTTTTTGCTGCCATACTCAACATTTTACCTGCATATCCAGCACCAGTGTCACCACATATAATTTTTTTACCAGAGCGTTTTGCCAACAAACAATGAACTGTGGCGTTATAGATTTTATGTGCGCCACCATTTGCATCTGATACAACCTTGGACCAGATTTGAGCCCCTCCCACATGTTTTGTTAAATTTTCCAATTTTAAGAAACGTGTGGGAACTCCTATCCAATTTTTAAAATATTTATCTCTTTCAGCAATAAATTTCTTATCTTTTTTTAGTTTGTTGAACAGGATCTCTAAATCTTCAATAGGTTTTTTCAAAGTTTCAGGAACAAAGTTACCTCCAAATTTACCCCCCCAAAAACCAAGTTCATTTCCTTGATCAATTACCTGTATTCCTTTTCTTAATTTCATATCCTTGAGGATAAACTTAACAATTTATTAATTCTATTAATATCTTTTTTTCCATTCTCATCCTCTAATGCTCCGCTAAGATCAATTATATAGTCTTTATCTTTGAAATTTGGAATATCATCTATTTGAATATTTCCTGCAATCATTTTATTTAATTTTTTAGATACTCCATCTAGTAAATTATGATCAAAACTTTCAGATTTATGATAACCTTTTGAGTCAAATAGAATTATATCTGAAATATTTAAGTAATCTTTATATCTAATTACATCATTTTTATTAGAAATTGTAATTGCAGTAATTATTTTGATTTTATACTTTAATTTAATTTCCTTAGTTCTTTGAGGGCTTACATCATAAAGTTGATAATAATCAAAATTTAAAAGCTTTATTTTTTCTAAAATTTCGTCAGTTGGATTAACTAGAACAGAAGTAAAGTTGACCTGTTTTTTTTCGACATTAATTAATTTTTTTAATTTTTCATATTCAATAAATCTTCTGCTTTTTTTATAATTAGTAATAAAGCCTATAAATTTTGGTGGGTGGGGGTGGTTTAAAATAAAATTTAATGTTTTAGGATCAGATACACCACAAATTTTTAATCCTTTAATCATTGATTTAAGTGATCAATAAGTTTTTTTGTATTTCTTTTAATATTACCTCTCGTTAAATCTCTACCCATCACGAGCCAATCAGCTCCGTTTGCAAAAGCTTCATTGGGCGTCAAAACTCTTTTTTGATCATTTGTTTTTGATGTAAATCTTATCCCTGGAGTTATTATTTCTCTTTTGAATATCTTTTTCACTAATTTTACCTCTTGCGCACTACACACGATAGCATCTAATTTTGCTTTATTTGCTAATTTTACTTGATGAAGCACTAGTTTTTTTACATCTTTATTAAATCCAATTTCTTTTAATGCTTTATTATCTAATGAGGTAAGAACTGTTACACCTATCAGTTTTATTTTACCAGATATCTCTTTTGCAGCTTTAAGAGCATTTAATCCTGAACTTATATGGATAGTCAAATAATTGATTTTCAAATCTTTAATTGCTTTTATTGTTGCTGTACAAGTATTTGGAATATCGTTAAGTTTTAAATCCGCAAATATTATTTTATTTCTTAATTTGGACAGAAAAATTCTACCGTTTTTTGAGTTTAAAAACTCTAAACCTACTTTATATCCAATTGTTAACTTGCTATTTTTAGTATCTTTTATAATTTTCTTTATTCTAGATATCTTTGATGTATCGCAAGCAACAAATATCTTACTCTTTTTCATTATTTATCTCTTTAAACATTTCTTTACTCATTTTCCAATAAATTACTTTTTTGGCTGGCACTGCAACTTTATCACCTGTTTTAGGGTTCCTTCTTATAGATGGTTTTTGATTTCGGACGCTTAAAGATCCCCAGCCTCTAAATTCTACTCTTTCTCCTCTCTTAAGAGCTTTTTTTATCTCGTTTAATATTATATCTGTTATTTTTGCTAAGTCTTTTTTTTGAAAATTTGGAAAGCTACTAGAAATCTGTTTTAAAAGTTTTGACTTTACAACAACCAATTTAACACTTCTTTTTTAATTATGTTTCTTATTTTTCCTTATCTTTTTTTTTTAAATCATCAGACAAAGAGGAGAAAGGAAGATTTTTTCCAGATCCTTCTGCTCCATACTTTTCTAAAGCTTCTTTCTTTTCAATTTCCTCTAATAGTTTCATACTCAATGAAATCTTACGTTTATCTAAATCAATCTCAGAAATTGCACAGTCTATTTTTTCACCACCTGTGAATCTTGATGGTCGGGCATCTGCTGGATTTATTGCTATTTGTGATTTTTTAATGACAAAATCCATGTCACATCCCTCTGGTCTTACAATTAATCCTTTGTTATCTGTAGAGATTATTTTTACAGTAATAGTTTGATTTTTTTTCTTATCACTAAACCAATCCAAAGGATCATTCTGAGTTTGTTTGTAACCCACTCTAATTTTTTGATCTTCAACTTTTACTTCTAAGACTTTGACCTTTATTTTATCACCTTTTTTATATTTAGTGAGTTCTTCTTCTCCATTGTTAAGATAAGTTAAATCATTGCAATGTAAGAAAGTATCAACATTTATATCTTCAACTTTTACAAATAAAGAGTACTCATTTTTGTTTACTATTTCACCATTCACAACAGAACCAACTGGATATTTTTTAATGAAAGTCTCAAATGGATTTTCAAGTGTTAATCTATGAGAAATTGCTACTCTTCTTTTTTCTTTATCTATTTCAGTTATTACACAATCAATTTCATCACCAACTTTAAACATTTTTTTTGCCGACACATTTTTTTTTGTCCAACTAAGTTCGCTTGTATGTAAAAGTGTAGTTAAGCCTGGTTCTAATTCACAGAAAGCACCAAAGTCCATAATTTTTGAAACTTTGACTTTATAAACTTTGTTAAGTTCATAATTTTCAATATGCTCAAAAGGATCAGGTGACATTTGTTTGACTGAGCATCCGACTTGTAATTTTTCTTTATCAACAGATATTACTTTTAAATCATGTTTTTCGCCTATGTTAAAAACTTCATCAGGATGATTTACTCTCGAGTAAGAAATTTCCTGCAAATGAACCAAAACGTCTAGTTCTCCATTAACATTAAAAAAACAACCAAAAGTACTATAACCTTTTACTTCTGCTCCTTTTATAATGTCACCAACTTTGTATTTATCAATTATTTTTGCCTTATCTTCTTTCTTAAAAGAGGTAATAATCTCTCTTCTTGATACGCAAGCATTGCCTCTTACTTTATCAAGCTTAATAAGAGCAAATTTTTGAGGTTCATTCATTAGATGACTAATATCTTTTAATGGCTTATCACTAATTTGTGAACCTGGTAAAAACATTAGAGAACCTGTATCTATGTGTTCAACAATACAACCCCCTTTGCACTTAGAGGTAATTTTTCCCATAATTGGTACTTTTTTTTCATAGGCTTCAACTAATTTATCCCATCCCTTGATTTTTTGAGCTTTGCTTGCAGATACTACAACTTCACCCATTTTATCTTCTAGCTTTTCTAATAAAACTGGAATTTTTTCTCCAACCTTAATTTTTTCACTCAATCCCATTGTCTTTAACTCATTTATATCTAAAACTGGCTCAGATTTAAGCCCATCAACATGTAGAAAAACATATTTTTCAGTTATCTTGTTAACTTTACCCTCAATTATTTTACCTTCTTCAATATTGATTTTAGAAAGTTGACTATTTAATAGTTGTTCAAATTGTTGATTATCTGGGTTTGTTAGATCTTTATATATTTCCATTAACTAATAATTTTTCTATCTATAATTTTTTTTATTTTTAAAAAACACGCTCTTTTAGATAAATTTGTGGTGTTAATCAATACCGAATCTTTCGTTTTCTTTAGAGGTGAAATTTTACGAGAATAGTCATTTTTGTCACGTTTTTTAATGCTTTTTAGCACATCATTATAACTTATTTTTTTGTTTAAAAGTTTTAATTCTTTATATCTTCTAAGTGCTCTAGTCTTGAGATTTGCTGTTATATAAAATTTTAAATCTGCGTCTGGTATTATTTTATAAGTAATATCTCTACCATCCAAACATGATCCATTGTATTTTAACGGTGGATTATAAGCACAGTTTAATTGAAATGAGTGAACTAATTTCCTTATTTTTCTATCTTTAGATATAATTGAGGCAACTGTTGCAACCTTGTCGGTTAAGAGCTTTTTATTTTGTAAATCTTTAATTTTTAATTTTTTAATTTTCTCTTTTACATAATTTAAATTATATTTTGAGGGATTAGAAATTTTTATATTTGCAACATATCTGTAACAACGTCCAGTATCAAGATGTAATAGATTATAATGTTTGGAGATGAGTTTTGCCTGTGTGCCTGCACCTGCTGCAGCAGGCGAGTCGATTGCTATTTTGATTATTTTTTTTCTCTTTTTCATTATTTTTTCAATTGATCTATAATATTTAAAAAGTTAGGAAAAGAAGTTCTTATAGCTTTACAATCATGTATTTTCCATACTCCTCCAAATGATAGTGCTGCAATTACACTTGTCATAAATACTCTGTGGTCTTTGAGATAATTATTTATGATTATTTTCTTATCAATTTTTAGATTTGGATTACCAAAAATTTTAATTGAATTCTTTGTTGTTATATTTTTTATACCCATTTTGCTCAAAATCTTAGATCCCCATTTAAGTCTTGGACTTTCTTTCTTATCTAATTCAGCCAACCCTTTAAAATAGGAATTTCCTTTCGCTTTAGCTGCCACTAAAAAAATTACTAAAAATTCGTCTATAGCACTTGCATTTAATGAAGCGGGACAATTAATTGGTTTAATAGATTTGGAACTTTTGATTTTGATATCTGCTATTTCTTCTCCTCTATAAATTTTTTTATTCTTTAAAATTATCTTTACACCCATTTTCTTTAAAATAGTAATGATACCAATTCTTGAGCGGTTTATGTTCACATTTTTGATTAAAAGCTCAGAATTTTTTGAAAGTGCAGTAAGCACAATGAAAAATGCACTAGAACTTATGTCAGATGGAATATTGTAGTTTATTGTTTTAACTTTTTTTACTTTTTCAATCTGTATTAAGTCATGATTCTTTTTTTTAACAACTCTAATAGGTAAGCACAAGTCTCTCATCATTTTTTCTGTGTGGTCTCTACTTTTTTTAGCTTTTATATAAGTTGTTCCATCAGCTCTCATAGCAGCGAGCATAACCGCGCTTTTACATTGTGCTGAGCCTCGTGTTTCATGGTATTTAATAGATCTTATATTTTTTGATCCTTGGATTGTGAGTGGTAGGCTAAAATCTTTTTCCAATTTAAATTTTGCTCCAAATTTTGATAAAGGAGAGGCTACTCTTTTAAAATCTCTTTTAGACAAACTCTTGTCACCAACTAGCTTAATAATTTCAGTGGAATTAATTATTAAACCAAGAATTAATCTACCCAAAGTTGCTGAGTTTCCCGCATTTATAACTGTGTTTTTTCTAAAGTTATATCCATCAATACCCTTTCCAAAAATTATAAAAAGACCTTTCTTTTGGACAACTTTTATTCCAAACTTTTTAATAATATTAATCGCTGCCAATACATCTTCAGATATTAATAAATTTTTTGCTTTTGAAATACCTGATGCAATTGAGGCAAACAAGACCCATCTTATACTTATACTTTTATCACCGCTTACAAAAATTTTTTTTTTAAAATTGGCAATTTTTTTTTTAATTATTATGTGATTGGGCATATTGATTAGTTTATTTGAAAACTATCACCAAAATATGCGTTTTGAGCACTAATGTTTTTTACTAAATTGGAGGGAGTGTCCTGCGCAATAATCTTACAATTACTCAAAATCATAGCTACATCTACGCATGCGAGTAGATCCCTAGCTTGATGATCACAAATACAGATAGTAATACGGCTTTCTTGTTGTAAGTTTACAATAATTTCCTGAAGCATTTTTATAGTTAGAACATCTAAAGCTGCAAATGGTTCGTCTAAGAGTAAAACTTTTGGTTCACTTAAAAGAGCTAATGCTAAAACTAATTTTCGTTTTTGTCCACCAGAGAGATGTTTAGCTTTTATCTCTTTCAAATTATCCAACTCAAATTTTGAAATAACATAATTTATTCTTTGAGATCTAAGATTTGCGTCTGTAATGATTATCTCACTAATTGCTTTTAAATTATCATATAAGGATAAATCGTTAAAATAACCCCCATATTGTGGAACATAACCAACTTTAAATTCTTTTGTTCTTAAATAAATTGGAAAATTTGTAGCGTCGTGACCATTGATTAATATCTTGCCATATTTTGGGGTAATTAATCCGGTAATAAGATTAAAAATAGTGGATTTACCTACACCGTTTGGACCCAACATTCCAAAAATTTGTCCCTCATTAATTTTAAAATTGATATTGTCAAGTATAAGTCTGTTTCCATACGATAATGAAATATTCTTAAATTCAAGAATCGTATTGGTGTTTTTAAATGATTTAATTCTAAATTTTTTAATTACTCCCATGATTTTAATTCGATTTTATTTTAACCTTCTTTCCTTCTTCATACATAAAAATTTTTGTATCTTTAGTTGAGATATTAATTTCAACAGCATCAGCTCTCAATAAGTTTTTTTGATTTAAATAAACAACATTTTTTGAAATTATCAATGAATTTCTATTCAAAGAAAAATCTACATAATTTCCTTTAATTTTGTTATCTTCGTATTCAATTAATACATTTTCAGAAAAAATAGTGTCGTAGTTGTTAATATTATACTTCCCAAACTTAGATTGAATATTTATAATTTCACCTGATGCCATAATTATTGTAGCTTTAACACCGTCTAGGAATATTACCTTATCATTATTTAAATCTATTTGTCCTTCATTTGCATTTAAAACATACTCATTACCTTTAGCATCACTTGAGCTGTAGCTTACATCTTTAATTATATTTGTTGTTGTGTCTGTCTCCTCAACTATAGCTTCATTTTCTATTGGAGTTATTTTCTCTTTGTTAAAAAAATTAAGACTTAAAAAAAAGATCAAAATTAGAGCAGAAAGTCCAAATAAAATTTTTATTTTGAAACTATTTGTCATTAAGAAATATTTGATTGTAGGATCGTGTGAACGTGAAGAACTCCAATTGTTTTACTTTTATTTTTTTTTTCAAAGACACATAAGGAAGTGATTTTTTTATTATTCATTATTGATAAAGCTTTTGCTGCTAAATCGTTTTTTTCAACACTTATAGGATTTTTAGTCATTACTTTGCTAACTTTAGTGGCGAGTAAATTTGGATTTTTTTGATTAAACCTTCTGATTTGGCCATCTGTTATAATACCAGTAGTTTGCCTCTTTTTATTTTGAACGATTAATACTCCGAGCTTTTTATCACTCAATATTTTTAACGCTTTTTTCATTCTTAAATCTTCTTTTACAAATGGAATTTTTTTTCCGGTCAACATTATATCTTCAACAGTTTTTAGTTTTGCGCCCAATGCTCCTGCTGGGTGAAGTTTTTTGAAATCACGTTTATTAAATTTTTTTTGTTTCATTACAGATATAGCTAAAGCATCGCCTAGTGCTAGTTGAACCGAAGTGCTTGAGGTTGGGATAATACCACCCGACTCTTTAACTTGAGGAGTTAACAACCTAATATCTGAAGCCTTGTACAATATTGATTCTTTTTTAGATACTATTCCAATCAATAAAACTTTATTTCTATTTGCATACTGAATTATATTTCTCAATTCATTTGTTCCACCTGAATAACTTATTAAAATTAATATATCTTTTCTGGTAATGCTTCCAAGATCTCCATGGGATGAATTACTTGCCGATAAAAAAAAAGCTGGAGTTCCAACAGAAGAAAAAGTTGCAGCTATTTTACTTGCTATTAATCCACTTTTTCCAACGCCACATAGAATTACTTTAGATTGGCACTTTGCAATTTCATTAACAGCTTCATTAAATGAATTATTTAAAGTTTTTTTCAATTTATTTAATCCAGATATTTCTAGATTGATTACATCTTTAGCAATTTTGATAAAATTTTTTTTCATTATTAGTGATTAATGCTCAAAAGTTGATAATTTGTATCCCGCAATTTCCATTTCAACCAAAACAGGAATTACCTCCATAGATTTTTTAAATAGATCCATTCTTTTCTCTCTCTCTAACATCTTAATCAATTTATTTTTTATCTCAAATAGATGTTCAGTATCGGATGCAGCATATTTAATTTGTTTTTCTGAAAGATTTGGATCGCCCCAGTCACTTTGTTGTTCTTTTTTTGAAATATCCTTTCCACACAATTCTTTGACAAGATCTTTATAACCGTGGTATGAACTTGCAGTCCTTGCTATTTTTGATGCGACTTTCGTACAAAAAATATTTTTTGGTTTTACATTAAGGTGATATTTTAGCCACAAAAGATCCTGCCTCGCGTAATGCATGATATATTGTGTATTGTCATTAGATAAAGCTCTTATTAAATTTGGTGCATGATAGGTCTCTCTATTGAGTTTTATCAAATAAAAATTTTTTGACTCGAGTCCTAATTGAACTAGAGTGAGAGGATCTCTGCCAAGGACAAGCCCTAATGCTTCATTATCTAAACCAATGAATTTTTCATTTGATAAATCTAAATCTTCAGGTAAATCATTTTCAAAAACTTTGATATTACTCATATATATTTATATATATAAGACTAAACAATAATGTCTATTTTTTGATTACTAAAATGAAAAAAATTTTAATATGGGGAGGCACGGGTCAAATAGGAACTCATCTTGTAAGAAAGTTAACTCAAAATAACTACTCAGTTACAGTAGTTACAAGAAATATTCATCAAAAAGGTCATATAATTAAAACTCAAGGAAATGCAGGTTATATTGAAATAAAAGAGTGTAGTATATTTGATGAAGATAAAGTTAGAAAACTTTTTGAAACAGCCGATATTTGTATCAATCTAATTGGTATTTTATTTGAAAAAAAAAAGGGAAACACATTTAAAAATATTCATTCTATATTTCCATCTCTTTTAGCTAAATTGTGTAAGGAATATAAAATAAAACAATTTATTCATGTTTCTGCTTTGGGAATAAATGAGGCATTAGATTCTAAATATGCTCAGAGCAAATTAAATGGTGAACAAAATGTTTTAAAAGTTTTTCCTAACACAACAATTTTACGACCATCAATAGTTTATTCTTCCTCAGATAATTTTAGTTGTAACTTAATGACATTATTAAGTCGGTTGCCGATATTCCCATTATACTATTATGGAAAAACAAAATTTACTCCTATTCATTGTTCAGATTTGACTGATATTATTCTTTTTGTAATTTCAAAAAAAGTCAATTACAATGTTATTGAATGTGTAGGACCCGAAGTCTTGACTTTTAAAGAAATTTTAATCATTTTACTCAATACAATAAATAAAAAAAGACTTCTAATACCATTTCCACTCCCTTTGGCAATGATGACAGCAAAA
>CACBFJ010000001.1 GCA_902538495.1 uncultured Pelagibacteraceae bacterium | reverse complement strand
TTAATATCTTAAAAGAATTGTCACCAAATAAAAGATTGCCTAAAAATCTGTCATTGAATTTTGCTAGAATTAACTCACAGGAGGTAAAGCAAAATGATTTTTTTTTTGCAATTAAAGGCAAAAAAAATGATGGAAATAAATTTGTTAATCAAGCGTTTAAAAATAAAGCCTCTCTTGCAGTAGTAAATCGAATTCAAAAAAAATTTCAAGCTAACAGGCAAATAAAAGTAGGGAACACATTAAAATTTTTAACTGATGTTTCAAAAATCTTTAGGACAAACATTAGTACAAATTTAATAGCTATTACTGGAAGCTGTGGAAAAACAACACTTAAAGAATTATTGGGAGAAACTTTAGGAAAAATCTCCAAAGTAAGCATTTCTCCAAAATCTTATAATAATAAATATGGAGTTCCTCTGAGTTTATTAAACTTAAGAGAGAATGATGAATTTGGTGTTTTAGAAGTTGGAATGGATAAAAAAGGTGAAATAGATTATTTAACTAGAATCATACAACCTGATGTTAGTGTAATAACAAATATCAATTTTGCTCATGCAAAAAATTTTAAAAATATTAAGCAAATTGCAATTGCTAAATCTGAAATTATTCAAAATACTAAACAAGGTGGTTTTGTGGTGTTAAACGCTGACGATAAATTTTTTAATTTACATAAAAGAATAACTTTTAAAAATAATCTGAGATTTATTTCTTTTGGGATAAAAAATAAAAATTCGAGTGTAAAATTGTTAGATATCAAAAATAAAGGTGACTATTTTCAACTTTACATTCAAGTTAACAAGTTAAAAAGATACTTTTTAGTTTCAAATAATTTTCAAAGTAATATTTATAATATTCTAACTGCATTAGCTATTATGAGTATCTATATTGATATTTCCCAAATAAATGAAAATATTTTTCTTAATTTTAAAGTACCACAAGGTAGGGGTGATTTATCAAAAATTAAAATTTTTAAAAAGAATATTAATTTAGTCGATGAAAGTTATAATTCAAATCCATTATCATTAAAATTTGCCATATTAAATTATGATAAAATTTTTTCGAAAAAATTCAAAAAGTATCTTTTGCTTGGGGATATGTTGGAGTTGGGAAAACATTCAAAAAAACTCCATCAGTCAATCGCAGCTACAATAAATAAAACTAATATTAACAAAGTATTTATAAAAGGTCGCTTTATGAAATTTATGTTTGAAAAACTCTCAGACTCAAAAAAGGGTCGAGTTTTATCTGATAAATCTCAAATTATTGATTTGATTAGAAATGATTTAAATAATAATGATAGTCTTATGGTTAAGGCATCAAATGCGACAGGTTTCAATAAGATAATAAAAGAAATGAAAGGTGTTAATTAATGTTATACCAATTCTTATTAAATTTTGTTGATACATTCGGTTTTTTAAATGTCTTTAAATATCTTACTTTTAGGACTGGTCTATCTGTATTTACATCATTGGCGATCGTTTTAATTATTGGAGGTCCATTTATTAAATTTTTCTCTAACCAAAAAATTTTTAACCCTATTAGAGACGATGGTCCAGAAGATCATGTTGTTAAAAAAATAGGAACACCAACAATGGGTGGTGTAATCATTTTATTAGGTTTATTAATTTCAGTATTATTTTGGGCAGATTTATCGAACTTAAATATTTTATTTTGTATATACATAGCGGTTACTTTTGGATTGCTTGGAGCTTTTGATGACTTTAAAAAGATTAAATACAGTAACTCTTCTGGAATTTCTTCTAAATTAAAAATAATCTTACAGATTTTACTAGCAGTTGTTGGAGTAAGTTTATTTGTTTATTTTGTTGATTACCAAGATATGTCCAACCTATATTTTCCATTTTTTAAAAATCTTATAATAAATCTTGGATGGTTTTTTATCCCTTTTTCCGTTTTCGTAATTATTGGATCATCAAATGCTGTAAATCTTACAGATGGTCTTGATGGATTAGCTACAGTGCCAGTTATATTAGTGGCTGCTTGTTTTGCTTTTATAAGTTATGTTACTGGAAATATAGTATTTTCTGATTATCTGCAAATTCCTTACATAGAAGGTACAGGAGAAGTTTCAATTTTTTGTGGAGCTATAATAGGTTCATGCCTTGGTTTTTTATGGTTTAATGCACCACCAGCTAAAATTTTTATGGGAGATACAGGTTCTTTATCTCTTGGAGGGTCTCTGGGCGCTGTTGGAATAATTACTAAGCATGAGATTGTACTAGCTATAACAGGAGGCCTTTTTGTTTTGGAGGCTGTATCAGTAATGGTTCAAGTAATTTCTTTTAAGCTGACAGGTAAAAGAATTTTTAAGATGGCACCAATTCATCATCATTTTGAAAAAAAAGGATGGCCAGAGTCAACAGTTGTTATTAGATTTTGGATTATTTCAATAATTCTAGCTATGATTGGTTTGGCAACACTCAAATTAAGATAACGGAGAACTATTTGAGTATTTTTTTAAATAAAAAAATATTAATTTATGGTTCAGGTAAAAGTGGATTATCAACTTTAAAATTTTTAAAAAATAAATGTGATGTTTTTTTATACGATGACTTCAAAAAAAATTTAAAAAAATCAATTAGTCAGAAATTTGTTTTAAAAAATCAATTTGATTTCATTATAATCAGTCCTGGAATTGATCTAAATAAATGTAAATTGACAAATTATTTAAAAAAAAATTTAGAAAAAATTCACACTGATTTAGATGTTTTTTACTCTTTTTACAAAAATGATTGTATTTCGATTACAGGAACGAATGGGAAATCCACGACTTGCCAACTCTTATATGAAATATTATCAAAACATAAATACGACGTGAAATTGGTTGGAAATATTGGAAGACCAATATTATCTGTAAAGAACATTAAATCTAAAACCATTTTTGTTATAGAGGCTTCATCTTATCAGCTTGAATATAGCCGAATTTTTCAATCTAAGTATGCAGCTATATTAAATATATCGCCAGATCATCTGGAGAGACACAAAACTATTAATAATTATGTAAAAGCTAAGTTTAAAATCTTAAATAATAATTCGAAAAATTATCTTGGTTTTATTAACAAAAAGGATTTATTAACAACTAAAGAGTTAAAAAAACAAAATATAAAAAGAAAAATATTAAGAGTTAATAAACATCCAGAAAATTATATAAAAGAAAAAATAAAAAATGAATATTTCTTAAACGATGCGAATATGGAAAATTTATCGTTTATAATGGCAATTTCAAATAAATTAAGATTGAAAAAAAAAATTGTTTTTGAAACTTTAAAAAGATTTAGGGGATTAAAATATCGTCAACAAATAATATATAAAAATTCTTACCTTACTATAATTAATGATTCTAAATCCACATCTTTTTCATCGTCAATACCCATTTTAAAAAATAAATTGAATATTTACTGGCTGTTGGGTGGAATACCTAAAAAAGGTGATAAATTTAAGTTACAAAAAAAATATTATCATAATATTAAAGCATTTATCTATGGAAAAAACAAAAAGTTTTTTAGCAATCAACTAAAGGGGAAAGTCTGGTATAATAATTTTGATAATTTAAATCATGCTTTAAAAAGAATATTTTCAATCATTAATAAAAAAAATTTTCCAAAAAAAATTATAATTTTTAGCCCTTCAGCTGCTTCTTTCGATAGTTTTAAGAATTTTGAGGATAGAGGAAGTTATTTTAATAAACTTATAAAAAAATATTTGAATGTATAAGATTATATCATTTCAAAAACTTTATTATAGATGGTGGAAAAATATTGATAAATTTATACTCACACTCATAGTTTTGTTATTTTTAGTGGGTTTATTTTTCTCTTTGGTATCAACATCGTTAATTGCATCTGATAAATTGAATACAAACGATTATCTTTTTTTCTTTAAACATTTAATTTTTTTGTGTTTAGGAGTTTTTTTCATTTTTATTTTCTCATCCATGGATCAAGAAAATCTTTTTAAAATTTCTACAGTTTGTTTTGGTTTATCGGTATTACTTTTAATATTAGTCCCTATAATTGGTATTGAAGTCAAAGGATCTAAAAGGTGGATTGACCTATACCTACTACCAAGATTTCAGCCAATTGAATTAGTTAAACCTTTTTTTATTGTGTTCTTAAGTGTACTTTTAAGTAGTCAAATGCTTGTTAATATTTATCTAAAATATTCTCTATCTTTTTTAGCAACATTAGGAGTTGTATTTTTTCTTGTTTTACAACCAGATATTGGTCAAACTCTATTAATTCTTTTCGCATGGTCAATATTAATCTTTATTTCAGGAATAAATTTTATCTTCTTAATTACTCTTTTTTTTATATTAATTTTATCATTTTCATACTTAGTAATATTTATTCCAAAATTTAGCTATGTTAAAAGTAGAATAATTTCATTTTTTGACTCAGATACTGGAACACATAATTTTCAATCTGATAAAGCGATTGAGTCAATAATAAGTGGGGGTTTTTTTGGAAAAGGCATAGGAGAGGGAACTCTAAAGAATAGGGTACCTGAAGCACATACAGATTATATTATTTCTGTCATTTCGGAAGAATTTGGAATTGTTGCCATAATTTTAATTCTATTTTTGTTTTTAGTATTTATTCATACAGTTTTTAGAAAAGTAAATTTAGAAAATGATGATAGATCAAAACTAGTCTTAGTAGGTTGTATAAGTTTAATCTTAATGCAAGTGATGATACATGTTGGAGTAAATATAAGATTATTTCCCACTACAGGAATGACACTTCCTTTTATAAGCTATGGCGGTTCCTCTATAGTAGGAATGTCTATTTTTTCAGGGATCATCCTTAATTTGACAAAAAGAAAAATTGATTAAAGTGAAAAAAAAAATTTTAATTTCTACAGGTGGTTCAGGTGGTCATGTAATACCTGCAACTATTCTGCATGACCATCTTTATGAAAAAAACGATATTATAATTTCGACAGACAATAGAGGATTTAGATATTTAGACAAAAATGTTTATAAAATATTTTTAATTGATGCTCCAAAGTTGAATTTATTATCATTACCTTTAAATTTTTTTAAGATTTTATTTTTGACAATAAAATCTATTCTTTTTCTTAAAAAGGAAAAAATAAATTTATTATTTTCAACAGGCGGTTATATGTCATTACCGATAATTCTAGCAGGAAAATTTTTAAATTTGAAAATTTATCTGCTTGAACCAAATTTAGTATTGGGAAAAGCCAATAGATTTTATTTAAGTTTGTGCAAAAAAATTTTCTGCTATACGAAACAAATAAAAAATTTTCCTGAAAAATACCTAAATAAGAAGGTTATTACATATCCGCTTGTAAGAAAAGAATTCTACAAAAAAAAAACTCGTAAAATTAATTATGATAAATTTTGTTTATTAATTGTCGGAGGGAGCCAGGGAGCGAGTATATTTGATAAAAATCTAAAGAAATCAATTCTCAATATATCAAAAAAATTTTCCATAAAAGTTATTCAGCAAACACATCTAAACAATATTTCTTTACTCAAAGAATTTTATTCTAAAAACAATGTCGAGAATGATATTTTTAGTTATGATAAAAATTTTGTAGATAAAGTTGACAGTGCTGATCTTTGTATAACAAGAGCGGGGGCAACAACCTTGGCTGAATTATCAATTCTTAATGTGCCGTTTATAGCAGTGCCATTGCCAAATTCTAAAGACAATCATCAATTTGAAAATGCAAATTTTTATATAGAAAATAATGCCTGTTGGATTTTAGACCAAGGCCATTTTGAGGAAAAAATAGAGCAACTGATGGAAGAAATTTTATCAAATAAATCAAATATTAATAAAAAGATACAAAGTTTAAGTAATTTAAATTTTCAAAATACTTGGATAAATGTTAATCAAAAAATATTAAATGTTTTAAATGAAAATTGAGCTTGCAAAAAACGAAATCATTCACTTCATTGGAATAGGTGGAATAGGAATGAGTGGTTTATCCCTTATTATGAAAGGAAAAGAATTTAAAGTTCAAGGAAGTGATATAACTTTAAATAAAAATATAGAAAGATTAAAAAAAGAAAAAGTAAAAGTTTTTATAGGCCATAAAAAACACAACATAAAAAATGCTACAATCGTTGTTGTTTCCTCAGCTATTAAAAAAAATAATCCAGAATTACTCGAGGCAAAAAGAAAAAATTTACCAATAATCAAAAGAGGAAGAATGTTGGCACATATTGTTTCCTTAACAAAAAATATAGTGGTGGCTGGATCCCATGGTAAAACTACAACCACTTCACTTATAGCCTCAATTTTTCAAAAAACTAAGTTAGACCCAACAATAATTAATGGTGGTGTTATTAACTCACTAAAAAGCTCTGCGAAATTAGGTAAAAGTGATTGGTCAATTTTGGAAGCTGACGAGTCAGATGGTAGCTTTGTACATATTCCTTCTACATATTCAATTATAACCAACATAGACAGAGAACATATGGATTTTTACAAAACTATTAATGACTTAAAAAAATATTTTAGTGAATTCATTAAAAAGGTTCCATCATTTGGAAAATCTTTTATTTGTATCGATGATAAAATCAATAAAGAACTTATCAAAAATATTGAAAGTAAAAATTTTTATACTTACGGCAAAAATAAATATTCAAATTTTTTAATAAAGAACATAATTCAAAAAAAAGATATAACTCAATTTGATTTAATAGTAAGTTTACCTAATAAAAAAAAACAAATAATTAAAAATATTAAAATTCCACTTATAGGTATACACAATATAAGAAACTCTGTCGCAGCTGCAGCTGTGGCTATAACAGTTGGCATTACGACTAATGATATCAAAAATGGTTTATTTAGATTTAATGGTGTTCAAAGAAGATTTAATAAGATATTTTCATTAAATGGTGTAAATTTTTACGATGATTATGCACATCATCCGACTGAAATTAAAATGACTTTGGATGGAGTTAAAAAAGTTTATAAAAATTATGAAAAAGTATGTGTATTTCAACCTCATCGAATTTCAAGATTAAGAGACCTTCGGAAAGAATTTTCATTTTCATTTAAAAATGCAGATACAGTTATACTGTGTCCTGTCTATTCAGCAGGTGAAAAAATTAAATTAGGCTTCAGTTATTTGAAATTTGCAAAAGAAATTATAAAAAATTCCAAAGTAAGACTATTTTTAATAAAAGATAATCTCCAACTGGCAAAATTTATTAAAAAAAATATTTATGGAAAAAAAATAGTAATTGGTATGGGTGCTGGAACTATTTCAAATTGGATGAGAGAACTTCCTAAGTTAATGAAATGAAAATAAATCAACTTAAAAAACTACTATATAGTTTTGGAGAAAATTTACATTTCGAATATGATCTAAAAAAAAAAAATTGGTTTAATATTGGCGGCAAATCCAAAGTTTTTTTTCAAGCAAATAATCTGACTCAGCTAATAAATTTACTAAAAATTCTTCACAATCAAGAGAGAATTTTTATACTTGGAGCAGGTTCAAATATTTTAATAACAGATGATTTATTTGATGGGGTAGTCATTAAATTAGGTAAAAGTTTCAGTAATATTACATTACATAGTGAAGATATTATAATTGCAGGTAGCGCAGTACTAGATAAAAGTTTGTCTAACTTTGCTTTTAAAAATCATTTGAGTGGCTTCGAGTTTCTATCATGTATACCAGGTACAGTTGGGGGAGGTATATCAATGAATGCAGGTTGCTTCGGTAAAGAGTTTAAAGATATACTGGTCTCCATTCAGGCAATTGACAAGTTTGGCAAAGTGGTAACAATACCTTCAAAAGAAATAGAATTTGAATACAGAAAAAACAATATACCTGAAGATTACATTTTTTTGAGCGCTTCTTTTAAAGGAGTCAAGTCAAACCAAAAAGAAATTGAGGCCACAACAAATAAACTAAAATCTAAAAAAGAAAAAAATCAACCCACGAGAATTAAAACAAGCGGGAGTACATTTAAAAATCCAATATCTCAAACTGATAAAAAAGTTTGGGAGCTTATAAAAGACTCTGTACCGCTTAATCAATCATTTGGTGATGCTTGTATTTCAGAAAAACATTGTAACTTTTTTGTAAATAAAGGTAATGCGAAATTTCAAGATATGAAGAAATTAATAGATTACGTTTCTGAAAAAGTTTTAAAAAAAACTGGAATTAGTTTAGAAAAAGAAATTAAAATATTGGAGTAACTTGAAAAAAAAAATATTAATTATTTCCGGAGGTATTTCGAAAGAAAGAGCAATTAGTCTCGATACTGGAATGCAAGTAGCAAAGGAACTAAAAAAAAATAATTATCAGGTAAAAATTACTGAACCGAATTACAAACTCTTTAAAACAATTAAATCTTTTAGACCAAAAATTATTTTTAATGCATTGCATGGCCAATTCGGTGAGGATGGGTATATTCAGACAATTTTAGAAAGTATCAGAATACCATATACTCACTCAGGGGTAATCTCATCAGCTTTAGCTATGGATAAAGAGATATCTAAAAAAATTTTTAAAAAAAATAATATACTAACACCAAAACATTTTTGTTATTCGTTTAACTTATCTAAAACTAATTTAATTAAGAAAATCGACAGAAAAATTAAATTTCCCGTTGTTATCAAACCAATAAATGAGGGGTCGAGTGTTAATGTTTTTATATGCCATAAGTCAAATATTTATAAAAAATTAAATTTATTAAAAGAATATAAAAGAATTATTATTGAGGAATTTATTCCTGGTCGTGAAATCCAAGCAGCTATAATTGGATCAAATAAGCTTGGAGCTATTGAATTAAAGCCAAAGAGAAAATTTTATGACTATCAAGCTAAATATAATCCAAAGGCAAAAACTAAGCATATGATTCCTGTTGAATTAACTAAGGATGAATATAATAAATTAATGAATATAGCTTTAAAGGCTCACAAAATATTAAATTGCAGCGGTGTCACTAGATCAGATTTTAAATTTTTTAGAAACAAGTTTTATCTTTTGGAAATTAACACTCAGCCAGGGATGACAAAACTTTCTTTAGTACCTGAAATAGCTGCATTTAAAAAAATCAGTTTTATAAAATTAATTGAGTTAATTTTAAAAAATGCAATTAAGATTAAGTAAAAAAATATTGTTATATATTTTTTTCATTATTTTTTTAAGCACCCTTAATAATAAATTTTTATCCGAAATTAAATTAAAAAATATAGATAATATTATGATAAAAGGATTAGAAGGAGAAGAAAAAAAAGATCTATTAAATAATCTTGAATTACTTAATCTAAAAAATATTTTTTTTTTAAATAAATTTAATCTTATAAAAAAGTTAGAAGCTAACAAATCAATTGAAAATTATACTGTATTCAAGAAGTATCCTTCATCAATAGAAATTAGAATTAACAAAACAAAATTTTTAGCAAATGTATTTAAAGATGGAAAATCTTTTGTATTGGGTTCAAACGGGAAATTAATTCAGACTGTTAATAAAAATTACAATCTACCAAATATTTTTGGAGATTATAATAAAGACTCTTTTTTTAATTTGATAGAGTCTATAAAAAAATCAAATTTTGAATTATTAGAAATTAAAAACTTATATTTCTTTAAATCAGGTAGATGGGATATAGAAACTAATGATAATATTTTTATTAAACTACCTAAACAAAATTTACAAGACTCACTAAATTTAGCATTAGATTTAATTAGTAATAACAAATTCAAAAATATTAAGATTTTAGATCTTCGTCAAGACAAACAGGTTATAATTAATGGAAAATGATTTAAACTTTGAAGTTTTTTTATTTTTTAGCCCAGAAAAAATAATATTATCTGTTTACCACAAAACTGACTTTAAGCTAATATTTAAAGATGAATTTTTCTTTGAAAATGATTCCATTCAACTAAACTTTGATAAATTAGATTCTTTTCTTAATGAAAATATTTTTAAAATCGAAAAAATTTTAGGAAATTTCATTGAAAAAATTAATGTAATAATAGAAACAAGAGATTTTTTCAATTTACAGATCTCCATGAAAAAGCATAATCATAATGAAAATATTAATTCCAATATAATTCTATATTTAATAAAAAGTGCGAAGTACCAATGTGAAAAAACTATTCAGAATATGAGAATAATTCACATTTTAATTGATAATTATCTTATTGATAATGTTCATTTTACAGAGTTACCACCTAATCAAAAATGTAAAAATTTTTCTTTGGACATAAGTTTTATTTGTCTACCCGATGAACTAGTTAAACATGTTGAAAAAACGTTAAAAAAATTTCAAATCTCAGTAAATCAAATATTGAGTGCAAGTTATATTGGTAAATATGTGAGTGATAGCGATATTGATTTTTTTGAGATGACAAGTAAAATTATTGGAGGATATAATAAAAATGAGGTTAAGTTAGTTAACAAAATATCAAAAAATAAGGGTTTTTTTGAAAAATTTTTTGATCTATTCAGATAATCGTATTTTCCAGTAACATTTGTTGTATTCAAATTATTTCATCTAAATAATAAAAGTATTTGATGAAGTTACTTACACAAAAAACTATTAAAAATCCTGTAAATTTTAGTGGTGTTGGTTTACACAGTGGAAAGAATTCAAATATCTCTTTAAAACCGTCTGAACCAAACTCAGGAATAATTTTTAAAAGAATTGATCTGAAAACAAATAATATTGTTCTCCCAAATTTTTCTAATGTTAATAATACAGTTCTTAACACCACTATTTCTAATGAATATGGTGTTAAAGTTTCTACTATAGAACATTTAATGGGAGCTTTGTTTGGTCTAGGTGTGGATAATGTTTTAATAGAGATTGATAATGAAGAGGTGCCAATTTTAGATGGTTCAGCTAAAGAATTTATAGAAAAGATAATCTTATCTGGATTAGAAAAAAGTGAAGCACCTATAAAAATTATTAAAATTAACAAAAAGGTAACTTACAGAGATAATGAAAAGTTTATATCAATTGAACCATCTAAATTAAGTTTAGAAATTGATTTTGAATTAAAATATCAGAATCCCATTATTGGGACGCAAAAAAATAAAATTAATATTTATGAAGATGATTTAAATGATATCTTTAATTCGAGAACTTTTTGCTTATACGAAGATGTAGAAAAAATTAGAGAAAACGGCCTTGCAAAAGGCGGTAGTTTAGATAATGCTATTGTTGTTAAAGATGACAAAGTCTTAAATAAAGATGGCTTAAGAAATTCTTTAGAATTTGTTAATCATAAGATCCTTGATTGTGTAGGGGACTTATATACATCTGGTTATAGAATGGTAGCAAGCATAACATGTTCTCAAGGTGGACATTTTATGACTAATCAACTACTCAAAAAAGTATTTGAAAATAAAGATAATTTTTCAATAATTGAAATTCAAGAGAGAAATCTTCCACATTCATTAATAAATAAAAGATTATTTAGATCTATAGCTTAAATATATTGTTCTTTTAAATTAATGTTTTAAATTATATAAAAGCTAAATGTTAATTTTTAGGGCGCTTTATTTTTTATTATTTTTATTAGTTTTAGTTTCTTGCTCAAAAAATAATATTGAAGTTTCAGAAATTAAAGAAAAAAATTTAGAGCTTCAAGTCTTGGAGGCTTATGACATTGGTAAAGATGCACTAGAGAGTGGTGATGTTTTATATGCAGCGAAAAAATTTAATGAAGTCGAAACACTTTTTCCACAATCAGATTGGGCTCCTAAATCTGCTTTAATGGCAGCTTATTCATATTATGTACAAGATTATTACAGTGACTCTATTGCTGAGTTAGAAAGATTTATAAGAGTTTATCCTTATCATAAAGATGTTTCATACGCACATTACCTAATGGGCATATGTTACTTTGAGCAAATAGTTGATGAAAAAAAAGATTTACAATCAATTAAGAATGCCAAAACAAAATTTGATTATGTCTTAAAAGAATATGCTAATACAGAATATGCTTTAGATGCAGAATTCAAAATAAGTTTGATTAATGATATTTTAGCTTCCAAAGAAATGTATATTGGTAGATATTATTTTGAAAAAAAAAAATGGATATCGGCGATCAATCGCTTTAGGACTGTTGTAGACGATTATGATACAACAATCTATACTGCTGAGGCACTACATAGATTGGTAGAGGTTCATTACACAATAGGTCTAATTGATGAAGCAGAAAAATATGCACAACTTCTTGGTTATAATTACGGTTCATCCGAATGGTATCAAAATACCTACAGTTTGTTTGATAAGAACTATAAAATGAGAAAAAAAGATAGGTTTAAAGAAATAAAAAAAAAAAACAAAAAAGTATTAAAAAAATTTAAAACTCTTTTTGAGTAAAATGATAAGAAAAAAGATTGAGAAAGAGTATAATGAAAAAATTAAAAAAATAACTAAACTAAATAAATTTTATTATGAAAAAAATAATCCAATAGTTGACGATAGTGAATATGACATTCTTAAAAGAAATATTTTAGAACTTGAGAGTAAATATTCTTATCTTAAAAGCAAAAATTCTCCCTCAGTAACTGTAGGATTTAAACCTTCCAAAAATTTCAGGAAAGCACCACACAGAGTACCCATGCTTTCACTTGCTAACGCTTTTGATCAAGATGATTTGAGTAATTTTGAAAAAAAAATTATGAATTATTTAAATCAAAAAAATCGATTAGAAATTGAGTACAGCGCTGAACCAAAAATTGATGGAATTTCAGCTTCTTTATCATACAAAAATGGAAACTTTATCACTGGTTTATCTAGAGGAGATGGTAAAGAGGGAGAGGACATAACTGAGAATTTAAAAACTATAAATGATATTCCACAAAAGATTTTATCAAAGGATTTTCCAAATGATATTGATGTAAGAGGAGAAATCTTTATTCAAAACAACGATTTTAAGAAATTGGGTGATAAGTTTGCTAATCCTAGGAATGCTGCATCTGGTTCCTTAAGACAAAAAGATTCACTTGAAACAAAAAAAATTCCTTTAAAGTTCATTGCTTATACTTTTGGTTATGAAAAAGGACTTAAAATTACCAAACAAAGCGAATTTTTGAAAAAGCTCAAAGAGTGGGGCTTTAAAACAAATCCTTTAAACAAGACTATTACGGGCATTGAAAATTTAATGAAAAATTACAAAGAAATAGAAAATAAAAGAGAAAGTTTAAATTTTGATATTGACGGTATTGTTTATAAGATTAATGACTTTAAATTGCAAAAGAGACTTGGTAATATTACTAATTCACCCAGATGGGCTATTGCACATAAATTTTCTGCTAACAATGGTGTTTCAAAAATTGAAAATATAGAAATTCAAATCGGTCGAACTGGAGCATTAACCCCAGTAGCTAAAATTAAACCAATTAATATTGGAGGAGTTGTAGTATCTAACGCAACATTACATAATGAAGAAGAAATAATTCGAAAAGATATAAGAATAGGAGATACTGTTTTGATTGAAAGAGCTGGGGATGTAATACCACACGTTATTTCAGTGGACTTGAAACTCAGAAATAAAGAGTCAAAAAAATTTATATTTCCATCGAAATGCCCCTCTTGTGGATCAAAAACAGTGAAAGAATATAATTCTATCACAAAAAAAGAGGATGCAGTGAGACGATGTACCAGTGAAGGTTTTGAATGTGAGAAAATTGCAATTGAAAAGATTAAACATTTTGTGTCTAAAGAAGCGTTTAACATAGATGGTTTTGGCAAAAAAATTGTTGAAAGTTTCTGGAAGAAAAATTTAGTTAGGCTACCACAGAACATATTTACATTAGATTATTCAGTAATAGAAAGCTTAGATGGATGGGGAAAACAATCTGTTTCTAATTTAAGATACTCAATAGACTCAAAAAGGAAAGTTCCTTTTGAGAAATTTATTTTTGCTTTAGGGATACGTCATATAGGTTTAGAAAATGCCAAGCTAATTTCGAGACACTTATTATCATTAAAAAATTTTATTTCATTAGCCGAGACAAAAAAATTTGATGATTTAATTAACATAGATGGCATTGGTGAAACACAAATCAATTCGATAAAAAGTTTTTTGGCAAATAAAATAAATTTAAAAGTATTAAATGACTTAAGTAGATTAATAAAAGTTAAAGATGCAATATTATTAAAAAAAGATGGTTTATTTATAAATAAAACTTTTATGATTACAGGAAAACTTGAGGGAATAAGTAGAGCAGAGGCAAAGTCTTTAATTGAGGAAAATTCAGGATCAATTATTAGTAATGTATCAAAAAAATTAGATTTTTTGATAATTGGTGAAAAGCCAACAAAAAGAAAAATAGAGGCAGCGAAAGATTTAAAAATAAAAATACTGTCTCAAGCAGAGTGGTTAAAAATGCTTAATAAAACCAGCTAACCATTCTCTTTCTTTTTTATTAAGATATTTTGATAAATTTGAATATATATTTAAGTGATAGTTAAATAGATAATTTCTTTCGTTTCCAGTTAGTAGGTCAAAATTTATTAAATCCACATCAATAGGTGCCAAAGTTAAATTTACAAAAGATAATTTTTTGTTGTGACTATCTACATATAAAAGATTTTCTATTCTAATACCAAATTTTCCTTTTTTATAATATCCTGGCTCATTGCTTAGGATCATGCCTTGTTGTAATTTTATTGTGTTGAATTTTGAAATCGCTTGCGGTCCTTCATGAACATTAGAAAAAAAACCAACACCATGTCCTGTTCCATGTTCATAATCGAGACCATTTCTTTTTAGAAAAGCTCTAGCTCTTTTATCAATTAATTTACCATTGTAATGAGTTTTAAGATTTGAAGTAACAACGGCAATATGACCTTTTAAAACTTTTGTAAAAATATCTTTTATATAATTTTGGGGTTTAGAGAAACATATAGTTCTTGTTACATCGGTGGTGCCATATTTATATTGACCACCTGAGTCGCATAAAAATAGTTCCTTTTTACTAATTTTTTTTGTATTTTTTTTTGTCGCTCTATAATGAATTATAGCTCCATTTGCCCCTGAGCCTGCAATAGTATTAAAACTTGGAAATAAATATTTTTTATTTTTTTTTCTATATTTTTCTAACTTATTTTGCGCATCAACTTCAGTAATTTCTTTTTTGTTTGATACTTTTATCCAATAAAGAAATTTTGTCAAAGCTACTCCATCTTCAATATGTATATTTATGATATTATTAAGTTCACTTTTATTTTTTATAGATTTTAAAAGATATATTGGATCTTTTTTATTAACAATTTTGTGTTTTGCAATTATAAAATTTCTATAAAATATTGAACATGTTTTATTATCAATTATGAATTTACTAAACTTAATTTTATTAAAAAAATTCTTTAATTTATGTGGTTCTATTATTTGATTACTTTTAATTTTTTTTTCTTTAACTAATTTAATGAGTTTTTGATTTTTACAAATAATAAAGAGTTTTTTGTTTTTAGTTAAAAGTAGACGACAATTTGGTATAGGACTATTAGGATTATCGTGACCCCTAATATTTAATAACCAAGCTATATTTTCTGGTGCAGTAACAAATAGATAATCTATTTTTTGTTTTTTCAGAATATTAGAAACTCTAGTAATTTTTTTAAAATGACTTTCACCCGCTACTTTTTTTTTTAATGAGTAAAAGGGTTTTATATAATATGAATATGTTTTATGAATTTTATCAATTAAATTGTCTTCAATAATCTTAATTTTATTATATCTTAAAAAAAACTTATTTATTTGATTTATTGTAAATATTTTAGGGTCGATACCGAGTGTAATATTTTTAAATAGATTACATTTTAAAAGCTCATTGAAATTTTTGATAATAAATTTATCGCCAGCCTCTATTTTGGCTTGGAGAGTGTATCTCCCGTCTACAAATAGGTAATTTTTATGCCTCAAAATCACAGCGTACCCTGCTGAACCACTAAAATTTGAGATTGTTTTTAGCCTATCATTAGCGGAGTATTCCGAAAAAAATTCGTCATTTTTGGGTATTACATATCCATCAATACCAAGAGAATTAAATTTTTTTTTCAAGCTGTCTAGTCTTCTTTTAATCATTTTAGTTTTTTTTGATATCTTATCCACCCCGGACTTCTTATGTTATCATTATCATCAAAATCTATGTCCTGGTTAAAATCAAAATCTTCCATTACATCTTTATCTTGGTCAAAAAAAGAATTTTTTTCTAAGAATTTTTCAGGTAGTTCGTTAACAAATCTTGATGCCATACTATCGATCCAGTCGCCTTGATAAAATCTATTCATGGAAAATGATATAATCAATTTTTTTTTTGCTCTAGTTATACCAACATAAGCTAATCTTCTTTCCTCTTCTAAACCATTTTGTCCTTTTTCCTCTATTGATTTTTGATGAGGGAAAAGACCTTCTTCCCATCCAGGTAAAAAAACAACATCAAACTCCAGACCTTTAGCAGCATGCATTGTCATCATGTTTATTTTTTCCCCATCCCAATTTTGATCAATTGATGTAGCTAACGCAACATGCTCCAAAAAACTCTCTAAGTTATCAAATTCTTTCATAGCACTTAGGAGTTCTTTAATGTTTTCAAGTCTATTCTCATTTTCTAAATCTTTTTTATTTTTGAGCATTGCAGAATAGCCTGATTCATCGAGAATCAACTGAAGTAGTTTCACATGATTAGTATTATTTTTTTTAAACTCACTTCTCCATCTATCTATTAAATCTAAAAAAAGTGTTAAACCAGTCTTTGCTTTGGGTTTGATTAAATTTTGATCTACCATTTTTTTTGAGGAGGTTTCTAAACAAAGTGAATTATTTTTTGAAAAATTATGTATATCTTTAAGAGTAGTCTCTCCGATTGACCTTTTTGGATTATTAACGATTCTTTCAAAAGCAAGATCATCTTTCTCTTGATAAATTAAACGAAGATAAGCAACACAGTCTTTTATTTCAGCTCTCTCATAAAATTTTATCCCACCAAGTATTCTATAAGGTATTCCAATTTTTAAAAATCTTTCTTCAAATTCCCTAGTTTGAAAAATTGCTCTTACGAGTATAGCAATATTATTGAGTGAATAATTTTTTTTGATATTTTCTATTTCATCAGAAATTCCAATTGCCTCATCTTTACCAGTCTTAAAACAGTTTAAATTTACCAGATCACCTTCTTCCATAGTAGTTTCAAGAGTTTTTCCAACACGGTTTTCATTATTTGAAATTAAGTTCGATGCTACTGATAAAATATTTTGTGTAGATCTATAGTTTTGCTCAAGTCTAACAACTTTTGTGTTCTTATAAATTTTATCGAATTCTAAAAAATTTTTTATTTCAGCCCCCCTCCAGCTGTAAATAGATTGATCATCATCACCAACACAACAAATATTTTGATTATTTCCGACTAACAAATTGAGCCACTTACTTTGAACTAAATTCGTGTCTTGGTATTCATCTACCAAAATATATTTAAAATTTTTTTTGTATAAATCTCTAATATCAACATTTTTTTCTAAAATTTTTAATGAATGTAGAATTAAATCTCCAAAATCACATGAATTGAGATCCGTAAGTTTTTGTTGATAAATTTTATAGATTGGTAAAATTGTTTTTTCATAAATATCTTTTTTGTTAATAGTTACCTCATCTGGATAACATCCCCTATTTTTCCATTTATCAATTATTGCTATGATATATTTAGGTGATAATTTTTTAACATCTACATTCTCTGCTTTACAAATATTTTTGATTAACCTGATCTGATCCTCTGTATCAATAATTGTAAAGTTTGAGTTAAGATTAACAGCAGGAGCATGTTTTCTCAATAATTTTGCACAGATTGAGTGAAAAGTACCAAGCCAAGATAACCCAACAGCTGCTGAACCTAGAATCTGACTAACTCTTGTTTGCATCTCTTTTGCCGCTTTGTTTGTAAATGTCACTGCAAGAATTTGATTTGGAAAAGCTTTTTTTTCTTTTATGATATTTGCAATTCTTGTTGTGAGCACCTTAGTTTTGCCAGATCCAGCACCAGCAACAATTAATAGAGGTCCATCAAGATGTGTAGCAGCTTCTTTTTGAGCTTTATTAAGGTTTTTTAAATAATCAGAGTTTACCATTTAATATAATTTATTATAAGTTGGTCAAAAAATAATGAATAAAATAAATTTAATTTCTAAAAAATTTAAGCAAAGATTTGTATCAATAAATAACTCATTAGAAAGCTATTTTAGCAAATTAAATTTTATTAAAACATATTCCAAAAAAAACAATATTCTTGCTAATAATAGAGTTTTTTTTAGCTTGTCAGCAGTTTTTATTTTGACACTGAGCTATTTTTTGTTACCAACTTTATATGATAAAGATATAGCCCAAGTTGAAATAAAGAATCAAATTCAAAAAAAATACGATTTTCATATAAAGTTTAATAAAAAAATCAGATATGGTTTATTACCTAAACCTCATTTCACAAGTAAAAATTTATCAATTGTAAATAATGAAAGAGTAATAGGAAAAGTTGAAAATTTTAAAGCATTTATTGATTTTAGTAATCTTTTTTCTATAGACGAATTAGAGATAAAAGATTTAGTTTTAAATAAAACAGATTTCAATTTAAATAAAAGTGACTTACTTTTTTTTGAAAAGCTTCTTAAAATGGAACCTAACGAAAACAAAATAATTTTTAAAAAAAGTAATATATTTTTTGAAAATTTAGATGAAGAATTATTATTTTTAAATAAAATTAGTAATAGTAAATTTTATTTTGACTCGTACAATTTAGAGAATGTGTTGATTTCAAAAAATGAAATTTTCAATGTTCCATATACTATTAATCTTAAAAATAATAAATTTCAGAAGAACTTTTCTATAAAATTTAATTCAAAAAAAATTGGATTAAATATTGAAAGTAATACAAATTATGAAGATTTAATAAGAAAAGGTAAATTAGACTTAATGTTTGTTAATAAAAATGAGTCTCTTTTTTACGAAATTAATAATAATTCTTTAAACTTTTCATCTGTTGATAAAAAAAAATTTAATGGATATTTTGATTTCAAACCATTTTACTTAAAAGCATCTTTTAATTATGATGGAATAAGTGCGAAAGATATTTTAAAAAATGATTCATTACTTATAGAACTATTTAAATCAGAAATTCTTAATAACCAAAATTTAAATGTGAATATTGATTTAAATGTAAAGAACCTTACAAACATTGATTATTTGAATGATCTAAAATTAAAGCTCAATTTAGATCAAGGAAATATAACTTTTTCAAAATCACGAATAATGTGGAAGGATGATCTAGAAATTAATCTTAAAGAGGGGATACTTAATTATGATCAGGATGAAATTTTTTTAATTGGAAAACTTATCATTAATGCAAATAATATTGACAATTTTTATAAATCATTTCAAATAAAAAAGATTCACCGAAAAAAAATAAATAAACTTGAATTAGATTTTGTATACAATTTTAACAAAAATAAATTTAATTTTGATAATGTAAAAGTTGATAACAAGTCTAATGATAAACTAAATGGATTCCTTGATAACTTTAACTCAACTGAAAAAAAGTTTTCTAATAAAATTTCTTTCAAAAATTTTGTAAATAACTTCTTCAGTAGCTACTCGGGGTGAATCATTTTTTTCGGATCAACAATCTTATCATATTCTTTTTCGTCAACTAAACCTGATTTTAAAGCTTCAGACTTTAAAGTAGTTCCATTTTTTAGAGCTGATTTAGCAATTTTAGCTGCTTTATCGTACCCAATTTTTGGTGCGAGCGAAGTGACTAACATTAAAGAATTTTCAAGATAGTATCTTATTTTAACTTTATCGGCCTTGATACCCTTGATGCAATATAATGAAAAGTTTTTTGAGCTATCAGATAACAAATCAATCGATTGTAAAATATTGTGGGCAATCAATGGTTTAAATACATTCAATTCAAAGTGACCATGTGATCCGGCCATTGTGATACCATTGTGATTTCCAATTACTTTAACACAAACCATAGTTACTGCTTCTGATTGAGTGGGGTTTACTTTCCCTGGCATTATTGATGAGCCTGGCTCGTTGGCTGGTAAGATTAATTCCCCATATCCAGCTCTTGGACCAGAGCCTAAAAATCTAATATCATTAGCAATCTTCATTAAACATACTGCTGTAGTGTTTAGTGTTCCCGAGAAATTCACTATTTCATCGTGAGCAGCTAATGCTGCAAACTTATTTTTCGTTGGTTTAAATGGAATTTTTGTAATTTTCTTTATTTGATTGATTATTTTTTTATCAAAACCTTTTTTACTGTTGATACCTGTTCCAACAGCAGTTCCACCTTGTGCTAAAAAGTAAATTTCATTTAATGCATTTTTAATTCTTGAAATACAGTCTTGTAGTTGTGACTGATAGCCAGAAAATTCTTGTCCTAATGATAAAGGGGTTGCGTCTTGTAAGTGAGTTCTTCCTACTTTAATTATTTTCTTAAATTTAGAAGCTTTCTTTTTTAAATCTTTATTCAATAGTTCTAATGCTGGTAATAACCTTTTTCTCGTTTCAACAGCTATTGCAATATGCATAGCAGTCGGAAATACATCATTAGTTGACTGAGATTTATTGACATGATCGTTGGGATGCACAGGTTTCTTTGAACCTTTTTTCCCTCCCAAAATTTCGATAGCTCTATTAGCAATTACCTCATTTACATTCATGTTTGTTTGAGTGCCAGAACCGGTTTGCCAAACTTTTAGTGGAAAATGATCATCTAATTTTCCTGCAATTACCTCATTTGATGCTTTTATTATTGCTTTTGAAATATTAGGTGGAATTTGTTTTTCTTTTGCATGAACTATTGCAGCTGCTTTTTTAATAATAGCTATCGATTTTATCAGCGTTGGTCTTACAAGGAATTCACCAATATCAAAATATTTCTTTGACCTTTGAGTTGATGCGCCCCAATATTTATCATTAGGAACATTAATAGATCCTATACTGTCAAATTCTTTTCTTAATTTCATTGATTAACTAGTAACTAATAAATTATTATGAATATACATTATTTTTAAAAAACTTACAGGAGCATTATGTCAAATTTTAGTAAGGTTGGAGTTTTCATGAAAACTTTTGGACAAGAAGTTAAAGATAAACCCTCATTTAGCACAGATAAAATCAACAAATTAAGACTAGACCTAATAAAAGAGGAATTGAGCGAACTCACAGAGGCAATGAACAATAAAGATTTATTAGAGGTTGCAGATGCACTAACAGATATACTTTACGTCACTTACGGTGCGGGCCATGCATTTGGTATTAATTTAGATAAGTGTTTTGAAGAGGTTCAAAACTCAAATATGAGTAAATTGGATGACAATGGAAAACCAATTTATAATGAGCATGGTAAAGTAATGAAAGGGCCAAATTATTTTAAGCCAGACCTGACAAAATTTATAAACTAAATTTCAAGTTTAAAATCTATTGCTGGAGCGCTGTGTGTTATACTACCAACAGAAACCCTGTTGACCCCAGTTTTTGCGACAGATTTAATTGTTTTAAGACTAATGTTTCCAGACGCTTCAGTTTCATAATTCTTTTTTGCAAGTTTAATTCCAAGTTTTAAGTTTTTATTATTCATATTATCAAATAAAACCCTATCAAATTTTAAACCAATAATTTGTTTAAGTTGATTGAGATTATCTACTTCAACAGTAATTTTTCTTCCTTTTTTATTTGCAATAGCTGAAGAAACTAATTTTTTAATATTTGTGCTTGCAACATGGTTATCTTTAATAAGAAACTCATCACTAAGATTAAATCTATGATTGACTCCACCACCTAACTTGACGGCATATTTTTGAATGACTCTTAAATTTGGAATAGTTTTTCTTGTGCAACATATTTTACACCTCTTTCCAGCCAGCTTTACAAACTTATTAGTCTTTGTCGCAATCCCTGAAATATGAGATAAAAAATTTAAAGCCACTCTTTCTGCAATCAATATGTTTTGAGCATTACCTTGAATTGTTGCTACCAATGACCTCTTTTTAACAAAAGTTCCATCTTTTTTTTTCAAAATAAATTTTATTTTTTTATCAACAAGAGAAAATGCGCTTTTCGCAAATAATAACCCTCCAATAATTGCATCTTCATTAGCTATTAATTTTGCTCTGATTGTTTTGTTATTTTTTACAAGACTTGAGGTAATATCTCCTGAGGGATACAAATCTTCATTTAGTGCAAGCTTGACAGTATTTTTAATAAAATTTTCACTTAGTTTTATTTGAGACACAAAAAGTTATCTACCGATAGCAACCATTTTCTCTACAGACAATCTAGCTTTATTGATTGTCTCTTGATCCATAATAATTTCACCAGTTTCATTTTCTAAGCAGTCTAATATTTTTGGTAGAGTTATTTTTTTCATATGTGGGCACATATTACATGGTCTTATAAACTCTACATTTGGATTCTCGACTTGAATATTATCACTCATAGAGCATTCAGTAACCATCATTACTTTTTTAGGTTGGTTTTTTTTCACATAATTAATCATTCCAGATGTAGATCCAGCAAAATCACTTGCTTTAATTACTTCAGGAGGACATTCCGGATGTGCAATAATTTTTATTCCTGGATTATTTTTTCGAATGTTTATAATTTCCTTCTCATTAAACTGATCATGCACAATACAAATTCCTTTCCACGAAATTATTTCAACATCTGTTTGTGAAGCAACATATTTTGCTAAATAATCATCAGGAAGAAAAATTACTTTTTTAACACCTAGTGATTTTACAATTTTGACTGCATTTGCAGATGTGCAACATACATCTGTTTCAGCTTTTACATCTGCAGAAGTATTGACATAAGAAACTACTGGAACACCAGGATATTTTTCTTTTAATAATCTAACATCTTTACCAGTAATTGAAGAAGATAATGAACATCCTGCTTTCATATCTGGTAATAAAACTTTTTTATTTGGACTCATTAGCTTTGCAGTTTCAGCCATAAAGTGAACACCCGCCATTACAATTATATCTGAAGAAGTTTTTGATGCTTCAACTGCTAATGCAAGAGAGTCAGCTGAAAAATCTGCTATCCCGTGATAAATTTCTGGAGTTTGATAATTATGAGCAAGAATAACTGCATTTTTTTCTTTTTTAAGTTTATTAATTTTATGAATATAAGGCGCGTGCACTGACCATTCGATTTCAGGCATTACCTTTGATATTTTTTTGTAAATAGGGTCAGTTGCTTGCTTTACTTCTTGGTTAAATTCCATAATAAAAATTTATCAATTTGAAACCTGCTTGTCATTGATTTAATGTGGGTCATATTTGCGGCCATGCTGAAATTGGTAGACAGGCACGGTTGAGGGCCGTGTGGACCTAGTCCATGAGAGTTCGAGTCTCTCTGGCCGCACCAAATGTAACTTTTTCAACATCAATCATCTATATTCTCGGATGCATAAAATATTTTTTTGGTTTAAAAATAGCTCGTGAAATTGCTAAAATTTATAAGTTTATTATTAATCTTTTTTCTCACGAGCTTTAAAGCTTTTGGAGCAGTTTCGTCATTTGTTGACGATATCGATGTTCCAAAAAATAGTGACAAAGGCCAGAACTCACCCTCAGGTATAACTTTTAACTCGGATGGTACAAGAATGTTCATTGCCGGTTTTTCTGCTAATAGAGTGATCCAATATACATTAAGTACTCCTTTTGATATTTCAGAAGCAACTTTTTTAACTAACTCCTTTTGTAATATCGGAGGTGAGGCATTAGATGGCACTAATATCGAATTTAACTCTGATGGAACAAAATTTTTTTTAACTGACATGGGAGACGATGATGTAGAAATATACTCATTAACAACTGCTTATGATATTTCAACTTGTGTAAGCCAAGGTAACAAAAGTTTCACTTTAGATGGCTCTCCAAATTTAAGAGCAATAACTTTTAGTAATGACGGTAAAAATATCTATCTCCTTGATAGAGCAAGTAATGGGCATGTCTTTCAATATTCACTTTCAAGCCCGTATGATTTATCTAACGAAACTTTAGTAAAAAATTTTTCACCAAGTGGCGGTGGTTTAATTGCTAATGGTGGTGATGTTCGGGGTATAAAATTTAGTTCTGATGGATCCAAAATGTATATAACAACTGGTGAAGGAGATACAATAAATGAGTATTCTTTATCTACTCCGTTTAATTTAGCTGGTACCGTTACTTATGTAGGTTCATATAATACGTCTGAAGAACTTACTCAGGTATGGGGTATAACGTTTAACACTGATGGATCCAAAATGTTTATTATGGATTATGACACAGATAAATCATCTGATGTACACGAATATAATCTATCATGTGGTTTCGGGGTAGTTAAATGTATTGATCCAACAGCAAATAAAGATGATGTTGCATCGGCAGAATCCCAATCAGAGGCAGCAAAAAAATTAATTCAACATACAACCTATCCAGTCCTAAATCGTATGGAATGGTTAAGACGTAACAGCAATAGATTAAATTTAACAAACCAAAATATTAAGTTTCAATTTAATAATGAAATTTTAAATTCTCTTACAGAGGAATTAATTCCTCTTTATTTTTCTAATAATAATTCTTCCGATTTAAATCAAAATTCTAGCTGGTCTTTTTGGAGCGAAGGTACAATTAGTATTGGTAAAATTGGAGATACTTCTGATTCTTCCTCAAAAGATATTAATACTTCAGCAATTACTTTTGGAGCCGACAAAAGAAGCGAAGATAATATTATGAGAGGAATAGCATTAAGATTTGGTAGTGACGATGTTGATGTGGGGGATCTTGGAAGTGCGCTTGATATGAGTTCATTTAGTTTAACTTTTTATGAGAGCAAACCAAAAGGAGGAGAGAGATTTACAGATCACTTATTAGGATTAAGTTTTATAAATTCTGATTTATTAAATAATAGCGGTTCAACATCAACTGACGGTGAAAGATATGGTGAGCAATTATATGGATCCTTAAGTTTAAGAGATACTTTTTCAAAAAATAAATTAAATTTTACACCTAAGATAAAAATAAATTATGGGATAACACATTTTGGTGAATATACAGAAACAGGTGCAGCTGGACTAAACTTAAAATTTGAAGATCAATATATTGGAAATTTTACTTCCTCAATAGGTGCAAGTTTGGACAATACTTATGAATTAAAGGTTGGAAGTTTGATACCATATTTTGATTTTGAATATTATGCTGATATGAGTCCGTCATCTCAGCAAAAATTTTCATACGAGTCAGATGGTAGTGCTTATACTTTTAAAAATATAAATAATGCTACACATAATATAATTGGCGGAATTGGATTTGATTTAATTTCTAATAACGGACTAACTTTAATGACAAAATATACTAGGGATCAGGCCAAAGACAGTAAAAATGATAATTTTGTGATAGCGCTTGATTATAAAAATTCACAAAGATCACTATACTCAATGACATTTCAAGACTCTTTAGCGAAACTATCTCACAATAAAGAATTAGATAATTTTCAAATTAATTTAGATGGTCACTATGAACTCTTCAATAAAGATCCTGATTATGGATTATTTATTAAACTATCAAATAAAAATTAATTATTAATATTTAGCCACTCAGGCACCAAAATTTTAAAAGTTCCATTTTTACTTTTAAATACTTGATTTTTGTCAAAATTTTTATCTAAAAACTTTATTAGGGCAAAAGGGTAATTGTCATTAATTAATACTTTACCAATCTCTACATCATTATTAAAAACTTTTTCATCTTCTGATAAATTTCCCTCAATTATTTCAATAGGCAATAATCTTTTTGATAGTTTGTTTTTTAAATTTATTCTTGCTGTATTTTCCTGACCTACAAAACATCCTTTTTTAAAATCAATTCCATTTAGTTCAGCATAATTACATTCAATACCAAATAATTTATTTTGTAGCTTATTCAAATATTTCGGAACAACTCCTAATTTGTGACTTTGAGCGTAGTATTTTTCGATGTTATCATCTTTTAAATCAAGTTTTTTTAATGATAGGTAAAGTTTTTCTAAGTTGATTATTAAGCGTGCACCTAAATTTTTATTCCGAGGATCTAGAATGATAGGATCTTCCCTATATTTAAAAGTAAAACCCAATATGTCTTTTGATCCCTCAATCGATAAATATTTTTCGTAACCAAAACTTGCTACAACAAATTCATTACTTAAATCTAATATCTCCACTTTTGATCTAAGTTTATACATGTTTAGTTGTTTAAATATCGCTTCTGATTGAGTTTTTTCACAATCAATAAAAAAACCTAATTTATGTTTTACAATTATAAATTCATAAAGAAATTTACCCTGAGGTGTTAATAAAGACGCAAAACAACTAGAACTATCATTTACTTTATTGATGTCATTACTTATTAAATTTTGAAGAAAATTTTTAGCATCTAAGCCATTAACAAAGAGTATGGATCTGTCTTTTAATATAAAAACACTGTTATTCATGTTTGATTGATAGCTATTTTTAATATAATAACTTTTTTCATAAATGTTAGATCTAATAATCAAAAATGGGCAATGTTATATTAACGGACAATTAGAAAATAAGGATATTGCGGTAAAAGATGGTAAAATTTTAAAGATTGGCGATATTTCTGAAGACGCAAAAGAATCATATGATGCAAAAAACCAAACTGTTTTACCTGGTTGCATAGATACCCAAACACATTTTAGAGAACCGGGTTCAACTGATACTGAAGATCTAAATTCAGGAAGTAGGGCCGCGGTCGCAGGTGGTATAACAGCTGTTTTTGAAATGCCGAATACCAACCCTCCAACATCAAACATAAAAGAATTTCAAAGAAAGTTAGATCTTGCAAAAAATAGAATGTACTGCAATTACGCTTTTTATTTTGGAGCAACTGCTGACAATGTCAGCCAATTAGCAGAATTAAAAAATTTAGAAGGGTGCTGTGGTATAAAACTATTTGCTGGTTCGTCGACTGGAAATCTTTTAGTAGCTGATGAAAAAGATATTGATAAAGTTTTTCAAAATAGCTCAAAAGTTGTAGCAGTTCATTCAGAGGATGAGGCAATTTTAGAGGTAAATAAGAAATTAATTAAAAATGGAGATGTCCATACACATCCAGTATGGAGGAGTGAGGAATGTGCCATGTCATCAACAAGAAGAATTGTTAGGATTGCAAAAAAATATAACAAAAAAGCCCATGTACTTCATATATCAACAAAGCAAGAAATTGATTTTTTATCTCAACATAAAGGAAACATTACTTTTGAAATTACTCCCCAACATTTAACGATTTATGCTCCAGACTGTTATGACAAGCTTGGCACATATGCTCAAATGAATCCTCCTATTAGAGATAAATCTCATTATGATAGATTTTGGTACGCAGTTAAAAATAATTTAAACGATACAATTGGATCAGATCACGCCCCACATCTAAAAGTTAATAAAGAAAAAGAATATCCCAATTCACCTTCAGGAATGCCTGGTGTTCAAACTTTGATGCCTGTGATGCTGAATCATGTAAATGATGGGAAGTTATCATTAAACCAATTAATTAATCTTGTTTGTGAAAATCCAGTTAAAATTTTTGGTATAAAAAATAAAGGATTTATTAAAGAAGGTTATGATGCTGATTTTACTGTGGTGGACATGAACAGAACAATTCAAATTAAAAATGAAAATATTGAGAGTAAATGTGGATGGTCACCTTTCAATGGATTTGAGTTTAAGGGTACTCCAATGGCAACTATTATAGCTGGAAAAATAAAAATGAAAGATAGTAAAATTTTAGGTGAACCTGAGGGAAATCCTTTAGTGTTTAGCTAATCTTTCCTGTAAAACTATTTACTAATATTACACCAATCACAATTAAGAATAACCCTACGATTGCTTGCCAAGCTAAAGTTTGTTTAAAAAATATGTAGCCTAGTATTGCAATAGTAAATATTCCAAGGCCACTCCAAGTAGCATAAACAATTGCAATCGGTAATTTATTTACAACAAAAGTTAGAAGATAAAACGCAGTTAAATAAAATGCGGCTAAGGCAAAAGTTGGTAAAAACTTTGTAAAATTTTGTGACACTGGTAATAACATTGTTCCGGCAACTTCACAAAAAATTGCCCCAATTAGGAATAAATATGTTTTTAACACTATTAAAGAATATTATTATTTTTTAGATCAGCTTTTATCTCATCTAAAATTGCCGGATCATCAATAGTTGGAGGCATTTTATATTCCTCTTTATCAGCAATTTTTCTGATTGTTCCTCTTAAAATTTTACCTGATCTAGTTTTAGGAAGTCTTTTGATAACTATAGCAATTTTAAATGCAGCAACTGGACCTATTTTCTCTCTGACCATTTGTATGCACTCCTTTGAGATATCCTCGTGACTTTTATCAACGCCTGCTTTTAAAACAACTAAGCCAATAGGCAATTGTCCTTTTAGTTTGTCGGCAATTCCAAGAACAGCACATTCAGCTACTGATTGATGTTCAGACAAAACTTCTTCGATTGCGCCAGTTGATAATCTGTGGCCTGCAACATTAATTATGTCATCTGTTCTAGACATAATCCATATATATCCATCTTCATCAATATGACCTGCATCATAAGTTTGATAATAACCGTCATAGTTTGACATGTAGTTTTCTTTATATCTTTGATCAGCATTCCAAAGAGTTGGGAATGTACCTGGGGGCAATGGGAGTTTCACAACTATATCTCCCATTTCATTTGGTTTAGCCAAAGTCTGGTCTGATTTAATAATTTTTACATCATAGCCAGGCACTGCTTTACATGCTGAACCATATTTAGTTTTCATCATTTCAATTCCGGTACAATTTGAGCTTATTGCCCAGCTTGTTTCTGTTTGCCACCAATGATCTATTACTGGAACCTTTAATAAATTTTCTGCCCACTTAATTGTATCTGGATCTGCACGCTCACCAGCTAAAAAAAGACTCTCAAATTTGCTTAAGTCATATTTGGAGAAGAATTTTCCATCAGGATCTTCTTTTTTAATTGCTCTAAAAGCTGTTGGTGCTGTGAATAATGATTTCACTTTATAGTCTGAAATAATTTTCCAGAAAGCACCTGCATCAGGTGTACCGACAGGCTTACCCTCAAACAGCACGGTTGTGCATCCTTTAAATAACGGAGCGTAAACAATATATGAGTGACCCACTATCCAACCAATATCACTAGCAGACCACCAAATATCATCCTCTTCAATGTTATAAATATTTTTCATAGTCCATTTTAAAGCAACGATGTGACCCCCAATATCTCTAACGATACCCTTTGGAGTTCCGGTAGTTCCTGATGTGTAAAGAATATAAGCAAATTCGTTTGAATTCATTTCCACACAATCTGTATCCTTAGCATCAGCATGGGCTTCATCCCAGCTGATCTCCATAGGAGCATTTAATTTGACTTCATGACCTTTTCTTTGAAACAAAATCATTTTACTAATTTTGTGATTAGCAAGTTTTATTGCTTCGTCTACTAAGGGTTTATATTCAACAGTCCTTCCAGGCTCAAAACCACATGAAGCAGTTACTAAAAGTTTAGCTTTACTGTCGTCAATTCTACTTGCAAGTTCGTTTGAGGCAAATCCACCAAAAACAACTGAGTGTATGGCCCCAATTCTTGCACAAGCAAGCATTGCTATAACAGCCTCAGGTATCATGGGCATATAAATTATTACTCGATCACCTTTATTGACCCCTTGATTTCTAAGTGCTCCTGCAAATTTGGATACTTTTGATCTCAATTCCTCATAACTGAACTTGCTTTTATTTCCAGTAATAGGACTGTCGTAAATTAATGCGGTTTTGCCTCCCTTTCCTTGATCAATGTGAAAATCCAATGCGTTATAACACGTGTTAGTGACACCATCTTCATACCATTTATAGAAAGGAGGATTGGATTTGTTTAAAATTTTGCTTGGTTTCTTAAACCAGAAGATGTTTTCTGATGCTTGTCTCCAAAAGTTTTCAGGATTCTTTATAGATTCTTGGTATATTTCATTGAATTTCTTGGGCATGTGATTTTTGATTCGATAGAGCCTTTTTTTTAGATTATTAAATTATAAATTGTATTTAATTTCAAAAAGTCAGTAAAATCAACGTAAATAAATGACACTTTAGTCTTCAATAATCTGTTTTTATTTGCTATTTAACCCAAATCTTTGCTTAGGGAAGCCTAAGCTTAGTTTATATAAACTAAAAGTAAAAACTAACTAAAGAGGGAGTTTTTTATGAAAAAACTTAAACTGTTTGCTCTAGCAGCTGTTGCCTTAACAGGTTTAACAGGAATTGCTAATGCAGCAGACGCAACGATGTTAGCTCAGGATGACTTTGTTGGAATATCTTTTTGGATTATTTCAATGGGTATGTTAGCGGCTACAGCTTTCTTCTTCATGGAGAGAGGTACTGTTAACCCTGCGTGGAAAACATCAGTAACTGTTGCTGGTCTAGTAACTGGTATTGCTTTCATTCACTACATGTACATGAGAGAAGTATGGGTTGCTACAGGTGACTCACCAACAGTATATAGATATATTGACTGGTTAATTACTGTACCATTACAGATGGTAGAATTTTATTTAATTCTAGTAGCTGTAAGAAAAGCAAACTCTGGAATGTTCTGGAGATTGTTAATCGGTTCATTAGTAATGTTAATCGGTGGATACTTAGGAGAAGCGGGATACATCAACGCTACACTTGGTTTCATTATCGGTATGGCAGGTTGGGTATACATTCTTTATGAAGTATTCTCAGGTGAAGCAGGTAAAGCTGCTGCTAAGAGCGGAAACAAAGCTCTTGTAACTGCGTTCGGTGCAATGAGAATGATTGTAACTGTAGGTTGGGCAATTTATCCATTAGGTTACGTATTTGGTTACCTAACTGGTGGAGTAGATGCTGACACATTAAACGTAGTTTACAACTTAGCTGACTTCATTAACAAAATTGCATTTGGTCTAGTAATCTGGGCTGCTGCAATGAGTTCTGGAGCTGGCGCAAGAGCAAGATAATTACGCTTTAAACTTATAATTTATAGGGCGAGTATGTTTTTACATACTTGCCCTATTTTTTTTTACACTTATATTCATTTTAATGGCTAAGATCACATACATCACTCACGAGAACGAAAAACACACAATCGAAGTTCAAAATGGATTAACTGTAATGGAGGGTGCAGTTCAAAACAACATACCCGGCATAGACGCAGATTGTGGTGGAGGAATGGCATGTGCAACTTGCCATGTTTATGTCAAAGAAGACTGGTTTAATAAGTTACCAAAAAAAGAAGACGGAGAAGATGATATGCTGGATATGGCATTTGAACCAAAAACAAATAGCAGACTAAGTTGCCAAATTATTGTTTCAGATGAAATAGATGGTCTCGAAGTAAACATACCATCTAAACAGGCTTAAATGAATAAAACCGATGCACTAATTATTGGAGCAGGACCCACAGGATTGTTTACGGCACACCAATTAAAACTAATTGGGCTTGATTGTGAAATAGTTGATAATTTAGATAAAATAGGTGGACAATGTATAGAGCTTTATCCTGATAAACCAATTTATGATATTCCTGCGGTACCAGAGTGCACAGGAGAAGAATTAACAAATAATTTAATTAGTCAGTTAAAACCTTTTGACATTAAATTTCATTTAAGTGAAAGAGTAGAGGAGGTTAAGAAAGAAGATACTAGCTGGTTTGTAAAAACTAGTAGTGGTAACTCTTTTTTGACACCCAATGTTATTATTGCTGGAGGAGTTGGTTCATTCGAACCTCGAAAATTTGCACCAAAAGAATGTGAAAAGTATGAGAATAAATCATTATTTTATTCGGTAAAAGATAAAAAAATATTTAAAGGTAAAACAGTATCAATTTTTGGAGGTGGAGATAGTGCATTAGATTGGGCTATTGAGTTATCAAAAGATTGTAAAATTAATTTAATACATAGACGAGATGAATTTAGAGGAGCACAAGCAACAGTAGATAAAATGCAGGAACTTGTAAAATCAGGAAAAATAAACCTATTTACTAAATATCAAATGGCAAATGCTCAAGGAGATCAAAAATTAGAAAGTATAGATATAAAACACGACAACAATGAAATTAAGAACCTTAAGTCTGATTATGTGCTTGGTTTTTTTGGTCTTATTATGCAATTAGGACCGATTGCTAATTGGGGTCTTAATTTGAATAAAAAAACTATTGAGGTTGATACAGAAAAATTTGAGACAAATCAAAAAGGTATTTATGCTGTTGGAGATATCTGTAACTATCCTGGTAAATTAAAACTTATTCTCTCTGGTTTCCATGAGGGTGCTTTAGCTGCTAGAGCATGTTTTAAACTCGCAAGACCTAATGAGAAATATAGATTTGAATTCACAACTACTTCATCAAACTTGTTAAAAAGACTTGGGAAAAAAGAGTGATAGAGCTTTTTTCAGCTAATACTCCTAATGGAAAAAAAATTAGTATTATGCTTGAAGAGATCAAGTTTGACTACAAAGTAACTAAAGTTGATTTAGATAATGGTGAACAGTTTAAACAAGATTTTAAAAAGATTAGTCCATTAAGTAAAATTCCTGTAATTATTGATCATAAAAATAAAAAAACAATTTTTGAGTCTGGGGCAATTTTAATATACTTAGCTGAATTAAGTGGAAAATTTTATAATTCTGAAGAAAGATTAGAAATTAATCAATGGCTTATGGCCCAAATGGGCTATGTTGGTCCAATGTTAGGTCAACATCATCAGTTTCATCATTATAATCCAGGGAAAAGTAAGTTTGGTGAAGACAGATATTTCAAGATTTCTGAAAGAATATATAGAGAGTTAGATGAAAGATTATCAAAATCAAAATATTTATCAGGAGAAAATTATACAATTGCAGATATTGGAACATTTCCTTGGATTGCCAGGCATGAGTGGCATGACATTGGTCTAAAAAAATTTAAAAATTTAACTAGATGGTACGAGAATATCTCTGATAGAGATGGTGTTAAAAAAGGTTTTGCTTTTATGGATAAAAATGAATTACCACCTAAGCCATAATTAATTTATCGAATTAAGAAATCTAAATAATGAAGCAAAAATGCCATGACCTGATGCTTCAATCGCAAGTATTACTAAAATAATTAAAATTAATTTTAGGTTCATCTACTAAAGACAAAAAATATTAAAATTATCCAGAACAACGCATAATAATAATAAATATATTTTTTTGTAAAATTATAAGTAACTGGATTATGCACTTTTTTTGTTTTTTTCTTTCTCTTAGTCATCTGCGTGGACCTTTTCGTCTTTTTCATGTTTTTCTTGTGCAGCAATTGTATATTTTGCAACTGGTCTTGCCATTAGTCTTTTTAGCCCGATTGGTTCAGCAGTATCAAGGCAATATCCATAAGTATCTTCCCTTATTCTTGCTAAAGCTTTATCAATTTCTGAGATAAGTTTTATTTGTCTATTGATTGCTTTCATTTCTACATTTTTATCGGTATATGAACTTGCCTGATCAACAATATCTGCAGAAATACTATTATCATCCATAGAGCCGTTGTAGAGAGCTTCGTTGTTTGATTTCACAAGTTCTTTTTTCCATTCTTGCAATTTAATTCTGAAAAAAACTTTATGTTTTTCACACATATATTTTTCTGTATCTTTTGGAATGTAGGTTTTTGATATTTTTATAGGTCCTTTTTTAACTTCTTTTGTTTTAGTAACTACTTTTGTTTTTGGTTTAGACACACTCTTTGCTTTTACTTTTGTGACCTTTTTTTTTACTTTAGCTATCTTTGGCATGTCTAAATTTGAATGCGAGGCAGTATATTCAGCAAAATATGGGTGTCAAGCAACCTTAATTATTGTAAATATTTACTTATGAATGTTTTAAACAAGAATATTAATAACATATTTTTTATTTTTGCTATTACACATTTAATAATTTGGACAATGATTCCCTCATTGACAAATTCAAATTTGCCTCTTGATACAATAGAAGCACTGGCCTGGGGAAGCAATTTAGATTGGGGTTTCAACAAACATCCTCCAATGAGCGCTTTTTTTTCAGAGGTATTTTACAATATATTCGGTTCTCAAGATTGGTCTTATTATCTCTTAAGTCAAATTTTTGTAGTTATATCATTCTATTTTATATTCAAATTTGCATTTGAAATTTTAAGAAATATTAAATTAAGTTTAATTTCAGTGATGTTATTAGAGGCTATTTATTTCTTTAACTTCACAACTCCAGAATTTAATGTAAATGTTTGTCAGTTACCTTTTTGGTCATTAGTCATTTATTATTCTTGGAAAATATATGATGCAAAAGAAATACTTTTTTATGATTGTTTTTTAATTGGATTATTTGCTGCAATTGGTTTTCTTTCAAAATATTTGTTCGTTTACCTTTTATTATCAATTAATTTATTATTTATTTATGTTATTTATAAAAAATTTAAAAAGTTTGATTTTAAATATTTAATAATAATTGAAATTTTTCTAGTTCTCTTAGTTCCACATCTAATTTGGTTATTTGACAATGATTTTATAACTGTTTCATATGGCTTGAAAAGATCAGGGCTTGAGGAGTCAGAAATTCTAAATCATATAAAATATCCAATAACTTTTTTATTAAAACAAATTGGAATACTTATACCGTTTTTCTTTTTAATGTGGTTATTGATAAAAAAAATTGAAATTAAATTCAATTTTGATGATAAGAAGTTTCTTTTTTTATTATCAATAAGCATTTTACCTATTTTTTTAATATTTATTACCTCAGCCATTACAGGATCTAAAATTAGAACAATGTGGATGACACCTTTTTATTTACCCCTAGGAATATTTTCTATTTATTTATTTAAGTCTCAAATCAATCTTAAAAATATAAATTCATTTTTAGTTGGGTTTTTATTTCTATTTTTTTTATCTCCAAGCCTATACGCATATATTTCTATTATAAAAACTGATAAAAGAACTGATTATCCAGGTAAAGAGATAGCAGCTAAGGTTCAATTCACTTGGGAACAAGATTTTGAAGAAGAAATTGAGTTTGTCACAGGAGATGAGTGGAAGGCAGGTAATTTATCTTATCATTTAAAATCAAGACCAAAGTGGGAAGGATTTACTAAAAATGAGATACTAAATAAATCAAGTCAATTTATTTGTTTAGATGATATTTGTTTAGGAAGATACTAAAAATTATGAAAATAAAAATCATAATCCCTATTTATAATGATTGGCAGTCAGCATTTAAACTTTTCGAAGAAATTGATAATTTAAAAATTGATAAAAATTTTGAGATATCCATTATTGTTGTTAACGATGCCTCAAACCATGATCGATCAAATCAAGAAATAAAATTTGATAATATTCAATCTATAAAGATTTTGAATATGAAAAAAAATCAAGGACATGCAAGATGTATAGCCACTGGGTTAAAATATATTTTTAATAAAGAGGAATTTGATTATGTAATACCAATGGATGGAGATGGCGAAGATAGACCAGAAGAATTAAAAAATTTTTTAGATCAAATTAAAAGTACTGATGATATTACAGTTGTAGGAGAGAGAATAAAAAGATCAGAGAGCTTACTATTTAAAGTTTGTTATCAGTTACATAAATTGGTAACTTTAACTTTCACTGGCAAATCAATAAGATTCGGAAACTTTACTTGTTTGCCAAAAAAAACGGTTGAAAATATGATTAATGAAAAAGCTACTTGGAATAGTTTTTCTGGTTCTTTGTCTAAAATAGAAAAAAATTTTATAAGAGTGCCATCGATCAGAGGAACTAGATACTTTGGACCATCAAAAATGAGTTTTTTTAACCTGATTAAACATTCATTATCCATAATAAGTGTTTTTAAAAAAACATTTTTAATACGTTCTGCTGTATTTATAATTTTATATATATTGTTAATTAAAAGTAATGCCTCTGTGATAACGTCAATACCTTTGATATTTTTGCTTATTGCAGTTTATTTAGTATCAAATTTAGCATTGAGGGAAAATATGGATGAATTTAAAGATTCTTTAAGTCAAATTGACAGCATAGATAATATCAAATGAAAAAAAGAGATCTTTATTACGAGCGTATTCCTACGAAGTTATTAAGAGAAAATGTAAGATATTTAGGAAATATTTTAGGAAGAGTGATCAAAGAACAAGAAGGACAAAAATTTTTTGAATTAGTTGAAAAAATTAGAAAACTGTCGAAAGCTAATAAGGTTAATCCAAATATAAATCAAACTAATCGAAAAGTGGTAAGGGCAATTAAAAATCTTAGCCCGAAAAATTCCTATAAAATAACAAGAGCATTTACTCACTTCATGAATTTTATGAATTTAGCGGAATTGATAGATGCCTCTAGAAAATTAAATGAATATGAAAATAACAAAAAAAAAATTTCAAACAGCAACTTATTTATTGAAGAGATTTTTGAGGATCTTTTCAATAACAAAAATATTTCAGAAACAAAAATATATAATACTGCTAAAAATTTAAAAATAGGAGTTGTATTAACTGCTCATCCAACTGAGGTGAAGAGAAGAACTTTAATCCAAAAATATCATAATATCATTGAGATACTTGAGCAAAGAGATCTTTTAAAAAATTTCCCGTCAAAATTAAAAATTTTAGATAAAAAACTCTATGATGAGTTGACAATTATATGGAATACAGACGAATTAAAGAGATTTAAACCATCACCATTTGATGAAGCAAGGTGGGGGCTTGCTGTAATAGAAGATAGTTTATGGGATACGATTCCGAAAGTTTATAGGAGACTAAATTCAATTTTCCTTCAGAATATGGATAAAGGCCTACCTAAAAATTTTAATCCAATTGAGTTTGGTTCTTGGATGGGAGGTGATAGAGATGGTAACCCAAATGTTACAGCTGAAGTAACAAGAAAAGTAATCTTACTCTCAAGATGGGAGGCAGCAAAATTATATGAGAAGTCTTTAACAAAAATTATTAGATCCTACTCTATGATGAAATGTTCTAAAAAAATATCTAATAAAGTAGGTAAGTCATTTGAACCCTATAGAGTATTCTTGAGACCTTTAAGAGATAAGTTGAGAATTACCCATAGATCTATAGAACAACATTTAGTTAATAATAAACCCCTTGATCAAAAAAAATTGTTAAGCTCAAGAGAGGAAATATTAAAGCCCTTAAGAGTAGTAAGAGAATCTCTTGAGCAAAATCAAAATGAAAATATTGCTAGTGGTGAATTATTAGATTTAATGAGAAGAGCTAAATGCTTTGGTGTCAATTTAGCAAGATTAGATATTAGACAAGAGTCATCCAGACATAGTCAATTAATTAGTGAATACGTTAAAAAAAGATTTAACAAAAACTATTATAAATTCAGTGAAGATGAAAAGATCAAATTTTTAAAAAAACAAATAATTTCCAAAAAAAGACAAATAAATAACTTTCAATTTAAAAATAAAGAAAACAAAGAAGTTTGGTCAACTTTTAAGATTTTAGCTAAGGAGCCTAGTGAATGCTTGGGTGCGTACATAATATCTATGACAACTTCAGCTTCAGATATTCTTTCAGTGTCCTTTTTACAGAAAGAAGCAAATATAAAGCACAAATTGAGAGTTGTTCCTTTATTTGAAACTTTAGATGATCTTATCAATGCTAAAGAGATCATGGAAAAATTGTTTTCACAATCATGGTATAGAAGAATGATTAAAAATGATCAGGAAGTAATGATCGGATACTCCGACTCAAGTAAAGACGCTGGTAAAATATGTTCAAGTTGGCATCAATATAAAGCTCAGGAGGAAATTATAAAATTGGGCAATGAATTTAATATAAATGTTACTTTCTTTCATGGAAGGGGAGGTTCTCCTGGTAGAGGTGGTGGCCCTATTCAAGCAACGCTGAGATCGCAACCTCCAAACTCAGTAAATGGAAGAATTAGAATTACAGATCAAGGTGAGGTTATACAGCAAAAATATGGTTACGAACCTTTAGCAAAATATAATTTATGTAGTTACATAGGAGCTGTCGCTGAGGCTACTTTAAATCCTCCACCTGTTCCAAAGAAAAATTGGAGATCTTTAATAGAAAAAATGTCAGAAATATCGAAAAATTCATACAGAAAAAATATCAATCAAAGTTCTGAATTTATAAAATATTTTAAGACAGTAACTCCTCACAAGGCTCTTGGTAAACTCTCGATTGGATCTAGACCGTCAAAAAGAAAAAATGTTGATAACATTAAAAGTTTAAGAGCAATACCCTGGGTGTTTGCTTGGACGCAAATTAGACTAATGCTACCAGCGTGGCTGGGAAGTGCTGAAGCTCTAAGATATTCATACATTAATCAATTTAGAAAAACTCTATTTGACATGGAGAAAAATTGGCCATTTTTTAATTCAATGCTTGATATGCTCGATATGGTCATCTCAAAAGCAGATCCAGAGATATCAAAAATTTACGAGGAATATTTAGCAGATGAAAGTTTAAAAAGGGTTGGACAGAAACTTAGATTTCAATTTGATGTGATTAAAAAACTAAATAAGAAAATAACACCTAAAGAAATAATTGTATCGAGAAAACAGTTTAGATCACCAATCATAATTAGAAATATATATTCTGAAGTTTTAAATATAATACAACCAATAGTGATTAAGAAAATTAAGTATACTAAAAACAGAAAAGATAAAGAATATTTAAATGATGCTCTATTGACTTCAATAGCGGGTATTTCTGCTGCTATGAAAAATACTGGCTGATGAGTAGAAAGTTTTTTACAATTATAATTTTTACATTATTTTGTACTCCATCATTTTCAAATTTCAAAGAAATTAAGAAAAAAGCAAAAATAAATAATCCTGAAATTATTTTTCCAGTTTCAAAAAATTCAAATAGATGTATGACAAAAATGTATTCCAATCCCATGACTAATCCAGTTACACCTATTCCAGAAGTTAAAGCTCCAAAAGGTTATGGATTAGATAATAGGTTTAATCGAGCATTACAAAAATTTGAGAACTTCAAACGTCCATGTGGTGGGGGTAGCGTCGAGGCATGTGAAAATGTCAAAAAGATTATCTTAGAATGGGCTAAAGCAGATGCTGCAAAAAGAACAGGTCCATCCGATCATGAAGGTAGACACTGGAATGATACCCTCACCATAAATTTATGGGTGGCATCACCTATGATGGCTGGTTATTCTTTTGCAAAACAAGTAATAGATATCCCAAGTAATGAAGATAAAATAATTAAAGATTGGTTTCAAAAGATAGTAAAAAAGAACAAACATCTTATGTATGACATGACCTACAAAGATGGTACTCAAGCAAGAGGCGTTCCGAAAAGAGCTCATAACCATGCATTATCATCTGCAATAAGTCATATGCAGCTGGGTGTCCTGCTAAATGATAATAAGCTTTTTAAAAAAGCTTTTAAAAACTATGAAGCCACCATTCGGTACCAAAGAAAAGATGGTAGTTTACCTATTGAAACAAGAAGAGGTGGTAGAGCAATGTTTTATCAAGCAAGAGCAATGAATGCTTTATCAGTTATTGCAATTATTGCAGAAAACCAGGGCTATAATATTTGGGATTATGAATATAAAGGCAAAAACTTTCATAATATTGTTAAGTTTTTCATCGATTTTACTGAAAATAACGAAATAGTTTTTAAATACGCTAAAGAAATGAAAGCACCTGGACCTGCAAAAAATTATAAAATGCAAGATCTTGATGGAAGACAAGGGAGTAATTGGGGCTGGCTTTATGCTTATGCAACTCGGTTTCCAGATCATGAAAATATCAAAAGACTTCAGCAATGGTCGTCACATAGCAGTAATCTTAACAGTTACCAAGCTAAAATAGTTTTGAATTTTGAAAATATTTCAAAAAGAAAATTTGGCACTTCATCATGGACAGTTGTTGAACCAAATTGCCATTTTATTAAATAGCTTTGATTGTTGGCAAACAATAAAAATCAGCGGTATCTATTTTAGAAGAATATTGTCTTCTCATATTCCATTTTTTATGAACTCCAGCACTCGCAAGACTTAAGGTTGATCTACCATATCTATAATTAGTATTATCAATTGATTGCATCAAAGTTTTTATTTTTTCATCTTTTTCTGATGAGAATAAATTTTTCCTACCATCATCATCTCGTAACCCTGTAAGCATAACTCCTGCTTTTTGATAACGACAGCCGTTCCTAAATATACTCTCAAGTATTACAACTGCAGTTTTAACAGTCTCAAGACTATTGTTTGTTGCAATTGGAAAGTCGACAGTTTTTGAATTTGAATAATAGCCATAATCCCTTTGAAAAGGACTGGTTCTAACAAATACTGTGATGGCCTTTGCAACTAAAGACTCTGATCTAATTTTTTCAGAAGCGTTCAAACAATAATTAGCAACTGCTTCCTTTAATTCTTGAAAACTTTCTATTCTTTTACCAAATGATCTTGAAACGACACAACTTTTTCTTTTTGTTTGTGTAGTCTCTAAGTCAATACAAGGAACTCCTCTAAGTTCCATCGCAGTTCTTGAGCTTAAAACATTAGAACATTTTTTAATCCAAGTATTAGACTTATTTTTAAGTTGTTTAGCATTATAGATGCCGTTCTTTTGATAAAATTTTGTAAGTTGTCTACCAACACCCCACACATCATTAATTTCAACTTTTTCTAAAATTGGATCCAAATTTTCTATACCAATTAAACTCGTTACTCCTGATTGTTTTTTTTTTGCAATATGATTTGCAACTTTACTTAAAGTTTTAGTTTTAGCAATTCCAATACTAGTCGGAATTCCAGTCCATTGCAGAACTGTTTGTCTAATTTCTCTTCCAACCTTTTCAACTTCTGAGTCTGGAAAATTAGATAAATCTATAAATGCCTCATCGATTGAATATACCTCTATTTCAGTGTTAAATCTTTTAAGAGTTCTCATTACTCTTCTAGATAAATCTCCGTATAAAGAGTAATTCGATGAAAAAACTTCAACTTTATTTTTAACAATAATATCTTTTGCTTTAAAATAAGGTTCACCCATCTTGATCCCCAATGCTTTTGCTTCATTGGATCTAGAAATGATACAACCATCATTATTAGATAAAACAACCACAGGTTTTTTTCTTATTTTTGGATTAAATAATCTTTCACATGAAACATAGAAAGAATTACAATCAACTAAGCCTATTTTTTTAGTACGTTGAATGGATGACATACGTCACAACCCCCCAAATAAAAACATCTTCTTCTTCATTAATTAAAATTCTATTAGAAAAATCTTTAGACCCAGACGATAGAAATTTTTTATCTCTTTCTTGAACTAAAGTTTTAACCACAAGCTCATCATGAACATTTGCAATAACTGTTGAAAAATTTTTTGGTTTTAAACTTTTATCGACAACTAATAAGTCTCCATCATTGATCCCAACATCCACCATGGATTTTCCCTGTACTCTGATAATAAAAGTAGCTGGAACGTTTTTGATTAGATGCATGTTTAAATCGATATCTTCTTCGATATAATCAGTGGCAGGTGATGGGAAACCAGCACCAGCTTTATGCAGATAATAGGGAATAGTTAGTTTCATGTTCTTGTTTTGTTCTAATTTATAGCCCATTTATACAATGCACGCAAGAGGTTGTATTTTGAGTCCGTAATTGAATCAAAAGTGAATCAAAACGTGAACATCAAAACTATATTTTGTATGCTTGTGGATAACTTCAACCAAGGATAGTTTAATTTTATACTAAAATGAAAAAACTTGTTTGTCATTGTGGAGCTGTTGAAGCAGAAATAAATTTAGACGGAGATTTAGCTAAAGTAATAAAATGTAATTGTTCTATTTGTAAAAGAAAAGGTGCAATAATGTCGATGGTAAAAAATGAGGATTTTAAAATTACTAAAGGTGAAGATAAATTAAAACTCTATCAGTTCCATTCAAAAGTTGCTAAACATTACTTTTGTTCTGAGTGTGGAATTTATACTCATCATAATCCAAGAATTAATCCAGCTATGACAGGATTTAATGTTGGGTGTGTTGATGAGATAAATACTTTTGATATGAAAGATGTACCAGTAAACGATGGTCAAAATCATCCTTTAGATAAAAAATAATTTACATGGAACAATTCAGCTTATGCTTTGGTAAGGTAAAAAAAGATTGTTTAAAGTTTATTAAATCTCAAGAGACAAAAGCTGACAAATTTAAGAATAAAGAAAAAATGATTAAATTGTTCTTAATTCCATTATGTTTTTGGATAAGTAAAAAGGCTGAAAAGAAAAAACCTTATTTTGTAGGTTTAGCAGGGGGTCAAGGAACAGGCAAAACTACAATTAGTTCTCTAATCAGAATTATTTTAACTAAATATTTTAAATTAAATGTTTTTAGAATTTCAATAGATGACTTTTATAAAACAAGAAAAGAACGTAAAAATTTATCAAAAAGAGTTCATTCCATGCTTATAACAAGAGGGGTACCAGGAACTCATGACATCGATATGATGTTAAATTTCTTTAAAAAAGCAAAAAGTAATAAATTTAAAAGACTAAAATTACCAACATTTAATAAAGCTATAGATGATAGATTTAATAAAAAATACTGGTATGATTTAAAAGAAAGACCAGATGTAATTATATTTGAAGGATGGTGTGTAGGAGCAAAATCTGAAAAAAATAGCTCATTAAAGAAAACAATCAATTCAATGGAGAAGGCCAAGGATCAAAAACAGATCTGGAGAAAATATGTTAACGACCAATTGAAATCAAAATATAAAAAATTATATTCCCAATTGAATTGTTTAATTTATTTAAAAGCAAAAAATTTCAGCTTGTTACAAAAATGGAGATTAAAACAAGAGAGAAAACTTTGGGTAAAAAGTAAAGTAAAATCGAACTTAAAGATTATGAGTAGAGGGGATGTAATTAATTTTATGCAAACGTATCAAAGAATTACGCAAAACATGTTCAAGAATATGCCTAAATATGCATCAATTATATTCAATTTAAATAGTAACCATCAGATCAAATCTGCATTATATAGAAACAAATGAAAAAATTTTTAATTATCATTCTTAGCAATCTATTCATAATTTCTAATTTAAGTGCTGAAACCTTTACTGCAGCTCTAAAAAAAGCTTATAAAAATAATTCTGAATTAAATGCTGAAAGAGAAAATATCAGTATTTCAGAACAAGAGCTTAAAATCTCAATGAGTTCCTATTTTCCAACAATTACTTTAGAGGGATCAAAAAGCCAAGATGAGACTGACAAATTAACAAATAGAAATGGGTCAAATGCTACAATTACTGATGTAGATACAGAAACTAAATCTATTTCAGTTACTCAAACATTATTTGATTTTGGCAGAGGTGCTGATTTGTCAAAAAGTAAAATTGGTATCAATTTAGCTAAAGCAAAACTTTTAAAAAAAGAGCAAGATATTTTATATAAAACTGTAGCAGCGTATACTGGATTAATTTCAGCAAATGAAAAATTAGAAATTAATAGAGCTAACGTTGAGCTTCTAAGCAGACAGGTTGAAACTGATAGAATTAGACTTGAAAGAGGTCAAATTAGTTTATCTGACGTTTCACAATCAGAGTCATCATTAGCTGGTGCTGAGGCAAGTTTTATTCAAGCACAAAGTGATCTTTTAACTAGCAAGTTGAATTATGAAAATATTATCGGACCTCTAGGTAATGCTCAGTCATTAGATAAAAGTTCAATAATTAGTTACCAAATACCAGGAAGTTTAAATTCAGCTATAGAACAATCTAAAAAAAGCAATCCAGATTTAATTATCGCTGAAATGGAATATGAACAATCGAAAAAAGATACATCGATTGCAAGATCAGAATTAGCACCAACTGCTAAATTATCTTTAGAAAAGTCGTATTCAGACGACTTAAGTGCTACTTACGATGAGAGAGATAAAGAAACTTTAAAAGCAACTGTTACTTGGCCATTTTATTCAGGTGGAAAAAATCTGGCATCATTAAATAAAAATAAGAATATAGAAAATAGATCACGTTTAACTTTAGATAGTGAGATTAAACAAAATCAAACTAATGTAGCAAGCGCCTGGTCAAATTTTCAATCAAATAAAAGTTTGCTTAACTCTGTTCAATTGCAAGTAAGAGCAGCAGAAATTGCTAATGAAGGTATTGCAGCAGAATATAATAGTGGTTCTTCTGGTAGAACTACTCTTGAAGTTATTCAATCTAACTCTCTTTTATTGAATGCTCAAATTTCCTTAGCCGACTCTGAGAGAAACTTTATTCTTTCTCAGTTTAATTTGCTTAAATCTATCGGTTTACTGAATAGTGATTATCTAAAATTACGATAAAAAGAGGCTTTTTAGGCTAAAATAAATAAATCTTGCTAATGAGAACAAAATGTGTACATTTATTTTATGATTCGAGTGTTAAAAAACGTAAAAAAAAAGGCAAAAAATGACTAAAAATAACTTAAAAGTAGTTAAATCTACTAAAAATCAAGAATTGGAAAATAAAGAGAAAAATAAAGCTTTAGAAGCTGCAATTAGCCAAATCACAGATAATTTTGGAAAAGGTTCAGTAATGAAGCTTGGTGAAAAAAGAGCTATGGATATCGAGTCGGTATCTACTGGATCTTTAAGTTTAGATTTAGCTTTAGGAATAGGTGGATTACCTAAAGGCAGAATTATTGAAGTTTACGGGCCAGAGTCTTCTGGAAAAACAACATTAGCATTACAAGTTGTTGCTGAAGCTCAAAAAGCAGGTGGAATTTGTGCATTCGTTGATGCAGAGCATGCTTTAGATCCAGTTTATGCAAAAAAATTAGGTGTAAATACTGAAGAGCTTTTAATCTCTCAACCAGATGCAGGTGAGCAAGCTTTAGAAATCGCTGATACGCTAGTAAAATCAGGCTCTATTTCAGTTATCGTAATTGACTCTGTTGCAGCTTTAACTCCAAAAGCTGAAATTGAAGGGGAGATGGGAGATCATCATGTTGGTCTTCAATCAAGATTGATGAGTCAGGCTTTAAGAAAATTAACTGGTTCAATTTCAAATACAAACACAATGATGATTTTCATTAACCAAATTAGAATGAAAATTGGAGTTATGTTTGGAAGTCCAGAAACAACATCAGGTGGAAATGCACTTAAGTTTTATTCGTCTGTAAGAATGGACATTAGAAGAATTGGTGCCATCAAAGATAAAGATGAAATTATTGGTAATACTACAAGAGTAAAAGTAGTTAAGAACAAAGTTGCACCACCATTTAAAGTTGTTGAGTTTGACTTAATGTATGGCAAAGGAATTAGCAAAATGGGTGAGTTAGTCGACCTAGGTGCTAAAGCTGATATTATTGAAAAATCAGGAGCATGGTATGCTTATAAGGGTGAAAAGATAGGTCAAGGTAGAGAAAATGCAAAAACTTATCTTGCACAAAACCCTAATGTTGCTGCAGAAATAGAAATGGCAATTAGAGAAAAAGCTGGTGTGATTTCAAAGAAAATTGAGGGAAATCCACTAAGCCCTGAAAAAATTGAAAAGGAGAAGAAAGTAGCTGAAAATGAAGAGGCTGCAAAAGAGACTGCTCCTACTAAAAAGAACTAGAATTAAAGGTCATCTTTAAATTATAAAGGCGCTTATTATAAGCGCCTTTCCCCCTTCATCCCTAACTAGACATAAAACAAAAAAGCTGTATTTTAAAAATATGGCAGATAAATCATTAAATGAAATAAGAAGCACGTTCTTAAAATACTTTGAAAAGAATGATCATAAGATTGTTGAGTCTAGTAATTTAGTACCAAATAATGACCCAACACTAATGTTTGCTAATTCTGGAATGGTTCAATTCAAAAATGTATTTACTGGTTTAGAGAAAAGAGATTATCAAAGAGCAACCACTTCTCAAAAATGTGTAAGGGCAGGTGGTAAACATAATGATTTAGAAAATGTTGGTTACACCCCAAGACACCATACTTTTTTTGAAATGCTAGGAAATTTTTCTTTTGGAGATTATTTCAAAGAAAGAGGAATAGAACTAGCATGGAATTTGATAACTAAAGACTTTGGCCTTGATAAAAATAGGCTTTATGTAACTGTTTTTCATGAGGATGACGAGGCTTTTAATTTTTGGAGGAAAATTGCAGGTTTTAGTGATGATAAAATAATTAGAATTGCAACGTCAGATAACTTCTGGTCAATGGGTGAAACTGGGCCATGTGGTCCTTGTTCAGAAATATTTTATGACCATGGTGATCATTTAAAAGGAGGATTGCCAGGAACTAAAGATCAAGATGGTGATCGTTTTATTGAAATTTGGAACTTAGTCTTTATGCAGTATGAGCAAGTCTCAAAAGATAAAAGAATAGACCTGCCAAAACCGTCTGTCGATACAGGAATGGGATTAGAAAGAATTGCAGCTCTTTTACAAGGAACACACGATAATTATCAAACTGATCATTTTAAGAAATTAATAAATTCAATATCTGAAGTAACAAAAGTCAAACAAGAAGATAAAAATATATCAAGTTTTAGAGTAATTGCTGATCACTTAAGAGCAAGCTCATTTCTTTTAGCTGAAGGTGTTTTGCCCTCAAATGAAGGTCGTGGATATGTTCTTAGAAGAATTATGAGAAGAGGTATGAGACACTCTCATTTATTGGGATCTAAAGAACCAATATTTTTTAAAATTTTTGAGGCTTTAAAAAATGAAATGTCAGGAAATTATCCAGAGTTAGAAAGATCAGAGTCGTTAATTCGAGAAACATTAAAAATGGAAGAGGAAAAATTTTTAGTTTTACTTGATAGAGGAATTAAAATTTTAAATGATGAAATTTCAAAAATAGATAAAGTTTTACCTGGAGATGTAGCATTCAAATTATATGATACTTACGGTTTCCCATTAGATCTTACTGAAGATATTTTAAAAAATAAATCATTAACAGTTGATCACAAAAAATTTGATCAACTAATGAAAAATAGCAAAGAACTTGCTAAAAAAAATTGGAAAGGTTCAGGTGATAGTTCAGAAGAAGCAATTTGGTTTTCAATCAAAGATAAAATTGGTCCAACTGAATTTTTAGGTTACGAGTCTAATCAATCAGAGGGGGTTATATTAAATTTGATTAAGGAAAATAGCGAAGTGAAATCATTATCTACTGGTGAAGAAGGAATGATAATAACAAATCAAACTCCTTTTTATGGTGAGTCCGGTGGACAACTTGGTGACAAAGGCACAATAGTTTCAGGAAACTCAGTTTTTGAGGTTGAGGATACACAGAAGAAACTTGGTAATTTATTTGTTCATTATGGTTCATTAAAAACAGGCTCAATAAAAGTGGGTGATGCTGTTGAATTAAAGATTGATATTGAAAGAAGAGCAAATCTAAAAGCTTATCACTCGGCAACACATCTTCTTCATGAATCTTTAAGACGAACACTTGGAAAACACGTTATGCAAAAAGGTTCGCTTGTTGCACCAGATCGTTTGAGATTTGATTTTAGCCATATGAAACCAATCACAAATGAAGAGCTACAAACAATTGATAAATTGGTAAATGACTATGTAAAAAATAATACTGAAGTAACCACTAGAATAATGACACCAAAAGCAGCTATTGAAAAAGGTGCTTTAGCATTTTTTGGAGAAAAGTACGGCGAGGAAGTAAGGGTGGTATCTATGGGCAAAGAAAAAGAAGCATATTTTTCAACAGAATTATGCGGTGGAACACATGTTAAAAACACGGGTGATATTGGAAAATTTAAAACTATAAGTCAGTCCTCTATTGCAGCAGGTGTTAGAAGAGTAGAAGCACTAAGAGATAAACAATTAGATGAATATATTAAAAATAAAGAAAAGGCATCAACACTTTCAATTCAGAAAGACGAAGATGCGATTAAAGAATTATCATCTCAAATAATAAAACTTGGTGGTAAGCCAAATATAAAAAGTAAAGATCTTAAGGAACTTATTAAAAATCTTACAAGACAACTTGAACAACTCAATGTGAGTTCGGTTCTTAAAGATAAAACAAAAAATATTATTAATGATCAAAAGATTAAAGATATAAAAGTAAGATTTCAGAAAGTTATTGATCTACCACCAAAAGATTTAAGAAAACTTGTTGATAATGGAAAAAAAGAATTAGGTGATGGCATAATAATTGTATTTGCTACTAATGAGGATAAAGTCGGATTAGCTGTAGGTATAACAGAAAAATTAGTTGATAAATATGATGCAGTGAAATTTGCTAAATTAGGTTCAGAGACTATTGGTGGCAAAGGTGGAGGTGGCAGAAAAGATTTCGCACAAGCTGGTGGTCAGGATCAAAACAAAATTGATGAAGCTTTTGAAAAGATAAAATCTTTAATTTAATCTTTTTTTCAAATTACTATCAATTACATCCAAGAACTGATTAGTAGTCAAATACTTACTTGATGGTCCTATTAATATTGCGAGATCTTTAGTCATTGAACCATTTTCAACACATTCGACACAAACCTTTTCGATAGTATTTGCAAAATTTATAAGTTCATCATTTCCATCTAATTTACCCCGATGAGCCAAGCCTCTAGTCCACGCAAATATAGATGCAATAGGGTTTGTGGATGTTTCTTTACCTTGTTGATGCATACGATAATGCCTGGTAACAGTACCATGAGCTGCTTCGGCCTCCATTACTTTGCCATCTGGAGTAAGCAGTGTACTCGTCATTAAACCTAATGACCCATAACCTTGTGCCATAGTATCAGACTGTACATCGCCATCGTAGTTTTTACATGCCCAGATATATTTACCACTCCATTTCATTGCACATGCAACCATGTCATCAATTAATCTGTGTTCATATGTAATTTTAGCATCATCAAATTGTTTCTTAAATTCTTCATTGAATACCTTTTCAAAAATATCCTTAAATCTTCCATCATACTTTTTTAGTATTGTATTTTTAGTTGATAAATATACTGGCCATTTCTTTATCAACCCGTAGCTGAAACAAGATCTAGCAAAATCTTCAATTGATTTATCTAAATTATACATCGAAAGAGCAACTCCTGGACCTGTGAAATTAAATACTTCATATTTGATTTCATCTTTGCCATCTTCAGAAGTCCATTTTACTTCCATTTTACCTTTACCAGGTACTTTAAAATCTGTAGCCCTATATTGATCTCCAAAAGCGTGTCTTCCAATAATTACGGGATCAGTCCAAGATGGAACAAGTTTTGGAATATTTGAACAAATAATTGGCTCTCTAAAAACGGTGCCTCCAATAATATTTCTAATTGTACCGTTTGGAGATCTCCACATTTTTTTTAATTTGAATTCTTCTACTCGAGCTTCATCAGGAGTAATTGTTGCACACTTAATTCCTACACCAACTTTTTTTATTGCATTGGCCGCATCAATAGTTATTTGATCATCTGAATTGTCCCTGCTTTTCATACCGAGATCGTAATAATCAATGCCTAGATCTATGTAGGGAAGAATTAATTTATTTTTGATAAATTCCCAGATTATTCTGGTCATTTCATCACCATCTAACTCTACAACTGGGTTTTTTACCTTTATTTTGCTCACTTTATTTAACTATCTTAATAATTGAATTTCGCAATTTTATATACATATTAATGAAAAAATTATCAAATAGATGAATATGTTTAGCAAGATATTTCCAAAAATTCACGCTGAAGGGTATAAATTCCTAGTAATTGCAGGAATTATAACTATCATTTTTTATATTTTTAGCAGCTTCCTAGGTTTGATTGGTTTAGTTTTAACAATCTGGGTTTACTATTTTTTTAGAGATCCGGATAGAATAATTATTAACGATGACAATTATCTTGTAAGTCCTGCTGATGGAGAGGTGATCAAGGTTGAAGAGGTAGATGGCCCAAAAGAACTTGGGTTAGAAAATAAAAAATTTAAAAAGATTAGTATATTCATGAACGTTTTTGATTGCCATGTAAATAGAACTCCATGTAGCGGAAAAATTGAGGAAATTTTATACAAACCAGGAAAATTTGTTAATGCATCTTTAGATAAAGCAAGTGAAGACAATGAGAGAAATTATTACAAAATTAAAGATAGTCATGGTAATGATGTCGTTGTTGTTCAAATAGCAGGATTAGTAGCAAGGAGGATTGTTTGTGAGTCAAGCAAAGATCAAGATTTAAAACAAGGTGATAGAATCGGAATGATAAGATTTGGAAGTAGAGCAGATGTATACTATGAAAATTATGAACCCCTTGTTCAAATTGGTCAAACTTCTGTAGCTGGAGAAACATTACTAGCTAAAAAATAATGGAACCACAAAAAAAAAAATTTAAAATCGTAAGTGATAAAAAAAGTGCAAGAGTGATCTTGCCAAACATGTTGACTTTAATAGGAGTTTGCATTGGATTAACATCTATAAGATTTGCTTTAGATGGCAGATTTGAATTAGCTATCGTAGCAATTATTATTGCCGCTTTAATTGATGGCTTAGATGGAAGAATAGCTAGATTGATTAAAGGAACATCAAAAGTTGGTAAAGAATTAGATTCTTTGACAGATATGATAAGTTTTGGAGTTGCTCCTGCATTTATTATGTTTTTCTGGAAACTAAATACACTTGGAAAATTTGGTTGGTTATTATGTTTAATATATGTAATTTGTGTTGCTTTAAGGTTAGCACGATTTAACGTTAATTCAATTAGTGAGCCTTCGTGGAGAGATAATTTTTTTGAGGGTGTGCCATCTCCAGCTGGGGGAATTTTAGTGCTAACACCATTAATCATAAGTCTAAGTGGATTTGAATTATTTCAAATTAATTATGACATAGTCACACCAGTCTTCTTTATAGTCACCTCTTTTTTATTAATAAGTAAATTTCCAACTTATTCTTTTAAAAAAATAGTTATTCCAAGAAGAACAACTATATTCCTATTATTTAGTATTGTTCTATTTTTTGGCTTATTACTTATATATACATTTAATGTAATCGCATTAAGTGCTGTCATTTATGTATTATTGTTGCCTATAAGTTTTCTTCATTATCAAAAAATTAAAAAGCAACATGAAAATGACAGAATTCAAGATGAAGATGATCTTGAAGATATACTTTAATGAAAAAAAAAGTAATTGTTTCATTAGCTGATGCTAATTATTTTCCTCTATTAGATGAGCTGATTAATTCTATAAAGAAATTTAAAGAAAGTGAAGATGTTGCTATTTGTGTATTAGATGCAGGATTAACACAAGATCAAAAAGATTTATTGTCAAAAAAAGTAGATGAAATTAAAAAAGCAGATTGGGATATCGAAGTTCCAGAGTTTAAAGTAAAAGGAAAAGAATGGTTAAAAAGTCAAGTCTCTAGGGCTTTTTTGCCAAAGTATTTCCCAAATTATGATAAATATTTATGGATTGATTGTGATGCTTGGGTGAATAATTGGGAGTGTGTTGAATTATATTTTAAAGCTTGCGACAATGGTAAATTAGGTATCACACAGACGCTTGGGCCTGGATACAAAATAATGTCGAAAGTTAATTGGCTATTTGGAAAATTAGCAATTATAAAATCACAAAATTTCAAACATGCAGTGAAATCTAAAATACCATATGATAAAGCAAGAAAATTAGCCTTTGCACCGCATATAAACATTGGTGTTTTTTCTTTGGAAAAAAATTCTTCAGGTTGGGAAAGTTGGCAAAACAATCTTAAACAAACCTTAAAAGCAGGAAATATTTTTGGCTCTGAGGGATTAGCAATTAATATGTCAGTATATATTGATGATTTAGCCACAGAATTTTTACCACTTAATTGTAATTGGATTGCTAGTAATCTACTGCCAAAATATGACGAAATTAATAATACTTTCGTTGAACCATACTTGCCCAATTATAAAATAGGTATAATGCACCTTGCAGCTGGTATTTGGAAAGATGGTAAGGACATGAGGATAAATAAAAGTATTGAAATAGAGATTGAAACACTAAGTGATAATAAAGTTATTAAAAGCTTAAGGTATAAAAATTAGTTGAAAAAAAATAAAATTTCTAAAAACTGGATCAATAGACAAAAGAGAGATATTTATGTGCGCCAGTCAAAAGTTGACGGTTATAGAGCGCGATCAGCTTATAAATTAATTGAAATAGACAAAAAATTTAAGATTTTCAAGAACGGAATGTTTATTTTAGACATTGGTGCAGCACCAGGTAGCTGGTCTCAATATGCCTCAAAAGCAATAAAAAATAGTAAAATAATATCAATTGATTTAAAAGATATGTCACCGATTAATAATGGAATTCATATTAAAGGTGATTTTACAGAGCCAGACATTCAAGAAAAAATTAAAAAAAATTTAACAAAAAAATTCGATGTAGTGATGTCTGATATGGCCGTAAATACCACTGGAGTAAAAAACCTTGATTCAATTCAAACTGGAGAATTATGCAAAGAGGCAATGATATTTTCAAAAAAAATAATTTCATCAAAGGGTTATTTTATTTCAAAAATATTTATGGGTAGTACCTTTAATGAAATTGTCGCACTAGGAAAGAAAATATTTAGAGAAGTTAAGGTTTTTAAACCTTTATCAAGCCGAAAAGAATCTAAAGAAAGTTTTATAGTTTGTAAAAAAATTAGATAGTCACTTTAATATTATAGGGAATCATATATAAATGAATATGGATCCTATAAAAGAAGCGCTTACCTTTGATGATGTTACACTAGCTCCGCAATATTCAAACATCCTTCCGTCGGAAGTTGATACCAGTATTATATTAACTAAATTCCTTAAACTAAAAATTCCGTTACTAACTTCAGCTATGGATACTGTGACTGAGAGCAAAATGGCAATTGCTATAGCTAAAGCTGGAGGCATTGGCATTATCCATCGTAATTTAAATATAAAAAAACAAGTTGAGGAAATAAAAAAAGTTAAAAAACAAAAATTATTAGTTGGGGCTGCCGTAGGTGCTGGGTCGAATGAACTTGCTAGAGCAAAGGCAATTTTAAAAGAGGGTATAAATATGATAGTAGTTGATACTGCACACGGACATACAAAAAAAGTTTCGGAAATGATTAAGTTTATTAAAAAAGAAAAAAATTTAAAAACTGCACTTTGTGCTGGAAACATTGCAACAGCAGAAGCAGCAAGATACCTAGATAAATTAGGTGTTGATATTATTAAAGTTGGAATAGGACCTGGCTCTATTTGTACTACAAGATTGGTTGCAGGTATTGGTGTTCCTCAATTAACTGCAATTCTAAATGTTAGAAATGCGATAAAAAAAAGCAAAGTTAAAATAATATCTGACGGAGGTATTAAGTATTCTGGAGATTTGGCGAAAGCATTTGCTGCTGGAGCAGACGCAGTCATGATTGGGTCTTTGTTTGCAGGCACTGATGAAACACCAGGTAAACTTATTAAAAAAAACGGAAAGTTATTTAAAAGCTTTAGAGGCATGGGATCTGTTGGAGCGATGAATAAAGGTTCCGCAGATAGATACTTTCAATCTAAACAAAAAGATAATTCTAAATATGTTCCTGAGGGAGTTGAGGGTCTTGCTAAATATAAAGGGAAAGTAGATAAGGTTATCTTTAAATTAGTAGGTGGCTTAAGATCATCTATGGGGTATCTTGGATCTAGACAAATTAAATACTTAAGGAAAAAACCTCAATTTATAAAAATTACAAAAGCTGGATTTTATGAAAGTATGGTACATAATGTCGATATTGTTAAAGATGAAAATAGATACTAATGAAAAATATTTTTAAAAAAACTATATTTATATATTTTCTTACAAACATATTTGTTAGTTCATTTGCAAGCGAAAATTTTTTTGCTAAAGGTTTGGCTCTTTATGAAAATAAAAAATTCGATGATGCGAAGTTTATGTTTGAAAGAAGTATTGTTTTTAATCCAAAAGACTCAAATTCGTATTTATATTTAGCTAAAATTTACAACGTTAAAGAAGACCAAAGTAAAGAAGAGAAAAATTTAGATGCTACTTTATTGATAGATCCAAATAATGAAGAAGCCATTTTAATGCTAATGAAAATAGGGTTGGAAAAATCAAATTATTCCCAGGTCAAAGATTTATCAAAAACATTTTCTGAGGTTTGTAAAAGTTTATGCAGTGAGAATAAAAAAATTTTAGAGACACTTGGTAATCTAGAGCCAAAAAATGACTCTTGATAAAGGTCTTAATAAAATTTTAATTATTGATTTTGGTTCACAGTTTACCCAATTGATTGCAAGAAGAATAAGAGAGTTTGGTGTATTTTCAGAAATCATTAGTCATAAAAAAATAAAGAATAAAGATATAAACGAAAAGATTAAAGGAATAATTTTATCAGGTGGACCGTTAAACGTTTATGATATTAAGAAATACTCATTTGATGAAAATATTATTGAAAATGAAATACCAGTACTCGGTATCTGCTTTGGTCATCAAATTTTATCTAAAATAAAAGGTGGAAAAGTAAAACAATCAAAACATAGGGAATTCGGTTTAGCTAATATTATTAAAAAAAATAATAGTCCGTTAATAAAAGATTATTTTAAAAATAGAAAATATGTGAAAGTTTGGATGAGCCATGCTGATCAAGTCTCCAGATTACCAAAAAATTTCAGAGTTGTTGCATCTAGTCAAAATTCAAAATTTGCAATTGTGGAAAACAGCCTAAAAAGAATTTATGGAGTACAATTTCATCCCGAGGTAACTCATACTGAGAATGGTAAAATAATAATTAAAAACTTCATTTTTTCAATTTGTAAGATTAAAAAAAATTGGTCAGTAAAAAATCAAAAAAATAAATTAATAAAAGAGATAAGAAATGAAGTTGGCAAAAATAAAGTAATATGTGCTTTGTCTGGAGGGGTGGATAGCAGCGTAGTTGCGCAATTAATAAACAAAGCAATAGGAAAAAAATTATACTGCATTTTCGTAAATACAGGTCTTTTAAGAAAAAATGAGGAAAAACAAGTAGTTAACACATTTAAAAAGAGATTAAAAATTAATCTAATTTATGTAAATGCTGAAAAAGAGTTTTTGAGAAAACTTAAAAATATTTCAGATCCAGAAAAAAAGAGAAAAATAATAGGAAATCTTTTTATAAAAATTTTTGAAAGATATGCCAAAAAAATTAAAAACGTGAGATTTTTAGCTCAAGGAACTCTTTATCCAGACTTAATTGAGAGTAAATCTGTTACGGGTAGCCAAACCTCTAAAATTAAATCGCATCATAATGTAGGTGGCCTTCCAAAGAAAATGAAACTGAAATTAGTAGAGCCCTTAAGATTTTTATTTAAGGATGAAGTGAGAAAATTAGGTTTAGATCTAAATTTAAATAAAGAAATCATCTCTAGACATCCTTTTCCTGGACCTGGTTTAGCAATAAGAATGCCCGGAACCATAACAAAAGAAAAAATTAAAATTTTAAAGGAAGCTGATCATTATTTTATTACTGCTTTAAAAGAACATGGTTTTTATAGTAAGATTTGGCAAGCTTATGCTGCTTTACTCCCTGTTAAGACTGTAGGTGTAATGGGTGATAATAGAACTTACGAATATTTGTGTCTATTGAGAGCTATTACCTCTGAGGATGGTATGACAGCAGACTTTTATGAATTTAAAAAGCCTTTTATTCAAATGATTTCGAATAAAATTGTAAATAGTATAAGAGGAATAAATAGGGTAGTTTATGACGTTACATCTAAGCCTCCAAGCACAATAGAATTGGAATAATGGAAATCAATACATTTTGGGTAGCCTCAGTTCCAAGAACTGGTTCAATGTGGACAACTAATATAATTAGAGAAATTTTTACTGAAAACAACTTAAATGTATTTCCAAAAGATCAAATTCAATCTGATAAAGAAATTTTAGATTATTATACTTCAAAAGCGCAACTGGATAAGAATCCATTAAATAAATTTGTATTAAAAATACACGGTAGATTAATGATCTTACCTCCCAGATCCAAAGTTGTAGTTAATATTAGAAATCCTTATGATGTATGTGCATCTTATAAAGAGTTTATGAAGTGTGATTTAGATAAATCTTTAACAGTAGCATCAGATTTATTAAATTGGCTTAATTATTACCAAAATCTTTGTAAAAATATTTTTTTAGTGAAATATGAAGATATTGAAAATCAAAAAGATGAACTAATTAAGAAATTGTCTGAATTTTGTGATGTAGAGTTATCTGAAATTCAAATAAAAAATATAAGTTTAAAATATAGTAAAAATAAAGTTAAGAATTTAATAAAAATTAATGATGAAGAAATTGAGATGAAAATTAACAAAAATGAAATTGTAGATACAAAAAAAATAGTTAAATTTGGAAATGGATTTTATAGATCTTTCGATATTAACACTGGTTTTCAAACTGGTCATATTTCACTAAGAAAATCCGGAGAATGGAAAAAAGTTTTTTCTACCCAAGAAGTAAATGTAATTATTGAAAAACTTGATCCAACAGCAGTTGCATTGGGTTATTCCTCAGAAAAAAATAAAAATTTGTAATTTTAAGTTGAATTAAATTCAAATTTAAATACATCATAGATAAAAAAATATTTACATAAAATGATTAAAATTAAAAACGTAAATAGGTCGTTTAGGTTTTTTTGTAAAGGTCTTGAGTTAAAGGACACAAGAAGAGTAGAAAATACCGTCTCTTATTAAGTCGATGAAAAAAAAAATTTCAGATATAATTAACAAAAAAAACAAACAAAAAATTGTATGTCTTACGGCTTACTCAAAAAATATCGCAGAAGAGGTTGATAAACATGTTGATATTGTTTTAGTTGGAGACTCCTTAGGCTCTGTTTTATATAATTATTCTTCAACAAAAAAAGTCTCCTTAACAGAAATGATCAATCACTCCAAAAGTGTTAGATTGGGTATTAAAAAAAGTTTAATGGTTGTCGATATGCCTTTTAAAACTTATAGTACTAAGTCTCTAGCATTAAAGAATTCCAAGAAAATTCTAAAAGAGACTAAATGTGATGCAGTAAAATTAGAAGGTGGCAAAAGGGTTATCGAACAAATAAAGTTTTTAATTAAAAATAAAATCCCAGTTATGGGTCATATTGGTCTACTTCCTCAATCAACAAAAAAATTTAAATCTAAGGGAAAAACGAATAGTGAAATAAAAAACTTAATAAGTGATGCAATGTTGTTACAAGAAAGTGGAGTATTTGCAATTGTTTTAGAGTGTGTAAAAACTGAAATTGCAAAACTCATTACTCAAAAATTGAATATTCCAACAATTGGAATTGGTTCATCTGTGTATTGTGATGGTCAAGTTTTAGTGACTGATGATTTAATTGGATTAAATCATACCAACATTAAATTTGTTAAAAGGTTTTCTAATGTTAAAAAGTATATCAATGTTGGTATTAGAAAGTATGCCTCAGAGGTAAGGAAAAAAAAATACCCTACAAAAAAACATTCTTATTAGAAATATTTTTTAAATTCTTCATTTATAGACAATATATCTAGATCAACTAGACCACCAATTACCAGTTGAAGAGCAACAAGTAAGATAAACCCTAAACCCACATAAGCAATCCATAAATGTTTTTGAATATAGTTAGCAAGATAGGTTGCCATAGCACCAGTAAGCACAACTGATAATACAAGACCGAAAATCATAAAACCGAAATTACCCTTTGCTGCCCCAACAACTCCAATTACGTTATCAAAACTTATCGTAATATCAGCAAATAAAACTTTATACACACTTTGAATATATGAAGGCTCTTTTGATTTTTTAGTTGGAGATTTAACTTTTTTAATCTCAAAAAGATCCTTTCTCAAATCATTAACAATCCAAATTAAGAGTAAACCTCCCAATATTTTTATAAAATAAAATTCAAATAAATATGTAGCAAATAATGCAAAAACAATTTTAAAAATTAATGCTCCAGCTACACCCCATAAAATAATTTGTCTTCTATTTTTGGGCGCAAAATTAGCTGCAATCAATCCAATAATGATCGCATTATCTGCTGCCAAGATTATATCAATGAAAATAATCTGAACTAATATGAGTGCTTCTTCTAACAAAGTAAGCCCATAGTATTAGATATTTTAAATTATTCAATTAAAAGTAGTATAATTTTTTTATTGATAATTATTTTAATACATAATGAAATGCTTTTAAAAAAAATGGAGGATAAATGAAATTCATAAAATACTTATCAATTATTTTGGTTTCATCAATTTTGTCAATTAATTCTTCTTTTGCGGAAAAATGGGATATGGCATTAGCTTATGGTGCTGGTAATTTTCATTCTGCAAACGCAACTGAATTTGCAAAAAATGTGACTGAAAAAAGTGGTGGAAAACTTACAATAGTTACACATCCAGGCGGCTCATTATTTAAAGGTGGAGAAATCTTTAGAGCTGTGAGAACTGGTCAAGCTCAGATTGGAGAAAGATTTATGTCAGCCTTAGGTAAAGAGGACCCTTTACTGGAAGTAGACTCACAGCCATTCTTGGCAACATCTTACTCGGATGCAATGAAATTATACAAAGCATCTAAAGCTGAGATCATCAAAGGCTTAGATGAAAAAGGTTTAGTATTTCTTTATGCCGTGCCATGGCCTGCACAAGGCTTATATAGCAAAAAGGAAATCAACTCTGTCAATGACCTTAAGGGTTTAAAGTTCAGAGCATACAATTCTGCAACGATTAGAATTGCTGAGCTAACAGGTATGGCGCCAACTAAAATTGAAGCTGCTGAAATAAGCCAAGCATTTTCTACTGGTGCTGTTGAAAGTATGATCACTTCCCCAACGACAGGAAAAAATTCTAAAATATGGGAGAATGGTGTGAAATATTTTTATGATATAGCAGCTTGGTTTCCAAAAAATATGGTAATTGTAAATAAAGATTCTTGGAATAAACTTGATCAAGCAACAAAAGATCTAGTAATGAAACAAGCAGCTTTAGCAGAGAGAAAAGGCTGGCAATTATCAAAACAAGGAAATGTCGGCGACAAAAAAGCTTTAGCTAATGCTGGGATGGTAGTAGGCAAAGTAAATGCGTCTCTACAAGCTCATTTTGAAAAAGTAGGTGAGACTATGGCAAAGGAATGGTCTCAAAAAGCTGGTTCAAGAGGGGCAGCCGTTTTATCAAGTTATAAATAATCAAATTTTAATTAAGGCCACCAAAGAATTTTAGGTGGCCTTAAATTATCATGTTTAAAATCTTAGATAAAAATTTAAATAAACTTTATAAATTTTCTGGATATATCGCAGCAGCATTTCTTATTTTAGTGGCAGTATTCATTTTGATAGGTATTTCATCAAGAATATTTGGTTTTTATATCAGAGGTCTTGCTGAATACTCAGGTTACTGTATGGCTGCAGCATCTTTTTTTGCATTAGCTTATACATTTGTTGAAAACGGTCACATAAGGATTACTCTTTTTCTTGAAAAATTATCAGGTTTAAAAAGAAAATTTATTGAAATCTGGTGTTTAAGTGTAGCAACTTTTTTCTCTGGGTATTTGGCATTTTATTTTGTTAAAATGTTAGTTATTTCATATAAATTTCAAGAGAGAAGTGAGGGTGCAGATGAAATTTTAATTTGGATCCCTCAAACAAGTGTAGCTTTTGGTTCCACTATTTTCTTTATGTGTGTTTTTCATCAACTTATTTTAATTTTTAAAAAAAGTTAAATGGCTGAAATTTTATTAACAATATTTTTCATAAGTGTTTTATTATTCTTTCTTGGTTCAGGTATTTGGGTAGCCTTGAGCATGATCGGAGTATCTGCAATAGGTATGATGTTATTTACATCAAGACCAGTTGGAGATGCAATGGCAACAACAATATGGGGAACATCATCTTCGTGGACACTCACGGCATTACCTTTATTTGTCTGGATGGGAGAAATTTTATTTAGAACAAGATTATCTGAAAATCTGTTTAAAGGTTTATCTCCATGGATGCAAAAATTACCTGGAGGTTTAATTCATGTAAACGTAGTCGGTTGTGCTTTATTTGCGGCAATCTCAGGTTCTTCTGCAGCAACAGTTGCAACTGTAGGGAAGATGTCTATACCCGAATTAAGAAAAAGAAATTATCCTGAGAAAATTTTACTTGGCAGTCTTGCTGGCTCTGGAACACTAGGTTTATTGATACCTCCATCAATAATTTTGATTATTTATGGAGTAGCAGTTCAAGAGTCTATTGCAAAGTTATTTATAGCTGGAATTTTACCGGGGATAATGATTGCACTAATTTTTATGTCATATGTTATTTTCTGGTCTTTGATCAATAAAAAACAAATGCCTAAAATTATTGAAGAATATTCAATTTTTGAAAAGATAAAAAGATCTAAACAACTTTTACCTGTTATATTTTTAATCTCAGCTGTTATAGGTTCAATATATACTGGTATAGCTACTGCTACTGAGGCCGCATCCTTAGGAGTTGTTGGAGCTTTAATTTTGTCCTATTTTCAAAAAAGTTTAACTTTAGAAACTTTTAAAACATCCTTACTAGGTGCAACAAAAACATCTTGTATGATTGCATTTATCTTAGCAGGCTCAACATTCTTATCTTTGGCAATGGGTTTTACAGGTTTACCAAGAAACTTAGCAATGTGGATTCAAAATATGGATTTATCTCCTTATGTGTTAATTTTTGTTTTAATGATTTTTTATATCATTTTAGGAATGTTTCTTGATGGTATCTCAGCAGTAGTATTGACGATGGCAATTATAGAACCAATGATTAGACAAGCAGGTTTTGACATGATTTGGTTTGGTATATTTTTAGTTATTGTTGTAGAGATGGCCCAAATAACACCACCCGTGGGTTTTAATTTGTTTGTTCTTCAAGGTATGGCCAACAAAGATATGGGTTACATTGCTAGAAGTGCCTTTCCATTATTCTTATTAATGGTTTTAGCAGTTATATTAGTTGTGATTTTTCCGGAGATTGCTTTGTGGCTACCAGAGCAGATGATTAAAAATATTAATTAATACTTAGAAATCTTTTCTCCAGCTATAATGGCTTTCAGGTCATCATATTCTTTACAATCACAACCTTTTAAAACTTCTAATCTTTCAACTGCAAGATTATGTCTATTTGTTGCTACGTAAAGCTCACCTAAATATTCATTAATACCAATGTGGTAAGGATTGATTGCCAAACCTTGAAGATAATATTTCTCTCCATTTTCAAAATCACCTAATTTTCTAGAAGTAAAACCTAAATAATTTAAAGTATCTGGTTTATTTGGTTTTTTATTGTTTGATTTAAGTAAAAGTTTTAAAGCTTTTTCATAACTTGATTGTGCTTTATCTTTTTTTCCTTTTTTTTCATATTTATTTGCAGATTTTATTAATTTAACTGCCTTTTCATAATTTGTTTTGGTTTTTGGACCATCACCTTCACCCCCACTGCTACTAGATCCTGCTGAGTAAGAATTTGATATCAGAGTTATAGATAATAAGATTGTGATGAATATCTTTTTAATCATTTGTAAATTTCTTCATTTTGTTTAAAGGTTTCAGTTTGAGGCCATTATTTAGTAAGTTATCTTTGATAGACTTAGCAGTTGCTAATGAACTCATATTGTCTCCATGTATACACACAGAGTCGATTTCACAAGGTATTTGCTTTCCACTGTGACAATTAAGCGACTGATTTTTAACCATACTTAAAACGTGTGTTTTTGCCTGCTCTGGATCTGTAATTAAAGCATGAGGTTTCTTTCGGGAGACAAGATTTCCGTCATCCTCATAATTTCTGTCCGCAAATATCTCACAGGCTATTTTCATATCAAGCTTTTTTGCAGCTTCCTCCATTTTAGATCCAGTGGGAACTAAATAAATTAAATCTTTACTAATTCCCTTTATACTTTTTGCAAGTGTTGTCGCTAAATCAATATTTTCACAAGCCATGTTGTTTAAAGCTCCATGAGGCTTGATATGTGTAACATTTTCTCCTTGCTCTGATGCTTTCTTTTGAAGAATATCGTATTGATCAATTATGAGTTTTTGAATTTCTGAGTCAGATAAATTCATTCTTTCTCTTCCAAAATTTTCTGGATCATTGAAAGATGGATGCGCACCGATACTTACACCATTTTTTTTTGATATTTCTATGACTTGGCTCATAGTTTCCTCATCTCCAGCATGGTATCCACAAGCAACATTTGCAGAATTAACTATTTCCAATAATTCTGGATCATGTTTATTTGAATGGTGTTTTGATTTTTCTCCTAAATCACAATTTATATTAATTTCCATAGTCATAAGTGTTAAGTATATCATGGCATGATAAAAAATATATTAAATCTTGGTGACGCAGCATTATATTGTGATTTTGGTAAAGAGGTAAATAAAGAGACCAATACTCAAGTAATTAGATATTTCAAAAGTATTCAGAAAGAAAATATATCATCAATAAATAATTTATCTCCCTCTTATAATAAATTAATAATTTCTTTCGATTTAAAAAAAACAAATTTTAAAGATTTAAAAAAGATAATAGAAAACCTTAATATTACCAATGAAGATAATCTAAAAAATAAAACAATTGAAGTTCCAGTATGTTGTGATGAAAATTTTGCTTTAGATATAGTCAGGTTGGAGAAAAAACTTAATCTTAAAAGAGAAAAAATTTATGAAAATTTTTTTAGTAAAGAATTCTTCTGTTATATGACAGGCTTTATTGCTGGAATGCCTTTTTTAGGAGATTTATCTGAAAATATGAGAGCCAAACGTCTCGAAACACCTAGGGTTAAAGTTCCTAAGGGATCGGTGGCTTTGACCGAACAGTTTGCAAATATTTATACTTTTGAAAGTCCAGGTGGATGGAATGTTATTGGTAATAGTCCATTAACAATATTTGATAGTTCAAAAGAAACAAATCCAAATTTAATAAATCCAGGTGATATTGTTTTATTTAAAGAAATATCAAAAAAACAGTACGAAAATTATAATGAGTAAAAATTATTTTCAAGTTATCAGAGCAGGAATTAACACTACTTTTCAAGATGAGGGTCGAAAAAATCTTTATCATGTTGGAATTCCTTTTAGTGGAGCAATGGATAAAAGAAATTATTTTTTATCAAATAAACTTGTTGGTAATAAGATAAATTCACCTGCTTTAGAATTTGCGTACCAAGGCCCTTTACTTAAATATTTTGGAAATAAAATTAATATTGCAATCACAGGTGAGGTAAATTTTAAGATTAAAAAAAAAGATATAATTATTGATGGTAACTGTTATCAATCTTTAAATTTAGAGAATGGTGATGAAATAGATATTTTGTCTACCAATAAGTCTGTGTATGGATATTTAGCTATTGGTGGTCAGATAGATTTAGAATATCAATGGTCTAGTTGTTCTACAAATACAAAAGCAATAATTGGTGCAAATGATGGTAAAAAGCTTGAAAACGAACAAGTGATAAATATTTCAAAATTAAATAATCAATCAATGGAAAGAAAATTAAATTATATAAATACTAAAATAGAAAATATTAGAATAATTAAAGGAACAAATTTTGATTATTTTTCAGATAAAGGAAAAAAAATCTTTCTAGAAAAAGAATTTGTTGTTTCAAAGTTAACTGATCGTATGGGTATGAGGTTAGAGGGACCTAAAATAGAGAATGTTATTGATACCAACATTAAATCAGAAGGATTAATAAAAGGAGTAATACAAGTACCTGCAGATGGGAATCCCATTGTTATGCTTTCAGATCATGGGACCATAGGAGGATATCCAAAAATAGGAGTAGTAATAAGCGCTGATTACGACAAATTAGTTCAACTATCACCAGGCTCTAAAATAAAGTTTAAGCATGTTGATTTATCTAGTGCAGAAAATTTATTTAAGTTATATGACTTAGAAACTCAAAATTTAATTTCTCAAATTGAATGAACATAATCAAAACAATACCTGGACCTTTTTTGGTTTTTTTTGGAGCTGTAAGCTTAAGTTTTGGAGGATTAATTGTTAAGTCTTTCGAGGGCTCTACGCTCTGGCAAATTTTATTTTGGCGATCATTTTTTTTTATAATTGTTGTTAGTTTTTTTCTTTTATTCACTTATAAAAAAAAATTTTTTAGTGCTTTAACTAAATCCGGAATTCCTGGATTTTTTGGTGGAGCTATTTTATCTTTAGGTTTTGCTAGTTATGTATTTGCTATGTATGAAACTACTGTGGCAAACACAAATTTTATTATTCAAACTCAAACTCTTTTTTTGGCAATATTTGGTTATGTTTTTTTGAAGGAGACAATATCTAAACTTACTTTCTTTTGTATATTGCTTGCTATCTCAGGCATTTTTTTGATGCTTGGAACCTCCATCTCTCCCGGTGAAATGACAGGCAATCTTGTGGCATTTGTAATGCCAATCTCTTTTGCAATTCTAATATTAATAGTAAGAAAGTTTCCAGAGGTCGATATGATTCCACTTCAATTAGTAGCAGGTATATTTGCAATGATAATTGGATTATTAATGTCGCCAACAATAATAATATCTACAAAAGATATTTTTTTAGGATTTTTAGCAGGTTTTTTTCAATTAGGTTTTGGTTTTATACTTATTACAATTGGGGCAAGGTCAACTTCTTCAGCTTTTGTTGGTATAATAATGTTAACAGAGGCTGTTCTAGGTCCATTGTGGGCCTGGATGTTTGCAAATGAGAATCCGCCTTTGTTTGTTTTAATTGGAGGCTCAATAGTAATTACTGCAGTGGTTTTGCAGTTTTTGAATAAGTTTTTAACTAAAAAGAGCGCATATTAAACATTTATGTTTATTTTAATTTATGATATAAGAGAATTAATTACGGGAGAGACTACACTTTTTTGTAGCGCCGAAGGAGCAACTACCCAGGAATCTCTCAGGCAAAATGGACCGTAACATATTAACTCTGGAAAGAGATTAAATTCTCGCCGAAGGAGCAAAACTCTCAGGCAAATATACAGATGGGTAAAAAGAGTTAATATGGATACAAAAAAAACATCGCTTTATCAATTGCATCAAGACAGCAAAGCAAAATTTGTAGAGTTTGCAGGATATCAAATGCCAATTCAATATTCTGAGGGTATTGTTGAAGAACATAGGTTCACAAGAAACCATTCTGGTATTTTTGATGTTTCGCATATGGGTCAATTATTTATCTATGGCCAAGAGGATTTAGTTGATGATTTAGAGAGAATTTTTCCATTAGACTTAAAAAATTTAAAACTAAATCACTCAAAATATAGTTTTTTAATGAGTGACAATGCTGGAATTTATGATGATTTAATAATCACTAAAATTAAAGATGGCTTTTTAATAATTCTAAATGCTGCTTGCAAAGAAAATGATTATAAAATTTTAAAAGAACTATTGAACGATAAATATAAAATGATTTTGGATGAGGAAAGATCTTTAATTGCAATCCAAGGACCCAAATCTGTAGAAATTTTAAAAAGTGTTATCCAAGGTGTTGAAAATTTAAATTTTATGTCAGGCAATTGGTTTACCCTGGATGATCACAACATTTACGTTACGAGATCAGGATATACAGGTGAAGATGGTTTCGAGGTATCACTAACTAATGAATTTGCAGATAGGTTTACAAGAAGATTAATCGATAAAGGTGCAAAATTAATTGGTCTTGGAGCACGTGATACATTAAGATTGGAAGCTGGTCTGTGCTTATATGGTCATGAATTAAGTAAAGATAAAACTCCAGTGGAGGCAAATTTAAAATGGGCAATTTCAAAAGAGAGAATCTTAAAAGGAAACTTTATTGGATCAGATATAATTACTAAACAGTTAAACCATGGAGTGAATAAGATAAGAGTAGGGATAAAACCAGAGGGAAGAATAATTGCTAGAGAAAAAACTAAAATATACAATGAATCTAATTTAGAAATTGGTGAAATAACAAGTGGAACCTTTGGACCAAGTGTCAATGGCCCTGTAGCCATGGGATATGTGGAAAATAAATTTTCTAAAAAAGATACTAAAATATTTTTAGAGGTTAGAGGTAAAAAGCATCCAGCTACAATTTGTGGTTTGCCTTTTTATAAAAAGAGTTATGTAAAAGGAGTTAACTAATGAGTGAAGTAAAATATTCTAAGGAACACGAGTGGATTAAATTAGAGGGAGAAATAGCTACTATTGGGATAACTAAGCATGCAACAGAAATGCTTGGAGATATAGTTTTTGCAGAACTTCCAGAAAAAGGATCTAATGTAGAAAAGGATGGAACAGCAGGGGTAGTTGAATCTACAAAAGCTGCAAGTGATGTATACACACCGGTAAGCGGTGAGGTTGTTGATTTAAATCAATCTATTGTTGATGACCCATCAAAAATAAATCAGGATCCAGAAAACTCTGCCTGGTTCTTTAAATTAAAAATTAAAGATAAGTCAGAGATGGATACTTTAATGAATAAAGACGAATACGATATATTTGCAAAGGAGAGCTCCGCATAATGTTACAAAATTCACAAAAAGATTTTTTGAAAAGGCACATTGGTCCCTCAGAAGATGATCAATTAAAAATGTTAAAAAATTTAAATTATAAATCTCTGGGTGATTTAATAGACAACACTGTACCAGAAAAAATACAGTTTAAGGGTGAGTTAAATATTGGTGAGTCAAATTCAGAATATGAAGCATTAAGGAAACTAAAAGAAATTTCGAAAAAAAATCAAATTTACTCAAATTTTATTGGTATGGGTTATTATGGAACGTATACGCCGTATGTCATTTTAAGAAATATATTAGAAAACCCAGGTTGGTATACTTCTTATACACCATATCAGCCTGAGGTAGCTCAAGGAAGATTAGAAATGTTATTAAACTTCCAACAAATGATTGTTGATTTTACAGGTATGGATATTGCAAACGCATCTTTGCTTGACGAGGGTACAGCGGCAGCAGAGGCAATGGGTTTAAGTCATAGACTTAATAAAAGTGACAGCAATTTAGTTTTTGTTTCTGAAGATTGTCATCCACAAACAATCAATGTTATACAAACCAGAGCAGAGCCCATGGGCTTAAAAGTTCTTGTTGGAAATGAGGATAAAGTTTTAGAACAGTTAAAAGAAGATATTGTTTGTGGAATTTTACAGTACCCTGGAACTTTAGGTGATATTAAGGATCCTAGTGAGGCAATAAGCAAGATTCATAAAAAAAATGGTAAAGCAATTTTAGCATGTGATCTTCTAGCTCTTGCTAAACTAAAAACACCAAGGGAGCTCGGAGCTGATATTGCAGTTGGTAGTTCTCAAAGATTTGGTATTCCGATGGGTTATGGAGGACCGCATGCAGCTTTTTTTGCTACCAAAGATGAATATAAAAGATCTATGCCAGGAAGAATAGTTGGTGTTTCAGTCGATAGACATGGAAATAAAGCTTACAGATTGTCACTACAGACTAGGGAGCAACATATCAGAAGAGATAAAGCTACAAGCAACATTTGTACTGCCCAAGCTTTATTAGCAATAGTCTCCGCAGCATATGCTATATATCATGGTCCAAATGGAATAAGAAATATTTCTGAGAGAGTATCTCAATTAGCAAAAAATTTTGCAGATAAGATAAAGCAATCTGGATACGAACTATATTCAGATTATTTTTTTGATACTGTAACAATTATTACTAAAGAAAAGACTGATCAAATTTATAAAAATGCTTTGGCTCAAAAGGTGAATATCAGAAAAGTAAATTCTGAAATGCTTGCTGTTTCTTTTGATGAAAAGAAAAATGTTTATAGAGTAAATCAATTATTAAAAATTTTTAATGCTGCGGAGTCCATCAAAAAAGAAGACCCTACAGTAAGTTTACCTAATTTACCAAAAAATTTATTAAGAACTTCTAAATATTTAGAACATCCTGTTTTTAATTCATATCATTCAGAGACAGAAATGCTTAGATATCTTAAGAAGTTAGAAGATAAAGATATAGCTCTCAATAGAACTATGATTGCCCTAGGTTCATGTACAATGAAATTAAATGCTACTGCTGAAATGATACCTATCTCATGGAGAGAATTAGCAGAGCCCCACCCATTTGTGCCTATTGAACAGATGGAAGGATACAGAACAATGTTCACAGATCTTAAAAATTGGTTAAGATCAATCACTGGTTTCTCAGGAGTTTCACTTCAACCTAATGCAGGTGCCCAAGGTGAATATGCAGGTTTAATGGTAATAAGAAAATATCATTTAGATAGAGGCGATAATAATAGAAATATATGTTTAATACCGAGTTCAGCACATGGGACCAATCCAGCAAGTGCCCAAATGGTTGGAATGAAAGTTGTTGTAGTCAATTGCGATAAAGAGGGAAATGTTGATTTTGAGGATTTAAAGAAAAAAGCAGAATTACATTCTGAGAATCTTGGAGCATTAATGGTCACCTATCCATCTACACACGGAGTTTTTGAGGAAAAAATATCAGACATTTGTGATTTAATTCACAAACATGGAGGTCAAGTATATATGGATGGAGCAAATTTGAATGCTCTAGTAGGAATTGCAAAACCTGGAAATTTTGGTCCTGATGTTTGTCATATTAACTTACACAAAACTTTTTGCATACCACATGGCGGAGGAGGACCTGGAATGGGACCTATTGCATGCAAAAGACATTTACAAGTTTATTTGCCTAATCATCCTGTTGTCAAAGATTGTGGACCTGCAACTGGAATTGGTGCAGTTTCTGCTGCTCCATGGGGAAGCTCAAGTATTTTGTCGATTTCATGGATGTACATTAAGATGATGGGGTCTGAAGGACTTAAACTAGCTACCAAAGTTGCAATTCTAAACGCCAATTATATTGCTAATAGACTTAAAGATCATTTTCCTATTTTATATAAAGGTTCAAAAGGCAATGTTGCACATGAATGTATAATTGATATCAGAACAATTAAGTCTGAGACCGGAATTACTGAAGAAGATATCGCAAAAAGATTAATTGATTACGGATTTCATGCTCCAACAATGTCATGGCCAGTTGCTGGGACAATGATGATTGAACCAACTGAAAGTGAAAGTTTATCAGAGCTTGACAGATTTTGTGACACATTAATTAATATAAAACTAGAAATAGATAAAATTAAGTCTGGAAAATTTGATAAAGTTGATAATCCAATTAAGAATGCTCCTCATACAGATATGGAGCTTGCTTCAGATGACTGGAAGCATAAATATTCAAGAGAAGAAGCAGCTTATCCAGCAAAATTTTTAAAATTAAATAAATTTTGGCCACCAGTTGCACGAGTAGATAATGTTTATGGAGATAAGAATATCTTTTGTACTTGTCCTAGTATGGATGAATTTAAAGAAGATGCAGCTTAATTAATGAAAGTAGCTGTAATTGGCTCAGGTATATCAGGCTTAAGCGCAGCTTATTACTTATCAAAAAATCATCAAGTAGATCTTTTTGAGAGAGAGGATCATTTTGGCGGTCACTCTTATACCGTTGATGTAATTCTTAATAAAAAAAAAGTATCTGTCGACGTGGGATTTATTGTATTTAATCATCAGACATATCCAAATTTAATAAATTTTTTTAAAGAGATTGATATTGAAATTGAAAAAAGCGACATGTCATTTTCTGTTTCTGTAGAAGATTCTAATTATGAGTATTGTGGCAAAGGTTTATCGGGAATCTTTGCTAATAAATCTAATTTAGTAAATATTGAATTTCTCAAAATGTTTTTTGATATTTTAAAATTTTATAAAACTTGTGATAATATTTCAGAAATCGATCAAAAAATAACTTTAGATGATTTTTTAAAAAACAATAAGTGGTCTAGAGGTTTTATTAATTATCACATTATACCTATGGTATCTGCTATTTGGTCTATGCCGCCTTATGAGGCTGGAAAAATGCCTATGAATTTTTTTTTGAAATTTTTTCAAAATCATGGCTTATTTAAAATTAAAAACAGACCTCAGTGGTACACTGTGTCTCAAAGAAGCAGAGCATATGTTGATAAAGTTTTATCATTAATCAGCGGTCAATATTACAAAAATTATATGATAAAATCTGTCAAAAGAATCTCATCTGGATTACAAGTTTATTATGGTGGTAACAATGAATTTTTTCATTATGACAAGGTCATTCTTGCGACTCATGCAAATGAGGCCTTAAATTTAATAGATAATCCATCAGATGAGGAAAGAAATATTTTATCAAATTTTAGTTACAGAGAAAATTTAGCAATATTGCATACAGATGAAAACATAATGCCCAAAAATAAAGATGTATGGTCCTCATGGAATTCTTTTGTTGATAAAGAGAATACAAGCAAAAACTCACTTTCATACTGGTTAAATCTTCTTCAAAACTTAAAAAATGAAAAAAATATATTTTTAACCCTAAATCCTATTAAAAAAATATCTGAGGATAAAATTATAAAAAAAATTAATTTTACACATCCTTATTACGATCAAAAAGCTCTAGATAATCAAAAAAATTTAAAAAGTATTCAAAATAGAGAAAATATATTATTTTGTGGAAGTTATTTCGGTTACGGTTTTCATGAGGATGGCATAAAATCATCTATTGAAATGTTAAAAAACTTAAATGACTAGTTCAATTTATAATGGCACAGTTATTCACAAAAGATTTAAACCCAAAACTCATTTTTTTAAATATAGTGTATTTTCACTTCTAATAGACTTATCAGAGTTAGACCATCTAGATAAAAATATTAAATTTTTTTCATTTAACAAATTTAATTTAATAAGTTTTTTTGAAAAAGATCATGGTGATAGAGATGGATCTTCATTAATTTCATGGGTAAAAAAAAATTTAGAAGAAAATAATATTAGCTCGAAAGATATAAGAATAAAACTTTTGTGTTATCCAAGAATTTTTGGATATGTTTTTAATCCCTTAAGTGTTTTTTTTATCTACGACGTTAATAATAAATTAAGTGCTATTTTGTACGAAGTTAAGAATACATTTGGTGAACAACATACATATATTTTTAAAATTGAAGATGACACTAAACTTTTTCAACATAACTGTTCGAAAAAATTTCATGTGTCACCGTTCATAGAGATGGATTGTAATTATTTTTTTAGAATTCTAAAACCCTGTGAAAGAATATCTGTTATTATAGATCAATACCAGTTTGATGAAAAAATCTTGTATGCATCTCAGGATGGAAAAAGAAAAGACTTAAATAGTAAAGAATTATTAAAATCATATATAAAACACCCACTTATGACTTTTAAAATAATATCTGCGATACATTTTGAAGCGTTTAAACTGTGGACCAAAGGTATTAAATTTATTCAAAAAAAATTAAAAATTAAGAATAATGTTACTTTTGAGAGTTAATGAATTTAAATACTGTTTCAGATAAAATAGTCTTTAGCATTTTAAAAGATATAAAAGTTGGTCATTTAGAGCTAACTAATTACGATGGTAAAAACTATAGTTTTGGGAATATCAAAGATACTTTAAAAGCTAATATAAAGATAAAAAATAAAAACTTTACTTTTAATTTAATTAAATCAGGTAGTGTAGGTCTTGCAGAATCCTACATGAATGACCATTTTGAGACGAATAATTTATCCAATTTGATAGAGATAACAGCAAGGAATATTAAACAAATTCATAAATTTTCTGGACTGCTAGATTTCCCTTTTATCAATTACTTGAAAAATATTTTCATAAAAAATACAAAAAATAGAAGCAAAGCTAACATTTCAAAACACTATGATCTTGGTAATGAATTTTTTTCTTTATGGTTAGACAAAACGCTAACTTACTCAAGTGCGATATTTGATGAAAAAAATAAAGATTTATCTGACGCGCAAAATAATAAATATCAAAAATTGATAGACTTAATTAAACCTGGAATTGGAGATAAAGTTTTAGAAATAGGTTGTGGTTGGGGAGGTTTTGCCGAGTATCTTGGTAAAAAGTATGATGTGAAATTAGACTGTATAACAATTTCAAAAAAACAATTTGAATATGCTAAAGAGAGAATTTACAGGTGCGGATTAAATGAAAAAGTTAACATTCAAATAAAGGATTACAGAGATTTGAAAGATAAATATAATTCTATTGCATCTATAGAAATGATTGAGGCGGTAGGTCAAAATTATTTGGAAGGTTACTTTAAAACAATTAAAAATAATTTATCAAGTAATGGAAGTGCTGCTATCCAAGCAATAACAATTGATGATAATCTTTTTGACAGATACAAATACAAACAAGATTTCATTCAAAAATATATTTTTCCTGGCGGCTTTCTTCCAAACAAAGGCAGTATAGATAAGTATGTTTCAAACAACGGTTTAACTATAAAATCTTACGAGTCTTATGCTGATCATTACTCAAATACACTAGCTATTTGGAGGAATGAATTTAACAGGAAGTGGGAGTTGATTAAAAAACAAGGTTTTGATTTAACATTCAAAAGGATGTGGGAATTTTACTTATCATACTGCGAGGCAGGTTTTAAATCAAAAAATATTGATTTAATTCAATTTTCTATACAGAATAAATAACAGATGAGACCATGCGTGATATAAAACTTATTAAACCAATTTTATTGATAATTTCTTTATTCTTAATTACAAACTGTTCAAATAATACAATGAAACCAGAAGACTTTATAAATAAAAAACCAAGATTAATAATTGAGGAATACTTATCAGGTAATGTAAAAGCATGGGGTGTTTTACAAAATCGATCTGGAAAAGTTATAAGACAGTTCTCGGCAGATTTAGATGGTAAATGGAATGGAAATCAATTAATCCTTGATGAAAAATTTAATTGGGACGATGGTGAAATACAAACAAGACAATGGCAAATTACCAAAATTGATGAAAATAATTATGAAGGTACAGCTGGTGATGTAGTTGGTAAAGCAAAGGGGTATTCCTATGGTCCAGCGTTCAAATTTGAGTATGTTTTATTAGTTCCTGTAAAAGGTAAACAAATGAAAATTACTTTCGATGATTGGATTTTTAAACAAGACGAAAGAGTAGCCATAAATAAAGCAACGATGACTAAATTTGGTTTTAAGGTAGCAGAATTAACCGTCGTTTTTGTTAAAGACTAATTTTTTTTCTGATACTTTGTCATTTTACCTATTAGACCAAAATATAATTTACTCGGTAAAAAACTAAAAAATTTAAGTATTAATGTTAAAGATTTTGGAAAATGGATCTCAAAGATATTTTTGTTTACTAATCCATCATAAATTTTATCAGCGGCATACTCTGCAGTTTTTAAAAAAGGCATTTTAAAATCATTTTTATCTGTCATAGGAGTTTTGATAAAACCAGGAGAAACTAAACAGACACGTACATTTGAACGACCAAAATCAAAATATAAACTCTCAGCCAAATTATTCAAAGCTGATTTTGACGGGCCATAACCTGTCGAATTAGGTAGCCCTCTATAGCCTGCTATAGATGAAACTATAGCAATTTTTCCACCTTTCTTATTTTTAAAATATTCCTCTACAGCCTTAATACTATTTAATGTTCCAAAAAAATTAATCTTAAATACATTTTCAATCTGCTCAACATCGATATCTTTTTCTTTTTTAGGATTCCAAGTACCTGTAGAAAAAAAACAAATATCAATATTTTCAAATTTATTTTTTATTTCCTCGAAGACTTGCTTACATTTAGTTTTATCCGTAACATCTAATGGAAATGAGCTGATATTGGCATTGGTATCAGCTATTTCTTTTAGAAGATTCTCTCTCCTAGCAGATATTGCAACATTCCAACCTTCATTAGCGAACTTTAATGCTAGTGCTTTACCAATACCTGTACTGCCACCTGTGATCCAAATTGTTTTTTTATTCATCCTTTAAAGATATATAATACCTTTATGCTAAAAAATAAAATTTTATCATTTATTCTTTTTTTTATAATAACTTTTTCAGCCTCATTCATTGGAGGTGCAGTATCAATTAATTTAAAAGAACCTTGGTATTCAACGCTTATTAAATCAAGTTTAAATCCACCAGATTGGGTTTTTGCTCCTGTTTGGACTATTTTGTACTTTATGATGACTGTTGCAGTCTGGAACTTCTGGCATAGTAAAAATCGAGATATGAATACAGTTTATATTTATTTTATTCATATAATTATAAATACAACTTGGAGTATTGTTTTTTTTGCATTGCATAAAATATTTCTAGCTATGTTAGTTTTAATAACATTAATAATATTTATTTTTTTGTTAATCATAAGATTTAAATCCGTTAACAAATTAAGTTACTATTTAATGATTCCCTATTTACTTTGGTGTTTCTATGCACTATTTCTAAATATTAACTTGGTTATATTAAATTAATTTATGGACGATGTTGTAATAGTTGGTGGAGGTATTATTGGTGCAGCAACTGCTTACTTTTTGTCAAAAGAAGGTAGAAAAGTTAAAGTTATAGAAAGGGATCCAACTTATAAATCAGCATCATTTCCATTATCATTAGGTGGTTTTAGAAGACAATTTTTTCAAAAAGAAAATATTCTATTAGGAAAATTTGCAAGAGAGTTTATTTTTCAAATTCCAGAATTGCTAAAGACTGAAAAAAACCCAAATCCTACGGCAAGTATGGTGCCCAATGGCTATCTATTAATGTTTGGACCTGAACATGCAGAAGAACAATATAAGGCTCTAGAAAATCATCATGCATGTGAAGCTGGCACAAAGAATATTAAAGGTTCTGAGTTATCAAAACACTTTCCTTACATAAACGCTGATGGAATAGAAACAGCTACGTTTACCGATAATCAAAGTGAAGGTTGGATAGATCCTTTTATGTTTCATAACGCATTAAAAAGTAAAGCTACCGAACTTGGAGCAGAATTTATCAAGGGAAATATAAAATCTCTCTCTGAAATAAAAGCTAAAACTATCATTTCAGCTGCTGGTTGTTGGACTAAAGAATTACTTGAAGATATACCAGTAGAACCACAAAAACATACTGTATTTCGTGTGAAGTGTCCTAAACATATTCCTGAAATGCCTTTAACTGGAGATTTACCTTCAGGAGTTTATTGGAGACCTGAAGGAAAAGAGTATTTAGCGGGATCACCAAAATCGGTATTTGATGCAAAAGATTTAGAACCTGCATGGGATGATTTTGAAGAACTAGTTTGGCCTGCACTCGCAAATAGAATTCCAATTTTTGAGGAATTAAAATTAACAGGAGGATGGGCAGGATATTATGATTGTAACAGATTAGATAACAATGCTGTAGTGGGCAAACATCCTAAATTTGACAACGTTTATTTGGCTACAGGTTTTACTGGTAGAGGATTGATGCAAGCACCTGGTATAGGAAGAGCCCTAACGGAATTAATAACCACTGGTGCTTATCAGTCGATTGATATTTCTAATATGGCTGTTGAGAGAGTTCTTGGAAAAAAAGCACGACCTGAGCCTTATGTTCTTTAATTAAGTTCCACAAAAAGTTTTATACTCTTTGTTATTTTCATTTGGAATTTGATACTTATACGTATTTTTCAGCTCTTCGTAAGGGGTTTTCAAAATTTCTAAAAACTCAAAAAGCATTTTAAAGTTATTTTTATTTGCTAGATCTAAAGTTTCTTCTACTTTATCATTTCTTGGGATTACAAGGGGGTTAACAGTCCTCATCAATGCTATACTTTTTTCAATAGAATTATTATTTATTACCAGCCTTTCATTCCACCTCTTTTTCCAATCTTTAAAAGCTCTATCTTGAAAGTCTTCTTCTTCTTGAACTTTAAATTTCATCAAATGGCAAAAAGTATTTGTATAGTCAACTTTTTTTTGATGCATCCAAGTTAATAAATCTAGAATTAAAGTTTTGTCTGTGCTGTGATTTCCTAGTAAACCAATTTTTTTTCTCATCATTTCAAGCCACTTTTCTTCATAATTTTTTTCAAAAGTATTAATTATTTCAGTAGCAATCTCGATTGCCTTTTTTTGATTTTCATCAATCATAGGAATTAGACATTCTGCAAATCTTGATAAATTCCACTTTGTAATAATTGGTTGATTGCAGTAAGCGTATCTTCCCATATGATCAATAGAACTAAAAACAGTTTTAGGATCATATGTATCCATAAAAGCACATGGGCCATAGTCAATTGTTTCTCCTGAAATTGACATATTGTCTGTGTTCATAACACCGTGAATGAAACCCACTCTCATCCAGTTGACTACTAGATCAGTTTGTTTATTCATAAGATCAATTAAAAGATCTATTGCTTTATTTTTTGAATTTACCAGTTTTGGGTAATGTCTATTAATTACATAATTCAATAATAGCTCTAACTCATCCTTTTTATCTCTTGCTGCAATATATTGAAAAGTTCCAACCCTAATATGACTTAAAGCGACTCTAGTTAGAATAGCACCTTCAAGTAAAGTATCTCGCATTATTTTTTCACCTGTCTTTGCTACCGCTAAACTTCTTGTTGAAGGAATGTTGAGATTATGCATTGCCTCACTTATAATATATTCTCTTAACATTGGGCCTAATGCTGCTCTACCATCACCATTTCTTGAGAATGATGTTTTACCTGACCCTTTTAATTGAATATCAAATCTTTTATTACCATTAGTTATATGTTCACCTATTAATATTGCTCTACCATCACCAAGCATTGTAAAATGGCCAAACTGATGTCCTGCATATGCTTGAGCAATTGTATTACTACCCTCAGGAAGAGTATTTCCTGTAAATAAAGATGATAGTTTGTCTTTATTAATTTTTGTTAGATCTAGATCTAATTCTTTAGCTAAACTTTCGTTAATTATAACCAATTCAGGATTCTTTACAGCTACAGGTTTAATATGTTCTTTAAAAGCATCAGATAGTCTTGAATAAGAGTTATCAAAATTCCAATTTATAGTATTTTCCATAGAAACTATTGACTCCAAATTCTTTTTAAAATTTCTTCTCTGCCACAAGCTTTTTTATATCTTAAATATCTTTCTAGCTTAATCTTATAAAAGTCCTGATGATACTCTTCAGCTCTATAAAATTTTTCAAAACCTCGAATGTATGTAACAACTTTTTTATTAAATCTGTTTTCTAATTCTTTAATATTTTTTTCTATTAATTTCTTTTCATTAGTGTTTTGATAAAATGCAACCGATCTGTAACTATAACCTTTGTCACAAAACTGTCCATAAGAGTCAAACGGATCTATATTAATCCAAAAATTTTCAAGTAACTTTTCATATGAAATAATTTTTTTATTATAAACAACTTCTACCACCTCAAAGTGACCAGTATTTCCATACGTCACCTCTTTGTATGTTGGGTTCTCAGTAACTCCACCCGAATAACCTGAAATTACTTCTTCTACACCATTTAATTTTTCAAAAGACTCTTCCATACACCAAAAACAACCACCGGCAAAATATGCTTTATCTTTTTGAGCTGAGTGTGAAAAATTAATATTAGTAAAAATTATGAAAATTATTATAAAATATTTCATTAAATATCATAAACAAAATTGTTATGATAAGTCCATCGTATTAAAGGTAGCCTATTTAAAATTGGCTACCTTTAATAACTTAATTTACGAATTATTTTTTTTTGTATTTCGCTGCTTCTTCAGATCCACCAGTAGCTGAACCTTTACTGTATGAGTGAGCTCCCATACCAGCTAACTGACCATCTTTGACAATCAAATACTGATTTCTAATTTCTTTACCATCGAAGAAACATTCTAATATCTCTCTAACTCCATCTGCATATCTTGATTGTGCAGTTAAAGATGTACCAGAAGTGTGAGGCGTCATACCGTGATTTGGCATACTTCTCCACACGTGATCATTTGGTGCAGGTTGAGGGAACCACACATCACCAGCATAACCACTTAATTGACCACTCTTCAGAGCTTTTGCTATTGCATCTCGATTACAAATTTTTCCTCGAGCTGTATTAACAATATAAGCACCTTTTTTCATTTTGCTTATCATAGCATCATCAAACAAGTTTTCTGTTTCTGGGTGAAGTGGACAGTTGATTGTTACTACGTCACAAACTTTAACCATTGATTCTACAGTTTCATGAAATGTTAAATTAAGTTCTTTTTCAACACTATCAGGTAGTCTGTGTCTATCAAAATAATGCAAATGCGTATCAAATGGTTTCATTTTTCTTAACGCATCCAATCCTATTCTTCCTGCCGCAACAGTACCAATATGCATACCTTCAACATCATAAGATCTTTGAACAGCATCAGCAATATTCCAACCACCCTCATTTACAATTCGGTGTTGGTTGTGATAATCTCTTACCATAGAGACAATCATCATAACAATATGCTCAGCAACTGACCTTGAATTACAATAAGTTACTTCAACAACATCAATTTTGTTATCCATTGCTGCTTGTAAGTCAACGTGGTCAGAACCAATACCAGCTGTTATTGCCATTTTTAAATTTTTGGCTTTAGCTATTCTTTCTTTAGTTAAGTAGTAAGGAAAAAAAGGTTGAGATATAACGATATCTGCATCAACTATATGTTTATCAGCTTCACACCCATCTCCATCTTTACTATTTGTAACAACAAATTCATGTCCGTTACTTTCTAAAAATTTTCTTAAACCAAGTTCACCAGAAACACATCCTAATAATTGACCTGGTGTATAATCTCTTCCTTTAGGTGAAGGAAGTGTCATACCATCCGGATACTTATCTATTTTTGGAAGTTCTGATAAAGCATAGGATTTTGGCATCCCTCCTTTTGGATCATCATACAGTATGCATAATATTTTCATTAAATCTCCTCTGTAATTAAAAATTAAATTGCCACATCTAACCCTATTTTTAAGGATCAAGCAAATAAATTATTTTTTGCTTGGGTATATTTTTTTTAAAATAAAACGATTGATTACTATCGCAAAAACAATAATTATCACTGAGCCAGTTATTACTGGGCTTAAAAGATAATCAAGTGAGACACTACCAATTATTACAATAATCGGATTCCCCCCCGCCGGTGGATGGGTAACATTAAAAAATATCATTAAGCCTACTCCCAAACCTACAGCTAAAGGGATTGTTAAAAATATTGGAAGCGGGATTAGATATAAAAAAAATAATCCTACCAAAGTAGTTATGACGTGTCCAAAAAATACATTTTTAGGTTGAGCGAATGGACTTTCAGGATATCCATATAATAAAACCATTGATGATCCAAAAGAGGCTAGTAAAAAAATACCTAATTCAGTTTTGTAAGTGAGTCCGGTTAGTATTCCGATTGTAATTATCGAAAATAAACCAGCTAATAAAGATTGCTTGATATTACCCATAAGAATTAGTTTGATACTATTTTTTTAAGTGCTTTGAAAGGTAATAATATACAATCTTTTCGGGCAAGGTTCTCTTCTATAAATAAATTTGAAAATAATTTTAGATTATCATTAAATTTTTTTTTATCTTTATAAAAGAATAATTTTGCATCATCACATAACTTAACAATTTCACCTTTTTTACTATTTATAGAGATCTTTGAAAGTATGCTTGCAGATGCTTGACAATATATACAAGAGGCTGTTTGATAACCAAAATTAATTATCTTATCTTCTTTTATTATCAATTTTATTTGAATTTCATCTCCACATGTAGAATTTTTTAACTTTGAATAGTGAGTATGATTTTTAATATCCTTATTATTTTTTGAATTAGCTGCGATATTTATTATTTCCAAATCCATATTTTTTATATACAATTAAAGTATAAACCTTACCATTTATCTTTTAAATATTAAAAAGTGTCAAAAAATGAAAATTTTTTTTCCACAATATTTATTTTTGTTGTAGTTGAAACTAAATAGAATTAAATACGTATAAATGTTAGAACTTAAAAATGAAAAAATAGCAGTTCCAATTGTATTATTTGCAGGTCTTATCTGGTCGTTTGGTCCTCTGGTAGTAAGATATATGGATGATCCTAATCTAGTGCCGTGGCAGTATATCTTTGGAAGGGGTTTAACGATTTTCATTCTTTTAAATCTTTATTTATATTTTGAGGAAGGTCTAAATTTTTATAAAAATTACAAAAAAGTAGGTAAATCAGGAATAATTGGTGGTTGTGGGTTAGGTGTGGCTATGATTTCATTTATATACTCAATAACGAATACTAGTGCAGCAATCACTTTATTATGTTTAGCTGCAATGCCTTTTTTTACTGCTTTACTTGCATTTCTTTTTTTAAAGGAAAAAATTAGCCTAAATGTATGGATTTCAATATTTATTGCGACAATAGGAATTGTAATTATGGCTATTGGAAATAATGAAAAAAATTCGATTGTAGGATTTATTTTCGGTATTACCTCTTCTATTGGTTTTTCAATATTTTCTGTGACTTTGAGATGGAGAAAAGAAACTCCTAAGTTTACAACAGTAGCCATTGCTGGTTTGTTTTGTTTTGTTTTAGCTGCTTCGGTAATATTATTTAAAAACCAACCATTTTTTTCGACAAGTTATAACTCCTCATTGTTCTCGCTACATGGAACTTTGGTGTGTATGGGAATGATTTTATATGCAATTGGATCAAAAGCAATTCCTGCAGCAGAATTAACTTTACTATCATTGACTGAAGTAATAGGTGGAATTTTTTGGGTTTGGCTACCATTATTTGGCATAAATGAAATTCCAACAACAAACACAATAGTTGGTGGATTTTTTCTTTTTATCTCACTTTTTTATTATAGTTTAATAATGAGATGGAATAAGAGACACATTGCATTAAATTAAAATTTCATTGAAAAAAAAAAATTATATCACTAGTTATCAGATGAAATGGTTAAAAAAAACACAATAGTAAATAGCTGGAATGAATGGGATCCACTAAAACATGTAATAGTGGGTAGGGCAGATGGCACTTGTATACCTGCACCCGAACCCGCTTTAGACGCAAAAGTCCCAGAGGACTCGGACATGAAAGGAAAATTTGGTCCAAGAATGCAAGATACTGTGGATAAAGCAAACGAACTATTAAATAATTTTTCAAATATTTTAGAAAAAAGGGGTATCAAAGTAGATAGACCAGAACCAATTAATTTTAATCAAAAAATTTCTACACCGGATTGGGAAACAGAAACAATGTTTGGTTGTATGCCTCCAAGAGATGTCCTACTTACAGTAGGAAATGAAATCTTAGAAGCAACAATGAGCTATAGATGTAGATGGTTTGAGTATTTATGTTATCGACCTCTTTTAAAAAGATATTATGAAGAAGATTCAAATATGAGACATGAGTCTGCCCCAAAGCCAAGATTGACTGATGCTGATTATAGAAAAGATTATTTGTCAGAGAAAATTGGCATACAAAAAAGACTTCAATGGACTGAAGAAAAGTTTTTTGTAACTACTGAGGAGGAACCTTTATTTGATGCTGCAGATGTTTTAAGATTCGGAAAAGATTTAATAGTTCAACATGGATTTACCACAAATTTAAAAGGCATAGATTGGTTAAAGAGACATTATAAAGACCATAGAGTCCATGCAGTAAACTTTCCAGGGGATCCATATCCAATACATATAGATGCTACTTTTACCCCGATTAAAGAAGGATTAATAATCAATAACCCTCAAAGAAGATTACCAAAGGATCAAAGAAAACTTTTTGAGAAAAATGGATGGGAAATAATTGATGCTGCTCAACCTGCACACAATGAACCACCACCTCTTTGTTACTCTTCAGTTTGGCTCTCTATGAATGTACTAGTTTTAGATCCAAAAACAGTCTGTGTAGAAAAAAGTGAAAAATATCAAGCAGAACAACTTGATAAATTAGGGATGGAAGTTATTCCGATTGATTTAAGAGATGCGTACGCGTTTGGAGGAGGACTTCATTGTAGTACAGCAGATGTATTTAGAGACGGAGATTTAAAAGATTATTTTCCAAAACAATAAAAATAAAGCGATTGATCTTTTCTTAGTTTTTTTTCGATTTGTCGATACTAAATTTTTCTAATTGGCTTAAAGAACTATCCGAATTATTATCTACATTGTCGAATTTAGCACGTCTTTCCATCTCTTTTTGTATTAATCTTTGCTCTCTTCTCATTTCCTCTTGTTCCCTAAGTTTTTGTTCTCTGTCGAATTTATCTTCCCACTCTCTAATTTTAATATATTCAATTTCTTTCTCTTTTTCTTCCTCTTCTTTTAATCTTTTTAATTCTCTATTTTTACGTCTTTGTTCTTTAAGATCTCTTTGATGTAATTCGTCTTCTCTTACCTTTAAGTCAATATCTTTTCTATTTTGCTCTTCTTCTCGAATTTTTAATTGTTTTTCTTTCTCTCTTAATTCTTTTGCTACCAGAACTAATTCTTCATCTTTTCTTACTAATCTTTCACTCTCGATTTTTTGTTTTTCATCTTTTAATTTTATCTCTTTTTCTTTTAATTTAATTTCATCTTCAATTGCTTTTAGTTTATTATTTTCTTTAAGTAATTTATCTTCCCAGACTTTTAAATCTTTTTTTTCTTTTAAAAATGAATTTCTTTCCTCAAGTTTTTGTAATTTTATTGCCCTAATTTTGTTTTGTTCTTTATTTTTTTTATAATTTGATATTGCAGAGGTAATAGATTTTGTAGTAAAGGAAGCAATCTTTGATAACCCATGCTTTTCTTTAATTGTTCTAGTTCGTATTTTTTTTTTTGTTTTCATTTATAAAAACATTATTTCACTAGAGAAATAATTATTATTCAATAGAAAATTTTTAAAAATATTATTTAAATTAGGCTTTTAAAGCTACAACCTGAAAGGGATAATTAATTGATCTGATTGTCTGTTTTGGCCTGCTCATCCTCTTTTTTATATTTTACACCTTTTCTCTCAAGTATTTCCTTAACCTTATCAGAATAAGGCTCTTCAATGTGTTCTGTTGATGGATTTAGCTCAATACCAGCTGGAGTAATTGTTTGGGGCATCGCTACAAACTGAGAATCGGGATTTTCAACAGTTTTTCTTACTTTCATTCTGTACATACCAAAAAGACCAATTACAGAGTGAAAAAAAAATAAAAAAACAAAAAATCCATTTGGACCAACCAAATCCATGAATATTGAACATAAAAATGGACCACTCATCGCACCTAAACCAAATACAAACTGGAGACCCGCACCAGCAGCTACAAATTTTTCTTTTGGAATGAAATCATTAGTGTGTGCTAAGATTAAAGAAAACATCGGCAAACTACAAAATGAAAAAAGAACCAAAAAAATATAGAACCAAGTTTTACTTGTTGCTAGTCCACCTGGCAAATACATCTGTCTAGTAACTAAAATTGTTATAATTGCAAAAGCTGCCGCACCGAAACTAGCGAAAACTATTACTTTTCTTCGATCATACATATCTGATATTTTTCCTACTGGAAATTGAGAAACAGCTCCAGATATAGCTAACAGAAAAGTTACAATTGAAATTTCTAATATCGTAAAATTCATAGAGGTTGCATACACAGCTAATAGGGTAAAAAGTGCAGCCTGTATTGTTCCATAAAAAAAGGAGCTCACCATTCCAAAAGGGGATGATTCATACAGATCTTTGAGTGTCATAACTTTAATTCTTTTAAATGTTGGTGGTTTTTTTTTAGTCAGCAAAATAGGAATTAATGCAATTGATGTAATTACAGAAACTAGAATAAAGGGTTCAAAATTTAGAGGACTACTAAAGTTTAGTAAAAACATCCCGACTCCCATTGTCCCATACAATATGACCATGTAGATTGACAAAACACTTCCTCTATTTTTATTACTTGATCTATCGTTAAGCCAGCTTTCAGCAACAGTATAAATACAAACCATACTTATCCCAGTAAGAACTCTTAAAAAAAACCACACCAAAGGACTGACAATTATCGAGTGCATTAAAATGACCAAAGATGACAATGATGCAAATGCTGCAAAAACTCTTATATGCCCAACTCTTGATATAATATTGGGAATAGTTGCTGCACCTATAAAATATCCAACAAAATACCCCGACATCATGAAACCAGTTGAGGTCAAACTAAATTCCTCTTGCACTGCTCTTACTCCTAAGAGAGATCCCTGAAAACCGTAGGCCATCATAATACATCCCATACCTAAAAATAGTGCCCAAGAATTTTTTAAAACTTTGTTCATAAGAAGCTGTAACTATTCGCGATGTATTATTAAATCAAGTCTTAATTGTGACAAGTTTAATTTTTTCTTAATTTTAAAAATGAATGTATTGCAATGGTAGTAATTATAATTGCTCCACCCTGGAGTGTTTCTATGCTAGGTTGCTCATTAATAATAACCCAGACCCAAACAGGGCCAATAATAGTCTCCAATAAAAAAAAAAGATTAACTTCAGCTGCAGGTATAAATCTTGGAGCTATAGTCACTAGTACAAATGGTATTGCAACACACAAAATACACATTAGGGGAACAATAAATAAATCTTTATCTATAAGTGTAAAACTCTCAACAAAAAACAAGGCAAAAGAAGCAACAAATAATTTACCTACTACAGCAGCAGGTACTAAGTTTTTGGTTTTAGCTGATCTAATAGTTATGGCACCTACAGCCAAACCAAGAGCAGTTACAAAACCTAAAATATCTCCATAAAAATTTCCAATCTTTAGAGAGTCGAAAAAAATATAAACTATTGCAATAAAAGTTATTATTATTGAAATCAATGTTTTGCGATCAGGTGGCTCTTTTAAAAAAATAGCACCAAGAATTGCAGATAACATTGGTGCAGTAGCGATCATAACAAGAGTGTTTGCAACATTCGTATTTTGAATTGAAACAACGAAAGTAATATTTGTTATACTAAAAGTTACGATATAAATTATCCCGTGAAAACCAGAATTAAAAAGAATCTTAAAAAAATTTAATTTGTAAATTAACAACATACCAAAAAAAACGGTAAAAAAAGGTATGATACCTCGATAAAAAACTAGGCCCCAAGTATCAAGATTTGAAAGTCTTATAAATAATGAGTCTGGTGTAATAAACATTACAGCTACAAAAGCAAGCAAGGAGCCTTTTTGCTGATCAGTTAAACTTTTCACGCTTTAAGCTCTTTCCAAAAAGTTTTAGCAAGATTAATTTTTGAAAGATCGTAATATGTTTTTAACCCAGTAGGAGAGGTAACATTGATATCTCCATTAAGTTTTTGATCAATAAAGTCGATACCAGCAAAAAAAATATTCTTTTTTTTTAAATCTTTTCCAACAATATTTGATATTTTCTTTTCATTTCTTGTTAAATTTGTATTCACTGGCTTAGCACCTTTACTCATATTACTCAAAAAAGAGCCTTTTTTAGGAACTCTAGATATAGCTCCACATACCTTGCCATTAATAATAAATACTCTTTTATCACCATTTTTAATTTTAGGTAAAAATTTTTGGCACATGACATATCTATGTTTTTTTATAAATTTACTTATAAATTTTGGTCTAAAAATTTTGATAAGATGAATATCGTTGCCACTAAAACTGTGGATTGGTTTTACAACAATTTCCTTATTTTTATTGAAAAAACTTTTAATTTCATGAATATCCTGAGTAAATATTGTTTTTGGCATAAACTTTTGAAAATTAGTAGAATAAAGTTTTTCAGAAATATTTCTAATTGAAGTTGGATCATTAATAATTTTAACATTATTCTTAATTGTATCTAAAATAAAAGTTGATGAAATATATTCTAGGTTAAAAGGAGGATCTTGCCTAATTAATAAAAATTTACACTTAGAAAGATCTAATTTTTTGCTTTTTAAGATTTTAAAAAAACTTTTTTTTTTATATTCAAATTTAATAAAAAAACCATTTGCCAAAACTTTTGAGTTTATTATTGATAAATTTTTTGGCTCATAATAGAAAATTTTATAATTTTTTTTTTGTATCTCATTTGCTAAAAATATAGTTGTATCTGTTAGAGGGTTGAGATTTTTTGGATGGTTTCCTTGAATAGCAACTATTCTATTTGTCATATAATTCATTCAAATCTTCATTTTTAGAAAATTTACTTATCATATGATCAGCATTTGTTGTTCTATTATTGATGATTTTTTTTAAATGGTTTAAGAATATAATTTCATTCCTACCACTTTTGTTAAGAATGTCCCTTTTTTCAAGTCCTTTTTTTGATAAGTCTAATAAAGTTGATGACCAATAAAAAAGATCTTTACCCATTAATTGAGTATTGAAACCTTTATGAGGTGCTTCTAAATAAGCATTAATGATTTTATCTTTATCCCATTTAGAAACTAATTCATAAACTTCGTTCAGATTTCCGTAAAGTATGCCAACAAAAAAGGCTGGACCTGAACACAAGCAATCCCATCCGCAAGTATCCATAGATCTTACTTCTATATATTTTTTTAATCTATTTTCTGTAAATATCGTGCTTAAATGATTAGACAAATCCTTTTGAGAGGGAAGTCTGTTATTAATTTCATTTATTTCTCCGTCCATAAAATGACTAAATTTATAATTTTTGCCAGAAATATATCTTAATCCATCCTGAATAAATAAAATTGGAAAGTTGATTATGAAATCAGCATATTTTTCAAAATCTAAATCATCAAAAAATATTTTCGGCAATCCTCCCCTCGAGGTATTTTGCCAAACTTTAGATCGATAAGATAAGTATCTTGTTTGTTTTTTTTCGACTATAGAAGAATTAGCAAATAATGCTATTGAGATTGGGACTATTGAATTAACAATTTTAAATTTTTTAATAAAATCTTCTTCTGAATTGTAGTCTAAATTTATCTGAGTCCCGCAAGTTCTATACATCATATCCAAACTTAAGTTACCTCCCAAAGGCATATCCTTGGTCATCAATTTATATCTTTGCTTTGGATTATTAGGTATTTCATTTAGTTTCGAGATTGGATCAAACCCAGTACTGACAATATTAATTCCAAGTTTTTTTGTAACTTGTCTTAATTCAAATAAATAATCCTGAGACTCTGCACAACCCTCATGAATGTTATTTAGCTTGTCACCAGATAGCTCTATTTGATTACCAGGTTCTAAAGTGATATTTTTTCTGCCTTTATTAAGACCTATGATGTTATCTTGTTCAAAAATTGGGTTCCAGCCAAATTCAATAAGAGCTGAAAACATTTCTTTTATTTTTAGATAATCTAATCTTTTATTACTTTTATCATCAAATAAAAATTTTTCATGTTCAATTCCAATTTTAAGATTTTTGGACTTTTTAAAACCTGACTTAAAATACTCAATTATCTTATCTTTTGTATCGATCATGTAAATTTCAATTAATATTTTATTTTAAATTAATGAATATGGTTTTCTCGAAAAAATTTTTTTAACCATTGGTTTAAAAAAATCAAGTGGAAGAGACTTATAATTTGGGTCAAATGAATTTTGATCGTATTTCTCACAAAAGTCTATAGTTGCTTGGTAGTATTTATGTCCCTTATATTTATCTCTTTTATTTTTATCTCCACCTAAATGATGAGCATAATAAAACATTTGGAATTCCCCATGTTTTTCAACTATCCAATGTGTTCTCTCTGATACATAGGGTTTTAATATTGCAGCAGCATATTCAGAGTGATTCATCGGAGCAAGCTCATCTCCAATATCATGTAATAAAGCAGCTACAACTATTTCTTCACTCTCCCCATTCTTATATGCTCTAGTTGCACTTTGGAGTGAATGTTCCAACCTTGAAATTTGGTAACCTTCTAGTGTCTCTGTTAAACCTGACATAAACTTTAATATTCTATCCGCTGTTTTACTAGCAAAATTTTTTTCATGTCTATCTAAAAAAAGATAATCATCTTTTGTCCCATTTTTCATTTCTGTAAAACTAACTTTTTTCATAAATTAATTATTTGATACTGAACTTAGCAATGAAAGTTGCGTAATCTTATTATCCCCAAGTTCATCAACTGGTTTTACTGGATAATCACCAGTAAAATAATGGTCTGTCAATTGAGGATAAGTATCATTCCTCTTATCAAAGCCTATAGCTCTATATAGTCCATCAATTGATAAAAAGGTTAAGGTTTTAGCGCCAATATATTTACAAATTTCATCAGTAGTTTTATTTGCTGCGAGTAATTCTTTCTTCGTAGGTGTATCGACTCCATAAAAATCTGGAAACTTTATTTCAGGACAAGCAATTTTCATATGAACTTCTTTTGCACCTGCGTCATAGAGCATTTTTATTATCTTATGAGAAGTAGTTCCTCTAACTAAAGAGTCATCCACGAGAATTATCTTTTTATTTTTAATAGTGGATTGGTTCGCATTTAATTTTAATTTTACCCCTAAACTTCTTATTTTTTGAATTGGCTCTATGAAAGTTCTGCCAACATAATGATTTCTTGTGAGTCCTAATTCAAAATTTATACCAAGATACTGAGCAAAACCTAGAGCTGCGGCATTACCAGAATCTGGAACTGGAACAACTATATCTGCTTTTAAATTGCTTTCTTTGGCCAACTCTTTACCAAGATTTTTTCGATATTCGTAAGCACTCTTACCATTTAAAATACTATCAGGTCTTGAAAAGTATATATATTCAAAAACACATGGTCTTATTTTTCTAGGAGGAAAAGGTTTAATACTTTGAATCTTATTATCTTCGATTAAAACGATTTCTCCATTGTCAACCTCTCTTACAAATTTCGCACCAATTATATCCAAAGCACAAGTCTCTGACGAAAGAACATAACTATTATTTAGCTTGCCAATTACAAGCGGTCTTATCCCATAGGGATCTCTCACACCTACCAATGAAGTCTGAGTTAACATGACTAGAGAGTAACCTCCTTGGATTTGAAATATTGCGTCTACAATTTTATCGATAGTTTTTTTTCTTTTTGATCTTGCTATCAATTGAACGATAGTTTCAGTATCTGATGTTGTGTAAAAAATAGCGCCTTCATCGACTAATTTTTTTCTTAATGAAATTGAGTTTGTAAGATTACCGTTGTGAGCAACACCAATACCACCTGCATTGGTATCAGCAAAAAAAGGTTGTATATTTCGTAAAGTATTTTCACCAGTGGTGCTATATCTATTATGCCCGATTGCATAATTTCCTCTTAATCTATTTAATATCTTTTCTTTATTAAAGCTATCTCCAACTAAACCGAATCTTTTTTCTGAAAAATAATGTGATCCATCAAATGATACTATTCCACAACCTTCTTGACCTCTATGTTGTAGTGCATGCAAACCTAAAGCAGTTAGAGCCGCAGCATCTTTGCTATCACTTATACCAAAAACTCCACATTCCTCTTTAAGTTTTGGATTAAAGTTCTTTAATTTTTTCTTTAGAGTCTTGATAAGTTTTTTCATCTGGAAATTCTTTTAATAAATAATTACTACCTTTTTTCAAATATGGAAAGATGTATGATTTATTATGATTTATGGGCCATTTATCATGATTATAAACAATATGTACCGCAGAAAATATACAAACAGCGATTATGTAAGATCTTACGAATCCAAAAAAAAAACCGAATGTTGTGTCTAAATTTCCAAGCCCTGTATATTTAACAACTTTGCTTATCCCTTTATTAATCATTAAGATAAAGAATATTACTATTATAAAAATACTTATACCTAGAGCAATATCTAAAATATATTCATTATCTATAATATCTTTAACATAAGGTTTAATTCTTGGAAAAATAATTAAAGTTAAGACGTATGCTAATAACCATTTGGCCATAGTCAATACACTTAATACAAAACCTTTGATATAGCATTTGATTAAGGATAATATTGTTATTATTAAGTAAACCAAATCTAAAATTGATATTGAATTATAAAACTCTTTTAAAATTTCCATTTTAAATTTTATTTTTCAAAGGGTTTAATCAATAAGATTAAGGATGGTAAAAGAGTTAAAACAGATATCATCGCAAGTAACATCGCAATTCCAGTAAAAATACCAAAATAAATAGTAGGAATAAAATTAGATAAAATTAAAATTGAAAAACCAAAAACAATGGTGATTGATGTATTTAAAATTGCCTTACCAACTGTTGAATGACAGACTTCGACTGTTTCATTATAATCATTCAGATTGTTATATTCTTCTTTAAAACGATAAATATAATGAATACTATTATCAACAGCTATTCCTATAGTTATAGCTGCTATTGTAATTGTCATCATATCTAAAGGAATACCAAGTAGGCCAATAATTCCCAAGATAAAAAAGGCTGCTATAAAATTCGGAACGACACCAATTAATGAGAGTTTAATATTTTTAAAAAGAATTAGAAACATCATAAAAATACCAATCATAACAAATCCAAGGGTCAAAATTTGTGATTTGAATAGACTTTGAAGTAAATTATTAAATAAAATTAAAACTCCAGCAAGTTTAAACTCTTTTTTTTCAAGTCCTAATTTTTTTTGTAAGTCATCATTTATTTTTTTTATTAAATCATTTCTTCTTAAGTCTTTTTTAGAATCTATAATTCTGAGATTTATTCTGGCTTCATTATCTTTTATAGAAATATATGGATCGACAATTTCTGTTCTAATACTTTCAGGAATTTTTGAATAAAGAACTCCCATTTCTAACGTCCCCAATGGTTTATTATTATTAAGTAAAGTAGCGACATCAATAATTGAAGAAAAAGATAAAACCTTACCAATCTCTGGTAGGCTATCTAAATAATTGTGAACTGATGCAATTTTATCAATCTTATCTTTTGTGAACCAATATTTCTTCTCATCTTCTTCATTATCCTCATTTTCCCAATCTTCAAATTCATCATCATTAGTCTCAGTTCTGTTTTTCGGAAATTTTAGAATTACCTCTAAAGGTGTGGTACCACCTAATTTTTCATCAATAAGTTTCATACCCTTGTAAATTTCAGTTTTTTTACTAAAATAATTTATGAAACTATTTTCAACCTCAAGACGGCTAATCCCAATAATACTAAATATAATCACAATTCCAGTTAGGACAAAAATTGACTTTTGATACTCTTGCGAAAGCTTTGAAAAGAAAAATGTAATTTTAGATTTTTCATATTTAATAAAAGAAACATTTTTTTTTGGTACAAAATTAATGAGGGTTGGTAGCAAGGTAAATGTAATAAAAAATGAGATCACCAAACCCATTGTCATCATCCAGCCAAAATCTATTATAGGTTTTATTTCACTAAAAATTAAAGACAAGAAGGCTATAATTGTTGTCATTACAGTATACAATATTGGCCAAAACATTTTCTCAGTAGTTAAAATCAAAAGATCTAAAATATTTTTATCTGGAAAATTTTCTTTTAGTTGTAAAAAACGTGTACTCATATGAATATTCATTGCCATAGTCAAAATTAACATTAGTGCAATAAAATTTGAGGAGATAACTGTTACTTTCCATCCTAGCAAGCCGAGCAAACCTGTCATTATTGTTACTGAGAAAAAGCAGCTGCTTATTGGAACCAATATCCAAATTAGTTTTCTAAAGATATACCATAATGTTGCTATTATAAATAAAAGAACACCTAATCCAAAAACAACTATATCGTTTTTAATAAATGTCATCATATCATCTGCAATCATAGGTATACCGCCCAAGTGGATCTTGCCTATATTTTCATAACTTTTAATAACATCTCTTATCTCAATAATATTTTTATGATTTTGTTTTTTTATTTGGTCTTTATAAATTTCAATTTCCTCTTTTGATTTATTTTTAATATCATCTAAAGGCTTATTTTTTTTTAAATAGATAATGATTCCACTAGTTTTACCATCTTCACTAATAACAAAGTTTCTAAAAACTGGACTACTAATTATTTCTTTAAAACCTCTATCTTTGTTTACATTTTCATCTTTAAGAGTTTTAAAATTTTCTAATCTTTCCTGTAATGGAGCCTCTGAATTATTTAATAAGGGAATATCTAACAAAGTAACCACACTATCTACCCACTCTAAACTTTGAATTTTATACTTTAAACTTAAGAGATTATTTATTGAGGTATCAGTAATCATACCTTCATTTGGCGTATAAGTTAAAATTAAAAATTCTTTTGATCCGTAACGTTCATTTACCTCTTGAAGATATTTAAGGTCAGGATCACCATCTATTAATAGAGTATCAGATGATGCATCTAGCCTAAAGTTTTTTGAGTAATATCCAAAACTTATTAATGCTATTATCAAAAGAGCAAATATAAGCTTAGGATTTTTAAGTATAAAATTTTGATAAAAGTGGGTAAACATTTACCCTATTTATATTTTAATTTAAGTATTTTGAGTATCTTTAAATTTGGTAAACATAGCCTCAAACTCAAGCATTACATTTCCAGTTGGACCATGCCTTTGTTTACCAATAATTATTTCTGCTAAATTTGATACTTCGTTCATTTTCGCTTGCCACTCAGCATGTTCCACGGTTGCGGGTCTTGGTTCTTGTCTTTCCAAATAATATGCCTCTCGGTAAACAAACATAACTACATCTGCATCTTGCTCGATTGAGCCAGATTCTCTTAAATCAGCTAATTGAGGTTTCTTTAAATCTCTTTGTTCCACCGCTCTCGAAAGTTGAGATAATGCAACAACTGGCACTGAAAGCTCTTTAGCTATTGCTTTTAAACCTTGTGTAATTTCTGATATTTCTTGAACTCTACCATCCTTATTATTAATTGATCCTCTCATTAATTGAATGTAATCAACTACTATCAATTCTAAACCAAACAACCTTTTTATTCTTCTAGCTCTGTTACTCATAGCTGCAATACTTATTGCAGGAGTCTCATCAATATATAATGGAAGCTCTGTTATATTTTTTGAGGTCTCAATAAATTTATCAAATTGTTCATCAGAAATTCTTCCACGTCTTATATCATTTGATTTAATTCTAGATTGTTCAGCTAATATTCTTGTGGACAATTGTTCTGAGGACATTTCTAAAGAAAAGAAAGCAACTGAGGACTTTCTTTGACCTTCTTGAAGTTTCTGTGCTGCATTAAATGCAATGTTAGTCGCTAAAGCAGTCTTACCCATAGATGGTCTACCTGCTATAATTATTAAATCAGATTGATGAAGACCTCCAAGTCTATCATCTAGATCTCTTAAGCCAGTTGGAACTCCAACAATCCCCTCTTCGTTTTTATATGCAGCAGAGGCCATATCAATTGTTTTTTTCATAGCCTCATCAAATTTCACTAATGATGAATTAAAAGATCCTTTTTCAGCCAAATCAAATAATAATCTTTCAGAATTTTCAATTATGTTTTGACCATTTATGTTTAAATCATTAATTTTTGCTGTATCAATGGTTTGTTCTGAAATTTTAATTAACTCACGTCTAACAAACATATCATAAATTATTTTTGAGTATTCAGTAGCCTGTCTTGTTGACGTAGAAAATTTAGTAATTTTTACAAGATACTCTGGTATATTTATTTCATCTTTGTCAGACTCAAAATAATTCTTAAGCGTTATTGGATTTGCTAACATTCCTTTATAAATCAAGTTTTCTATTGCACTGAAAATCTTTTGATGCATTGGATCATAAAAATTTAAGCTAGATATAATTGTATTGATATCATCAAAAATTTCATTAGATACTAAGATTGATCCTATAACAGACTGCTCAGCTTCAATATTGTTTGGTAATTCTTTAAAACTTTCTTTTAGAATACTTAAACTTTTTTCCATTAGATAAATATAACAAATATTGAAAAAAATTATTTTTTTAAATTTGCTGGGGAAAAAATTGTATAATTATTGAATTGTCTCTGATGATAAAACATTAATAATTATTTCAGCATCAACTTCTGAGTGTAGACTTATTTTTACCTTAAATTTTCCAATTGATTTAATATCTTTTATTGGCTGAATCATAGACGGTTTAATTTCTTGATCATCTATTTCTTTTATTAATTTTGAAATTTCTGTTGGTTTCACTGAACCGTATAGTTCATTATTTTCAGTACATAATTTTTCAATTTTATATTCCTTTTTGTTGATCTTTTCTGAAATTCTCTTTGCTTCTTGTTTTTTTTCGTTATCTTTTTTTGATAGCTCAGACTTAATTTTTTCTACTTTTGTAACATTTTCCTTGGATGCGTATAAAGCTTTATTGTTTGCAATTAGAAAATTTCTAGCAAATCCTCTTTTAACGTCTATTATTTCACCAATAGAGCCAATTTTTTTTAAATTTTCAAGCAAAATTACTTTCATATTATATTAATGCTAAATTTCTAGCTCTTTTGATAGATAACGATAATTCCCTTTGTTTTTTTTGACTAACATTAGTAATTCTTGATGGAAGAATTTTACCATTTTCAGAAGTATATTTCTTTAATAATTTTATATTTTTGTAATCAATTGTAGGAGCGCCTTTGGCAGAAAGGGGACAGCTTTTTTTAAATTTATATTTATTTGGTTGAAAAATACTAAGTTTAGCAAAATTACTTTGTTTATTTTTTTTATTTCCTAATTGTTTTTTTGGCATCGTCGATTTATCTATTTATTTTCTTTTTCTGAGTCCTCTTTTTTATTAAAATAATTGGTTTTCAAATCAAATTTCTTAACTTTAACTGTTAAATATCTTAGAAGTTTCTTATCTATAGACTCATTTTTTTCTAACTCTTGTATCACTTGACCATCACATTTGATCTTGAAATGTATATAGCTACCTTTTTTATTTTTCTTAATCAAATAAGAAAGATTTAACAAACCCCAGTTCTCAGTTTTAATTATTTCTCCATCATTTTTTTCAACAATTTTTGAATATTTTTCAGTTAGTTGTTTTAGATCACTTGGTGAAGCGTCTTGTCTTGCTATAATTGTATGTTCGTATAAATTCATTTAATATTTTTAAAAAAATGAGGATATACTATTATAAATCTTTAATTACAATAGTTAAAAAGTTTGAAAAATAGGTTTTTTTTATGTTTTCAGTAATTTTTCCAGGTCAAGGATCTCAATTAGTTGGAATGGGAAAAGAGCTCTATGATAAATTTAATATAGTACAAGACCTTTTTAAACAAGCAGACGACACATTAAATTTTTCTATTTCTAAGCTTATCCTGGAAGGGCCGAAAGAAGAATTAGATTTAACGGCAAATACACAACCTGCAATATTTTTAATAAGTTATTCAATATTTAATTTAGCAAAAAATGAATTCAATTTAAATTTAGATAAAGCAAAATACTTTGCGGGACACTCTTTAGGAGAATATTCGGCTTTATCATGTGCAGGATACCTAGATTTTTCAGATACTTTAAAAATATTGAGGATTAGAGGGGATGCTATGCAAAACTCTGTACCTAAAGGACAGGGAGGGATGGTTGCGGTATTGGGCTCAACAGTTGATGAGATTGAAAGAATTTTAATGGAAAATAAAGAAAATTTAAAAGCGCAAATTGCAAATGATAATTCTGAAGGTCAAATTGTTTTGAGTGGGAAAACTAAAGACTTAGAACAATTAATTCAAATTTTTAAGGTTAGTTCAATTAAAAATATTAAACTTCCTGTAAGTGCACCTTTTCACTGCGAACTAATGAATAATGCTACAAAAATTATGAAAGAAGAGTTAAATAAACTTAATTTTAAAAATGGGCAAAATAAATTAATTTCTAACGTTACTGCTAATGAGATTAAAGACCCAGAAGAGCTTAAAAATCTCTTAATTAAGCAAATAGAGAATAGAGTTAGATGGAGAGAAAGCGTGATTAATATGATAGAAAATGATGTAGACCATTTTATAGAAATTGGACCTGGGAAAGTTTTATCAGGTTTGGTAAAAAGAATTAATAGAAATGTTAAAATTGATACAATTAATTCCCAAGGAGATATTGAAGGTCTAAAAATATGACTGATTTAAAAGGTAAAAATATTATTGTTACTGGTGCCTCAGGTGGGATAGGTAATTCAATAATTGAAAAATTAAATCAATCAGGAGCAAATATTTTAGCCTCAGGTACAAGAATAGAAAAACTTGAGGAATTAAAAAGTAAATATGGAAATATTAAAATATTAAAGTTTGATATTTCTCAAAGCGATAAAATTGAGGAGTTTGTTGAAAACGCAACTAAAGAACTTGGCGGCAGCTTAGATTGCATTGTTAATAATGCAGGCATTACCCAAGACAATTTAGCAATAAGGATGAGCCTAGATGAATGGAAAAAAGTTATTAATGTTAACTTAACATCAACCTTTTTGATGAGCAAATCAGCTATTAAAAAAATGCTTAAAAACAAATCTGGAAAGATTGTTAATATTACGTCAGTCGTTGGACACACAGGTAATTTAGGGCAGGCCAATTACACAGCTTCTAAAGCAGGTATAATTGCAATGTCTAAGAGTTTGGCAATAGAATATGCTAAGAAAAATATAAATATAAATTGTATTTCACCTGGTTTTATTAAAACAGCTATGACGGATAAATTAGAAGATAAATTTAAAGAGGCTATAATATCAAAAATTCCCTCTGCCCGACTAGGAGAGCCAGATGATATTGCAAATGCTGTACTTTTTTTATGTTCTAGTCAATCAAGTTATATAAATGGAGAAACTTTGCATGTTAATGGAGGCATGTATATGGCTTGACAAAATAGGTTTTTAAACTAATAAGAATTTATAACAATAAGGATCAAAATGTCAGAAGATGTTTCAAGTAAAGTAAAAAAAATAGTTGCAGATCACTTAGGTATTGATGAAGCAAAAGTAACAGAGGAATCTAGTTTTATAGATGATTTAGGTGCGGACAGTCTAGATACTGTGGAATTAGTTATGGCTTTTGAGGAGGAGTTTGGTTCAGAAATTTCTGATAGTGAAGCTGAAAAAATTTTAACAGTTGGAGATGCTGTAAAATTTATTGAAGGAAAAGCTAACTAACAATTAATGCCCACGAATAATGATGGGGTAATGATTATTCTTTCCTCTCCTTCTGGAGCAGGAAAAACTACACTGGTTGGATTATTATCTCAAAATCCTAAATTTGAAATTTCAGTATCTCATACAACAAGAAAACCAAGACAAAATGAAATACAAAACAAAGATTATTATTTTGTAAGTGAACATGAATTTAAACGGCTTATAAGAAATGAGGAATTTCTAGAATATGCTAAAGTTTTTAACAATTTATACGGAACTACTCGAACACCAGTAATTGAGAGATTAAACAAAGGAAAACATGTTTTATTTGATATTGATTGGCAAGGTGCTGATCAAATAAAAAATAAAAAATTAGATTATAAACTTATAACTTTTTTTATTTTACCCCCGAGTAAAGAGGTTTTATTTGAAAGATTATCAAATCGGCACATGGGTGAAAGGACTATGGTCGAGGAAAGAATGAATCAATTTAGCCATGACGTTTTACATTGGATTAATTATGATTATGTTGTGATAAACGATACATTGAACAATTGTTTTTCAAAAATTATTAATCTAATTGATGCAGAGTTAAAAAATGGTTCAAAAGATTATGATAAAGATTTTATAAGAAAGCATGTAGAAAAATTAACTGTTTAAATTTTCATATTCTATAGCCAAGTTATAATATGTATTGAAATCCAAATTTTGTGGTCTTAAATTTAAACTTAATTTTAATTTTTTTTGAACTTCTGTATTTGCTTTGAATAGTTGATTAAATGGTTTTTTAATCATTTTCCTTCTATGATTAAAAAAAAGTCTAGTAATTATCTCAATATTTTTTGGGTCATTTATCTTAAAAAAGTTTTTCTTCGGTGTAAAAAACAATAAAGAACTATCTATTTTTGGTTTAGGGTAAAATGATGAAGGTAGTACATCGCAGATTTTTTTAATTTCTAATTTCCATTTCGCCAGTATAGTTAGTCTTCCATAATTAGAAGTATTCACATTTGCTATAATTCTATCTGCAACTTCTTTTTGAAACATTAATATCATGTTTTCAAACCAAAAATTATTATCATTTAAATTTAATATCCATTTACATAATATTTCGGTAGAAATATTATATGGTAAATTTCCAAAAACAATTAACTTATCTTGGGAAAATTCTTTTTCATCAATTTTTAGTATATCTCCATTAATTATCTCCATTTGGTTTTGAAATTTTTTTTGTAAACTTGAAATAAGTCTATGATCTTTTTCTACAACAAAAAATTTTTTTGGATTTTTTTTCAATATAAATGATGATAAATTTCCAGTTCCAGGACCAACTTCAAGAATAGTCTTGCCTCTAATTTCAGTTATATCAGTGATTTTGTTTAGGATCTTTTCATCTATTAAAAAGTTTTGACCTAAGTTTTTTTTTGCTTTTATCACTTAAGTCTCTCAAGGAAAGAAATCGCTTTATATAAACTTAAAGGACTTGAGACGTTTTTACCTAGCATTTCTTCATTTGGTCCGTGATCAGGTGAAATTCTTACAAAGGGTAAACCTAATGTAATATTAATAGCATCATATTCAAAGAGAGTTTTCATAGGTGATAAAACTTGGTCATGGTACATGCCTAGAATTACATCAAATTTTCTTCTATTTTTTTTTAAAAAAATTGTATCTGCAGGATATGGTCCAGATACTCTAAATTTGCGTTTCATCAAATTCTTTACCGTTGGCTTTATAATTTTTTCATCCTCATTAAAATTGCTAATACTTTCACAATGTGGGTTGAGACCAGTTAATGCGATTTTAGGCTTATAGCCAATAAACGTTTTGTAAAAGTCATCAATCAATACAACTTTTTCAGTTATCAATTTTTTGTTTATTGTTTTAGAAACCTCTTTTAAGGGAAGATGTGTTGTTACAGGACTAACCGATAGATCTTTATTATATATTAGCATTGCAATTTTTTTTTTCTTAAATTTTTTACCAAAAAATTCTGTGATACCCAGAAATTCATTCTTTAAAAAATTTTTTTTTGAGATTGGACCATTAATTAATTTGTTAGAGAAATTTGTTTTAATTAAAATGATAGCTATTTCAAAACATTTTCTTATGTAATCATTTGATTTATCACTAATTTTTTCAAAAGCTTTTTTTTGATTATAATTAACATTAATAAGATTAATCGAACTGTTATTTAGTTTATAATCATTTATTTTCTTTAAATCTAAGAGATTTATATTTATTTTAAAATTAAGCTCCTTCATTTGAAGTGAGAGAATTTTATGTGATGCAATTAAAATTAAAGGACTTTTAATTCTTCTAGTCTTCAGTATTTTAAGTAAAATTTCAAAAAAAATGCTGTTAGGCTCCCCTGCAACTAATATTATTGGTTTATAGTTCATTAATGATAATATCTTTTTTTATTTTATTTAAAAAGATATTTGAAAATTGATTTAATTGTTGATTAGTTTTAATTTCAATTACTTTTTTTAATTCATCCTCAAGTTTGATATCTTTTTTTGTAATTCTTTTTTCATTTACTTTAAGAATTAAATAACCACCAGGTATCACCAAAGGTTCAGTATAATTAGTGATATTGATTTTCATAATTTTGTTTAAAATTTTTTTATTTATAGAATTTTCACTTACCCAACCAATATTTCCTCCTGAAGTTGATGTTTCAGAAATACTGTAAACTAAAGCGGTATTTGCAAAACCATTTTCCTCTATAGCATTTTTAATGATATTAAATTTTTCATTTATTGTTTGCTTTTCTTTTAAATCAAATACAATTTCTGAAAGAAGATATTCAGTTTGATCTTCATTTGTTTGAATATCTTGTCTTAATTTATTAATGTCAATTTTGATGTTTTTTGAGTATTTATCATAAATAAACTGACTCCATATAGCATTAATAGTCATTTTATTTCTTATTAATTTAGGGTTTACATTATATTTTTTGAGATGTTGAGATATTTCCTCAACTTTTGTAAATCCTGTATTTGAATAATTTGAAATCAAAATTCTTTTGAAATCATCATCGCTAATTTCCATTTTTTTTATAATAGGGACAAGAGTAATTTTTTTAATTTTATCTTTTATCAATGAATTTCTTGCGATCTCAATAATTTTCTTATTTTCTAGATTATTTATATTTTCATTAATTGATTTTAAATAATTAATTTCATTTAATATATCTATAGTTGTAATAAGCTCATTGTTAACTTTAATTAGAATCTTATTTTCACTTGCTAATAATGAATATTTTATCGTTGTCGAAAAAAAAATTGCAAAAATAGCAACTATAAGTTTCACAGAAATAATTTTTATCATTGATCAATTTTTTGCTCAAAACTTGTCAAAGGAGTTAAAGTTATACTAAATAACAAATTTTCTGATGGTTTTAGATCTCTATCTTCATAGTATGATTTATCATATTTAATTCCAGCAATTAAGCAGTCATTTTTATATTCATAAATTAAATTATAATACTCTGTTAAATCAATTTTTCTATTTCTTCTTGTATTAAATGTTAAGTAATTTCTATCATTAAATTTAATAGAAGTTTTATTTTCAATTGTATTTGTGTCACCAATTGCCCCGTCCTCCTCAATAAAATTAAATGAGGTATTTAAATTTTTATAATTAATCGATGTATTTAATGAATTATATTTTAAAGTATTAAGATCATTATCTAAAATAAAATTATAAGAAATATTTAAGGTATCTGAGAGGTTATTTGATATTGATCCAAATATATTTGAATCTCTGCCGCCTATACCGCTCGATTGCGGTATAAATTTTTCATTTTTATCTCTATATACAGTAGCAACTTTTGCCTCAAAAAATTTATTTATATCATTTAATTTTGTCTTTTTATACTCGACTCCTAAAGTTAGTGATTTTCCCTCTTCGAATGAATCATCTATAGCCAGTCTATTAATATCAAAAATACCATCAACATTTATAGATCTATCGCTAGAAGTATAATCCTTCATGTCACCTGGATTAAATCTAATTGAGGCTTTTGGAGTGAGATAATTTACATTTCTTTCAGTCTGATTAATCATAGGTAAACTTGTATTAAGCTCAAAAATACTCATTACCTCCATTTGTGGGCTAGATTTATACAAACTGTCATTTTTTCCTATGGTGTTAAGATTTTTTAAATAAATATTATATTCATTCATAAAACCATATTTATTTATAATATCTAAACTTTGAAAATTTAGGTCATTTATTACTTTTGTTCTTAGATTATTCGTATTGTTTAGATCATTACTTCCACTAGAACTAAAGTTAATTGACCCGTTTTTAAAATTACTAAATAATTGTTTATCAAAATTATAATAAGGTAAGATAAATTGAAATCTATCAGAACTAGGTTTATTTAGATCCTCAAATGATTGAAAACCTGTAATAAAGTTAAAATCATAATTATTTACTATTAATTTTGCTTCAGAATTTAATACATCATAGTCTGTAGGAGTTGTGTTATTTTTAAATATATTTCCATCAAAAATTTTTAAGTATGTATCATTTGATACTTTTTTGAGAGAAACAAATAAGTCACTTTGATTAAAATTTTCCCAAGCTAAATTTAGATCAAATCTTGCAAATAGATGGCTTAAGCTATTTTTTTTATTTGAGAGTGATGATTGATATCCATCAACATAAGCAAAATCTACTATTGCAGATGAATTCTTGTTCGCCAACCTAAATTCGTTCTGAAACATTTTTATGTCACTATCAAATATAGTAGGTCTAAATGTAAAATCCTTATTCTGGGAAATTACATGATAGTAAGGTAAGTTTATTGATGATCCTAAAATATTTGAATTATTCAAGCTTGGCTTTAAAAAACCTGATTGTCTTTTTACAGTTGGATCAGGGTGAAAAAATTTTGGAAAATATAAAACTGGAACGTTATAAATCTTTAATAACGCATCATCATAAATAAGTTGTTTTTTATTTTTGTCATGTTTAATCTCACTAGCGGTGATAATCCAAGGAGGACAATCAGTATCATCAGAGCAACTTGTAAAAACTCCTTTTTTAACAGTGGTAATATTATTTTCACTTTGAGCAGATACACCTTTCAGTCTGGGGTCATTTTTTACGTTGTTAAATATATTTTTTGCTAAATTTATCTGGATATCTTTTGCAACAAAACTCTTTTTTTTAAAGTCAAAAATTCCACTATTAAAAAATAATTTATCATTTTGTGGCAAATTATAATCCAAATTTACTAAAATTTTTTCACCTTTTAATAACTCTTCATCAAAAGAAAAACTAAATTTTTTTAATTTTATATGGGTTTGCTCATCATTATCTAATATTGAAGTATGTTTACTTGAACTTAAAATCTTCTTATCTCTAAAAAATATAACATCGCTTGAATCTAAAATAAATCTTGAGCTTATTTCACTTTTGGTTTTTCCTTTACTAAATATTTTTTCACTATTTTTTTCGTATGTGATGTTATTTGAATATATTTTATAATTATTAATTGAATCTCTAACAACAACATTACCGTTAGCATTAAGTATGTTCTCAATTTTTTTGTAGATAAAATTATCAGCCTCAATTACAAAACCATCAATAGTCGAAACTTTACCTCTTTTTGAACCTATAATTTTATTTCCGTTCTCTAAAATTTCTATTTCAGAAATATCAAAATTGAATTGATCTTGTGAATGAGATAACCCTATGGAGAAAAAGTTTATACAGAATAATATAAGAATTAATAAAATTTTATTTTTCATTAAACCTTTTTATCATTAAAGAGTTCACTACAGTCAATAACACTATAGGTAATAATACCGAACTAAATAAATCAATTTTTTCTGTTTTTCCGAGAACATTAAAAAAATTAAATAAGTAATATATTACCACAGAAAAGAATAAACCAATTGAAATTTTTAGAGTTGAACTTTTGACTTGTTTGGTACTCATCATTACGATGCTGGAAAATATAGTCATTAGCATTAGATATATTGGAAAAGAGATAAGTTTTAAGAGCTGAATATCTATCTCTATTAATGAATAATTTAAAGATTTGTAGTTTTTTCTTAACTCTAAAAGCTCTAATATAGACAGTGAAGATAAGTTAGAAAACAGACTTTGAACAATTAAATAGTCAAAATTTGTATTCATTTCTAAAGTTCTAAATTTTTGATTAGAATTTTTGTTGAAAACTTTTGCATCAAATATTATCCAATTTTTGTTAGATATATCAATTTTTGGGCTCACAATATTTCTCTTAATTTCAAAATTATTATTAAACTCAGAAATATAAGCATCGATCAAATAATTTTGGTCTATCTTAACAGAATTTATTATCAAAATTTTGTCATCAATTACGTCTTTAATCCAAAGTCCATTTTTAGTAATAACAGCAAGATATTTTCCATCCGATGTATAATTACTTTTTAAATCTAAATAAAAATTTTTTAAACTTGATGAAAAACTATAAAATAAAGTTATGATTATCATACCTAAAATGAAACTTATTAAACTAATTATAAATAAAATTTTTGAATTTTTTAGACCAGAGTACTTAAAAATACTTAATTGATTATTACTGAATAATGTGATGAAAAAAAGTTGAGTAGAAATAAGAAAAATAAAAGGAAACATTTCAAATATAAAAGTTGGTGAATTAATAAGTGATAAATATATTGGAAGATAACTGTTAACATTAATGTCTTTAAAAAAATCTAATTCGCTTAGTAAATTAAGTATGAAAATTAAACTAAACATTATCAATGAAACATAAAAAAAGGAATTTAAATACGTTTTAATTAAAAATTTAACGTAGGTCTTCATTTTTTCCCTCATAAGAATTTAAACTTAAATAAATTATGGAATATATCAAAATTAGTATAATCATAGGAATTATGAAAATTTTAAGATTTTCTAGAATATCAATTTTTATAAATCTTAAACTCATCTCAGATGAAATAATTAGTACTAATCCAAATAGAAAAATAAAAATTCTGTAATTAAAATAATTTATGTTTTCTTTTGATTTAAGCAATAAGAATAAAATAGTTAACATCAATGGTGGTATATAAAAAGGTACAATAAACCTTTTGTATAATTCCTTAATTACATTATTTAAATTTGCTGAAACGCAATTTTCAATTACAATATTATTTGTGTTTATACTGAAAAAATTTATATTGTTAAGTTTTAAATAACATTTAATTAATTTAAACGAGGAAACTTCTTGGGTTTTTATATAAGTTGTAGTATTTGTTTCCAAATTCTTGAGATTAAAGTCTGATTTTGAAAATCTAAAATTTGTAATTTTATTGTTAATAAAATTAATTGTCTCTCCCTCATGCAGAACTAGTACCTGGGTATCTCTTTTATTAACAAATTTTCCTTTTTTTGCATAAGTAATTTGAAAATTATTAATATTTTGCTCTTTCTTTAAGTATATATTTAATAAATTTCCATCCTTGTCTTTGCTATCGCTATATATTGTAACATTTCTTATAGTGTCATTAAATTTTTTTTGTTTAATAAAGCTCTCTAAAAAATTGACAGAAGATGTTCTCAGAAAAGATCTTGCTTTATCCAGTGAATTAGGAACAACAAATGCAGCTAAGGTTATTTGCATAAGTGTTAAAAAAATTGAAAAAACCAATAAGAAATTTATGAGTTGAATTTTATTGACACCAAAATTCCAAAATATTATCAATTCATTATTTAATTCATATCTTGAAATTACATAAAAAAAACTGAAGAAAAATATAAAAGGCAAAACTTTGCTAACAATTTTTGGAAAGTTGAGCAATGAATAGTTAATATATACCAAATAATCTCTGCCATCTTCTATCATTATGTCTAAAAAATTAACTGCTTGAAATACCCAGATAATAATGCTCGCACTAAAAAGAGTGATTAGAAAAAAGATTAAACAATCAAATAATAATTTTCTAAATAATATTTTTTCCATTGAAATCTAACAAAATACTAATTATATAACTTAAAAATTAGCGTACAATTAATATACAACTTAAAGTACACATATATAAAAAATGTCAATAAAAATAAGCTTTAAAAAAAGCATTTCAAGAAAAACTTCCTCAAATTTGGTGTTATTTGTGGATGAAAAATTCAATACAAAATCGATTAAGAAATATATTTCAAGTTCAGAATTTTCATACATATCTGACTTGTTAAAAACGATCGATTTGAAAAAAAAATTAGTAACTTTTGAATTAAGTTCCAAAAAGAAAGTAGTTTTAATTTCAATTAAAAAAAACTTAAAGAATCACGACATTGAAAATTTGGGAGCAGATTTTTATGACCTGATTAATAATGCAAAAAGGACTGAATACTTTATCAACTCAGACAGTATTGTTAGTATTAACAAAAATTTTATTGGACATTTTCTTCATGGACTAAAATTGAAATCATATAATTTTAAAAAATATAAAACAAAAAATGAAAAAAAATTAATTAATATAAACGTATTCGGAAAAGATAGTACTCCTGCCAAATATCAATTAAAATTTAGAGCATTGGAGGAGGGAACTTTTTATGCAAGAGATTTAGTTTCAGAGCCAGGCAATGTTTTACATCCTGATGAATATGCGAAAAGAATTAAAGAGTTAAAGAAATATGGTTTAAAAATAAATATTTATGATCAAAAAAAATTAAAGAGGCTAGGTATGAATGCTTTACTGGGTGTGGGTCAAGGAAGTATAAGAGGTTCTTACCTTGTTACTATGGAGTGGAAGGGCCTCAGAAATAATTCAAAACCTTTAGCTTTTATTGGTAAGGGAGTTTGTTTTGATACAGGTGGGTATTCTTTAAAACCAGCTAAGTTTATGGAAGACATGACTTATGATATGGCTGGTTCAGCCGCTGTTGTTGGATTAATGAAAAATCTTGCATTAAGAAAAGCAAAAATTAATGCAGTAGGTGTAGTAGGGCTTGTAGAAAATATGGTAAGTGGAAATGCTCAAAGACCAGGTGATATAGTAAAATCTTTTAGTGGAAAAACTATAGAAATTTTAAATACAGATGCAGAGGGAAGATTAGTTTTAGCTGATGCAATTACATTTACAGAAAAAAAATTTAAACCTAAATTCATGATAGATTTAGCTACCTTAACTGGTGCAATAATAGTTTCTTTGGGTTCTGAATACGCAGGTCTTTTTTCTAATAATGACAAATTATCAAACGAATTAATTAAAGCAGGCGAAAAAGTTGAGGAAAAGTTATGGAGAATGCCATTGCATAAAAATTTTGATAAATTAATAAACTCTAAGAATGCTGACATGCAAAATATAAATTATGTTGGAGGTGCAGGCTCAACTACTGCTGCTCAATTTTTGCAAAGATTCATTTTGAATAAAACCCCTTGGGCACATTTAGATATTGCAGGAATGGCTTTTTCAAAATATGGAGGTGCATTAAATTCAGGTGGAGCAACTGGTTATGGTGTTAGATTATTAAATCAATTAATTGAAGATTATTATGAATAATATTGAACAAACACTATCAATTATTAAACCTGATGCTGTAGAGAGAAATTTAGATAGTCAAATAAAAGAAATGTTCCGAACAAATGGTTTTACAATTATTCAGGAAAAAAAAATTCAAATAGAAAAACAAGAGGCAGAAAAATTTTATAAGGTTCATCAGACAAAGCCATTTTATAATGATTTATGCACTTATTTATCCTCAGGACCAATAGTTGTCATGATACTCGAAAAGGAAAATGGTATTATAGCTAATAGAGAATTAATGGGATCAACAAATCCAAAGGATGCTGCAGAGGGCACAATAAGAAAAAAATTTGGAATATCTATTGATAAAAATTCTGTTCATGGCTCAGATAGTGCAGAGAATGCAAAAATTGAAATTGACTTTTTTTTTAAGACTTAGAGAGTATCTTTTTTAAAGCTTTCGGATATAACAAATGCTCTTGTTTTAGAACTTTTTTAGACAAGGAGTTTGGATTATCTTTTTTATTTATCTTTACCTTTTTCTGAATAATGATTTTTCCAGAGTCTAATTTTGAGTTTACAAAATGAACTGTACAACCAGAAAATTTTTCTTTGTTGTGTATAGCTCTTTCATGTGTATTTAATCCTTTATATTTAGGTAATAGTGAAGGATGTATATTCAGTATTTTACCCTTAAATCTTTTAATGAAATTTCCAGAGAGAATTTTCATAAATCCTGCAAGACAAATTAGTTGAGTTTTTCTTTTTTTTAATATGTTAATAATTTTTCTTTCATCTTTATCTTTTTGTTTGAAGTTGAAAATTTTGAAATCAATTTTGTTTTTTTTTATATACTTAATTGCATTACTTTTTTTATTGCTAGATATGACCAAATCAACTTCGATTGGAGAATTTTTTATTTTAGAAAATCTAATTAAATTTTTCATATTACTTCCATTGCCAGAAATAAAAATCACTGTCCTTTTTTTAATTCCAGTTGATTTTACCATGTAATTTGATTTGCTTTGTTCCATCGCATATTTTTCCTATAACATAAGGTTTATATTTCTTGGGAAAAAATTTGATAACCTTACTTAAATTTTTTGGATTTATAACTAGACAAAAACCAACACCACAATTAAATGTTTTCAACATTTCATCATCACTTATTCTATGACTTTTTAACCAATGAAATATCTTAAGGGGATTAATTCTAAATAAATTTATTTCAGCATTAAGATTGTAAGGCAAAATTCTTTTTAAGTTATCAGCTATTCCTCCACCTGTTATATTTGCACATCCATTTAGAAGATTTTTGTCAACAAGGTCTAAAATTTCTTTAACGTAAATTTTAGTAGGCTTAAGTAATTGTTCTTTTAGAAATTTATTTTTATTTATATTTATTCTTTTTATATTTATCAATCTTCTTACCAATGAATAACCATTTGAGTGTAATCCACTAGATGGAACTGCTAAAATTAAATCACCTTTTTTAATTTTTTTTCCATTAAGTATTTTTTTTTCTTCAACAATTCCCACAGCAAAACCTGCAATATCAAATTTATTCTTAGCATATGTTCCTGGCATTTCGGCAGTTTCACCACCAACTAAGCTACACTTTGAAATCTTGCATCCTTTTATAACTCCGCTTAAGATTGATCTTAATTTTGATAAATTAATTTTGTTTATTGATATATAGTCTAAAAAAAATAATGGTTTGGCTCCTTGAACTATCAAATCATTTACGCTCATAGCAACTAGATCAATTCCTATAGTGTTAAATTTATTGAGCAAATTTGCGATTTCGATTTTTGTTCCAACTCCATCCGTACAAGCTACAATTTTAGGATTTTTTAAATTTCTAGGAATATCGGTGATTGAGCCAAAACCACCAATGTTATTCAACTTTTTTTTGCCTTTTTTTCTTGTAGAAATGTTAGATATGAATTTAACGAATTTATCAGCAGCATTAATGTCAACACCACTTTTTTTATATGTTAATATATTTTTACTCATCAATTTTTATTATGATATTTAAAATAAAAAAAAGTATACCTAAGATCTTATATATTTTTTTTATTTTACTATCTTTAAATATATTTTTTTTTTCCACAGATAAGATTTTCGCCAAATCTTTTGATATAAAAAACATAGATATATCAAGACCATTTGAGATGAACTTTGACAAAAATCAGGTAATAAATGAAGGGTTTGAGCGTGCTTTTTCTGAACTAATTTCACTAATTGTAAGTTCAAGTGATAGAAATAAAATAGATAATATTAAATCAAATGAACTTAAAGGAATGATCGAGTCATTTTCTATACAAGAGGAAAAGTTTATAAACGAAATATACTATGTAAATCTGGGAGTATCTTTCAATAAAAAAAAAATCTATAAATATTTAGAGGAAAGAAATATTTTTCCTTCAGTGCCAAATAGAAAAAAATTTTTATTTATCCCAATTATTATTGATGAAAATAGAAAAGATCTTTTAATTTTTGATAAAAATGAAATATTTAAAAATTGGAATATAAATTCAGAAAAAACACATTTAATTCAATATTTATTGCCGACCGAAGATCTTGAGGATTTGAGTCAAATAAAAAAAAATTATGAAAATATTGAAAAATATGATTTTAAAGAAGTAATTTCAAAATATAATCTAAATGACTCAATCATATCGCTAATCTTTAAAGATAAAGACGGAGTAAGGGTTTTGTCAAGAATAACTTACAATGATAATGTAGTTATAAAAAATAAGTTTTTTCTCTTAAAAGACTTAAGCGATAAAGACCAAGTTGATAAATTAATTGAAGAATTAAAACTGGTTTATGAAGATCATTGGAAAAAAATTAATCAAATCAATACCTCAATAAAACTTTTATTAAATATTAAAATAAGTAATAAAAATAATGAAGTTTTATCTAATTTCGAAAAAAATTTGGACAGTCTAGATCTAATAAATCATTTTTTTATTACTAAATTTGATAGAGATTATACTTATTATCAAGTAATTTTTAATGGAACTCCAAGTACCTTTTTAAAAACAATGAAAGAAAAAAACTATAATTTTAATACTCAAAATAGAATTTGGTCAATTCGATGAGATGGGACTTATGGATCAAAAAATTATAAAATTTACATACGAAAAAAACCTAAAAGACAGTGATTTTTTTGTGTCAGGAAGTAATAAGCATGTTTATGATTTTTTAACAAGTTGGCCACATTGGGAAAAAAACTTAGTGAATATATGTGGAGAAAACTTTTCAGGTAAGAGTCATTTAATAAATATTTTTATAAAAAAGTTTAAAGGTGTTATTATTAATACTAATACATTTGACGATGAAAGTTTCTCAAGTTTAGATATTCATAAAAATATAGTCTTAGAAAACTTGAATAATAAGATTAATGAAAAATTAATCTATACTTTGATCAATACAGTAGAACAAAATAACAAATATCTTATTATCACATCATATAGACCCATATCTGAGTTTAATTTTAATCTAAATGATTTAAAGTCAAGAGCTAAAAATTTTTTGATCCAAAATATTCAAAAACCTGATGATGAGTTGATTTTTGCACTTTTAATCAAAAATCTATCAGATCGACAGATTATAATAGAAAAAAAATTGGTTAATTACATAGTTAAAAGAATTCACAGATCATATAGTAAAATATTTGATTTTATATATAAGATCGACGAAATGAGTTTAAAAAAAAAAAAATCTATTAATATAAGTTTAGTTAAGGAAATCTTAGGAGAATAATTGAACATTTATAGAAGTCATAACTGTGATGAATTAAGAAAAAAAGATGTTGGTAAAAAAGTATTGCTCTCTGGATGGATAAATAAAAAAAGAGATCATGGAAATCTTTTATTTGTTGATTTAAGAGATAACTATGGAATTACACAATGTATAATTGATAAAGATAATCAAAACTTTTCAATTCTTGAAAAAATGCAACTTGAAACAGTAATAAAAATTGATGGGGAAGTTGTTAGCAGATCAGAGGAGACTATTAATGAGGAAATAAATACAGGTGAAGTAGAAGTTATTATAAAAAATTTTAATGTTTTAGGAACATGCAAAGAACTTCCAATGCCAATATTTAGTGATCAAGAATATTCGGAGGAGATTAGATTAAAATATAGATTTTTAGATTTGAGAAGAAAAAAAATTCATGAAAATATTATTCTCAGATCAAAAGTAATTTCCTTTATAAGAAATGAGATGAACAATCTTGGTTTTTTAGAATATCAGACTCCAATTTTGACATCATCAAGTCCTGAAGGAGCGAGAGATTTTCTAGTCCCAAGTAGGTTAAATCCAGGGAAATTTTATGCACTTCCACAAGCTCCTCAACAATTTAAACAATTAATCATGGTTTCAGGATTTGATAAATATTTTCAAATCGCACCTTGTTTTAGAGACGAAGATGCTAGGGCAGATAGGAGTCCAGGAGAGTTTTATCAATTAGACTTAGAGATGTCTTTTGTTGAGCAAGAGGATGTTTTTAATGTAGTAGAAACACTTTTGGTAAATACTTTTAAAAATTTTTCAAAAAAAAAATTATTAGAAAAAAAATTTCCAAGAATTCCTTACAAGGAATCTATGATCAAGTATGGAACTGATAAACCTGATCTTAGAAACCCTCTTATAATTAATGATATAACCGAGATCTTTTTAAGGGACGACATTAAATTTGAGATCTTTAAAAAATTAGTTAAATCTGGTTCTAAAGTGAGGTGTATAATTACCAAAAATACAAAAAATAAACCTAGAAGTTTTTTTGATGGGATTGACAAATGGGCCAAAGATCAAGGAGCATCTGGTATGGCTTATTTTACTTTTGAAAAAGACGAAGAAGTTTTTGGCAAAGGTCCTGTTGGAAAATTTTTTTCTAAAGAGGCATTAGAAGAATTAATGAAAAAAACAGGTGCCAACATAGGTGATAGTATCTTTTTTGCATGTAATAAAGAGAAAGATTTAGAGGTCATCACATCATTAGCCAGAAATAAAATTGCTAAAGATTTAGATTTAATAGATGAAAGCACTTTTGCATTTTGTTGGATTGTTGACTATCCAATGTATGAGAGAGATGAAATGACAAAAAAAATTAATTTTAGTCATAATCCATTCTCAATGCCTCAAGGAGATATAGATAAAATTGACTTTAATAAACCACTCGAAATTTTAGCCTATCAGTACGATATTGTATGTAATGGAATAGAATTATCCTCTGGTGCTATTAGAAACCATATTCCTGAATTAATGTACAAACTATTTTCTGTAGCTGGATATGACAAAAACCAAGTCGATCAAAAATTTAGTGGGATGATAAATGCTCTAAATTATGGTGCACCTCCACATGGAGGTATTGCCCCAGGTTTAGATCGAATAGTTATGCTTTTAGCAAATGAAAAAAATATAAGAGAGGTTACTATGTTTCCAATGAATCAGAATGCACAAGATTTGATGATGAATGCTCCTTCAGAAGTAAGCAATGATCAATTAAAAGAATTGAATATTTCTTTAAAAATGAAAAAATAACTATTTTTTACCTTTAAGACTTATTTTCACGTCAGACAAATCCACTAGATTTTTTTTATAGTTATTTCTCACAAAGCCTTTGCTGGTCATATCCTTAACAATTTTTAACAGTTGATTTTGTTCTTCAGGGTTTTTTTCATCTAAATTTGTGTTTTCATTATTCCCTATAGCTGGTGTATGAGCTAAATCTTCTCTATTTTGGTAAGAAATAGCTAATTCTCTAAAGATATAATCTAAAATTGAAGTGGCACTTAAAATCCGATCATTTCCATAAACTTTACCAGATGGCTCAAATTTTGTCCCGACAAACGCGTTAATAAATTCATCCAGTGGAACTCCGTACTGAAGTCCAAGTGATATGGCTATTGCAAAGTTATTCATTAAGGCCTTTACTAACTCTCCTTCTTTACTTGTATCAATAAAAATTTCACCAATCTTACCATCCTCGTATTCTCCAGTATGTAAATAAACTTTATGGTCACCTATTGTTGCTTTTTGAATGTAGCCTTTTCTTCTATCAGGCATACTAAATCTTTTTTCATTTACATCTGAATTATTAGGCGTTTTTTTAATTATTTTTTCTAAATTTTTTTGACTAGTTTGTTTGATATCAGATTTAATATCCATGCTAGTATCTTTTAAGATTTTTTTATTATTTGGGTCTAAACTTTTTGTTTTTCTATTATCAAGTTTAACATCTAATATTTCAAATTCCCCGTCATCTCTTTTTTCTAAGTTTTTTAATTCTGTTTCATTTATACTATCTAAATGATGATTTACTTTAAATGTACAAGTATAATATGTTTCAACTAAATATTTTGCCATAAGACCTCAATATAAAAACAATTTGATTAATTATTAAATTTATTTATATACAAAAACAAATTTTAGTCTAATTTATTTTATACAATTTTAAATTGAAATATTTTAATTTTATATGTTGACACTTTTTAAAAAAATTTTCACTTGGTGGAATCGAGATACATTTGGCACAAGATTGAAAACAATTTTTTTTGGAAAATTTGTTGGTAAAGATGATTTTGGAAATAAATATTATGAGAGCAAAAAAGGAAAGAGATGGATTATTTATGCAGATGAGATTGATGCAAGTAAAATACCCGTAGAGTGGTATTCATGGATGCATTTCACATCAAATAAGATCGAGAAAAATCATAATCTGGAAAAATATAAATGGCAAAAACCACATAAACCAAATTTAACAGGAACGGATTCTGCTTATTATCCAAATAAAAATAAAAATGTTAATGAAAAAAAATATAAAAGTTGGAAAAATTGAATTTAAACTTTTATTTCTAACTTTATTTTTACTTATAAATCTTAATACTAATTTGGTTTCAAGTTCTGACTTAGAGGGCTCTACAACTGAAATTAAAGTATTGGATAAGATAAGTTCAAAAAATATATTATTGAAACTAAAGAATGGTGATGAAACCCGACATAAGGATCTTTCTATAAAAAGCATGAAATGTAAAAATTCAGAATTCGATGACAATCCTGAAATCACAGCTTACATTCAGGTGAAAGATTTAAGCAATAAAAATAAAGATGATGTATTTGTATTTAATGGTTGGATGTTTTCTTCGAGCCCATCGATAGCACCGTTTGATCATCCAGTATATGATATATGGCTTGTTAAATGTTATTAAACAATTTTTTCATTATCAAGCCAACTCACATTAAAATCTGAATTAATAAACTTTTCATGGTTTAGTAGTTTTTTGTGTAGAGGTATCGTTGTTGTAATTCCATCAATCACGAATTCATCAAGAGATCTATTCATTCTTTGAATAGCTTCTGTTCTATTTCTTCCATGGCAAATCAGTTTACAAATTAAGCTATCATAATATGGAGTAACCTTGTAACCCTGAAAAATTGCACCATCCACTCTAGTTCTAAATCCTGATGGCTGATTACACATTGTTATAGTTCCTGGAGAAGGTTGAAAATTATTACTTGGATCTTCTGCATTGATTCTACATTCTATTGCATGACCTCTTGGATTAATGTCTGATTGTTCTAGTGCAGTCTCTCCTGTATAAGCTATCCATATTTGTTCTTTTATAATATCTATACCAGTAACCATTTCAGAAACTGGATGTTCCACTTGCACTCTTGTATTCATTTCTAAAAAGTAAAATTTTCCATCTTCATATATATATTCCACTGTACCAGCACCTTCATATCCAATTTTACTTACCATGCTGACAGTTTTTTCAAAAAGATCTTTTCTAATTTTATTATTTAAAACTGGACTTGGAGTTTCCTCAATTAATTTTTGATGTCTTCTTTGAACAGAGCAATCTCTCTCATGCAAATGAATTGTTCTATTTTTTCCAGCTAATATTTGTACCTCAATATGCCTAGGATTCTGAAAAAACTTTTCTATGTAGACCTCTTCGTTACCAAAATATTTTTTTGCTTCTGATCTAGCAGTTGCAAATAATAAATCAAAATCTTCCTCATTATGAACTATTTTCATTCCTTTTCCACCTCCGCCACCAGAAGCTTTTATTAAAACTGGAAAACCAATTTTTTTAGACAGATCTTTTGCTTCAACTACGTTCTTAACCCCACCCTCTGATCCTTCAATAACTGGTAGACCATTTTCTTTTGCAATTTTTTTAGCTTGAATTTTGTCACCCATCATTTCTATATGTTTAGATGATGCACCAATAAATTTTATTTTATTTTTTTCTAGCATTCTCGCAAAATTTGCATTTTCTGATAAAAAACCATAGCCTGGATGGACAGCTTCAGCCCCAGTGAGATCTATAGCGGATAACAAAGCAGGTATATTCAAATAACTACTGGAGGGTTGATGTGATCCGATACAAATACTTTCATCAGCCAATTTTACATGCATGCTATTTCTGTCAACATCTGAATGAACTGCAACAGTAGAAATTCCCCATTCTTTACACGCTCTAATTACTCTAACTGCAATTTCTCCGCGATTCGCGATTAGGATTTTTTTAAACATTATTCTAGTATGATTAAGACTTGGCCAAATTCAACAGGTTGTCCATCATTCACCAAAATTTTTTTTACAACACCAGATGAAGTCGAAGGAACATGATTCATTGTTTTCATAGCTTCAACAATCATAACTGTATCACCTTTTTTAATTTTTTTTCCAACTTCAACAAACTTTTTTGCTCCGGGTTCTGGCGCATGATATGCAGTTCCAATTATTGGAGACTTAATTTCTATGCCAGAAATAATATCATCTGAAATATTTGTATCTGAACTTGATGAGGATATAACTTTTGGATTTGGAAAAGATTGATTGTTTACTGATATAGTATTTTTTGAAACTTTAATTTTTGTATCCTTTACAGTGTATTCTAATTCAGTAAGTTTAAATTCATCTAAATATTCAGTTAATTCTTTAATTATTTTTTTATCAATTTTCATTTTTCAAAAGCTTTTGCATAGAAATTATGGCTAAAATATAACCGTCTATACCTAATCCAAAAATTCCACCAGTAACTATATCACTTATGAGAGATTTTTGTCTAAATTCTTCTCTCTTATATATATTTGATATATGTAATTCTATAATAGGTTTTTTAAATACGTCCAAAGCATCTCTTATGGCAACTGATGTATGTGTGAAAGCAGCAGCATTAATTATAACTCCATCAAATTTTTTTCTGGACTCTTGAATTATATTTACCAATATTCCTTCAACATTAGATTGAGCAAATTCTACCTTTAGACCCAATTCATTTGATTTTTTGGTGCAGATTTCTTTTAGTTCTTTGAAAGTAACTGAGCCATATTGTGATTGTTCTCTTTCACCTAATAGATTAATATTTGGACCATTAATAATAATTATTTTATTATTCATTCAGCTTTTATATACGATGAAAAAAATAAAAAAAATAAAAATTAAAATAAATGGTAGTTTTAAATTTATAAAATACAATACCAATTTATCTAATCTTTTAAAAACTTTAAAAATACCATTAAAAAAAGTGGCAATAGAGTTAAATCAAGAAATAGTAGATAAAAAAAAACTAAATAAACAAATTTTAAGAAATAATGATAAAATAGAAATAGTTCACTTTATCGGAGGCGGCTAGTTTGAAGAAAGATAAATTTATAATTGCTGGAAGAAATTTTAAATCTCGTTTGATTGTTGGGACAGGAAAATATAAAAGTATGTCGCAATGTGCTAAGGCAGTAAAATTATCAGGTGCAAGTATAGTTACCGTAGCTGTAAGAAGAGTTAATATAACCGATAAAAAAAAAGCTCTATTAATGGATTATATTGATCCAAAGAAAATCACTTATTTGCCAAACACCGCAGGCTGTTTCAACTCAAAAGATGCTTTGAGAACACTAAGATTAGCAAGAGAAATTGGAGGATGGAAATTAGTAAAATTAGAAGTTTTGGGTGATAAGAAAAATTTATTTCCAGAAATGATTGAAACACTGAAGTCAACAGAGGTTTTGTCTAGAGAGGGATTTAAAGTTATGGTTTACTGTAATGATGATCCTTTAATGGCTAAGAGATTAGAAAACGTAGGAGCATGTGCAATTATGCCTTTAGCTGCTCCAATTGGTTCAGGACTTGGTATACAAAATCAAACAAATATTAAAATAATTAGAAAACAAACAAAATTACCTTTAATTATTGATGCTGGTCTTGGTCAAGCATCAGATGCAACGATTGCAATGGAGCTTGGATGTGATGGTGTTTTAGTTAATACTGCAATAGCAAAAGCTAGAAAACCTTTTGATATGGCTCTTGCATTTAAGAATGCTGTGATAGCAGGAAGACAATCTTATCGTTCTGGAAGAATTCAAAAAAATTTGATGGGTAGCGCTTCTTCTCCATCAAGAGGAATTATTTAGCCTTTTTATAAAATCTTTTTTTTTTATAGATTTTCTTTTTGTATACTCTCTTATTTTTTAATTGAATTACATTTTCCTTTGGCACTTTTGTATCTATATTTTTTAATTTTTCATAATGTTCTATTAGTTCAAGAGTTTTTTTTGATTTATTTTTTAAATCGATTATATATTCAGGTATAATCAGACTGTTATCTGTTATTATATCTATTTTCATTTTATTCTTCTTCTCAAAATATTTTAAATCCTCAATAAAATTTTCTTTTAAAAAATTTGAGATTTTTTCACATACTTTTAAATTTACATATTTCGCCTTATTTATAACTGTTTTAATTTCAACTAATTTCAAAATTTTTAATGCAAAAGATTCATCAGTAAGATTTACTTTCCATTTAACTGCACTTTCTCTCAACCTTTGTCTAGACATTTCTAATAAGCCAAAATTACTTATTCTTCCAATTTGAATTCTTGCTCTATCAGCTCTACATTTCTCTTTTAATCTTCTCTCTACTAATTTTCTATTCCCATAACTAAGCATATCTATAAAATCAATAATTATTAATCCTGATAAATCTCTAATTTTAATTTGTCTGGCAATTTCATCTGCTGCCTCAAGATTGGTGTCTAAAGCGGTACTTTCTACATTTTTTTGTTTTATTGAACTCCCTGAATTTATATCGATCGAAACTAAAGCCTCAGTTGGATTTACAACTAAGTACCCCCCAGATCTTAATTTTATTTCTGTTTCAAATATTTGATTGAGCCTCTGTTCAATTCCTTCTTCAATGAATAATGGATTCTTACCTCTATATTTTTTTATTTTTTTCACGTGTGAAGGCATCATCATTTTCATAAAATTTTGTGCTTTTTTATAACCTTCATTTCCCTCTACAAATATGTTTTGAGTATTTTCATCGTACATATCCCTAAGTGTTCTTTTTATAATTTCACTTTCTTGATGAATCAGAGAGGGTGCAATTGAATTAATTGCATTTTCTTTTATTTGATTCCAGGTATTTATCAGTGTCGTTAAATCATGATTGATTTCATTTTTTGTTTTATTACTTCCAGCTGTTCTAACTATCAATCCCATTTGTTTTGGTATTTCAATTTCATTAAGTATTGATCTAATTTTTTTCCTATCAGCAGGGTTAAATATTTTTCTAGAAATTCCTCCTCCTTTAGGGGTATTAGGCATCAAAACAATATATTTACCTGCTATAGATATAAAAGTGCTTAAGGCAGCACCTTTTTGACCTCTTTCATCTTTTATAACCTGAACAAGTATTACCTGGTTAGGTTTGATAACTTCTTGTATCTTATACCTTTTAAATTTTGTTTTATTGTTATTTTTTTTATCTTTAAAATCTTCAATATTTTCTTTTTCATCTTGATTTTTAATCTCAATGGGATCTTCTAACTCTAAATTTCCTTCAGCAATTCGCTCTTCTTCTTTTTCTTCTACTTTTTTTGATAGTTCTTCTCGAGCTTTTTCTTCTTCCAATTTAATTATTTCAAGATCACTTCTAGGTATTTGATAGTAGTCTGATTGAATGTCATTAAATGATAGAAAGCCGTGTCTTTCTCTTCCAAAATCTATAAAAGCAGCTTGTAAAGAAGGCTCAATTCTACTTACCTTGCCTAAATAAATATTATTTTTAATTAAATTATTTTTTAAGCCCTCGTACTCGTAATCTTCAATATTATTATTGGATTTAAGTACAACTCTAGTTTCATTCGGATGCGAAGCATCGATATACAAATTTTTTTCCATGGTTTTATTTTTGATTTTTTAATTAAATAATTCATTATAAATTTTGTTTATTCTTTATGCCATATCTTTAACAAATTCCCGTATATAATGGAATTAAAATGAATAGAATTATAAAAAAAATATTTATTGGTATTATTGGTGTTTCACTAATTACCTTTACTTTAATAATGGTAATTTTGTGGAATTTTTCAAATAATATCCCTGACTATAAGTTTTTAAAGAACTATAAACCACCAGTATCAAGCAAAGTGTATTCAGGAAATGGTGAATTAGTATCTGATTTCTCAAAAGAAAAAAGAATATTTGTTCCTTATAGTTCCATTCCACAAAAAGTTATTAATGCTTTTTTATCTGCCGAAGATAAAAATTTTTTTTCACATCCTGGGGTAGATGCAAAAGGAGTTCTTCGAGCAATTATAAACAATATTACTAATATATTAACTTCAAAAAGATTAGAAGGAGCGTCTACAATTACTCAGCAAGTAGCAAAGAATTTTTTATTAACTAACGAAGTAAGTATAAATAGAAAAATTAAAGAAGCAATTCTTGCATTTAGAATTGAAAGAGCACTTTCGAAGGAGAGAATACTAGAGTTATACTTAAATCAAATCTATTTAGGGAGTGGTGCATATGGGGTGGCGGCAGCCAGTTTAGAATATTTTGATAAATCAATAAAAGAATTAAATTATGTTGAGTCTGCGATGCTAGCAGCATTACCTAAGGCACCAAGTAAATATAACCCGTACCGTAATTCGGAATTAGCTAAATTCAGACGAGATTTAGTACTAAAAAATTTACTAGAAAATAATTTTATTAATTTAAATCAATATAAAAATTTTAAATCTCAAAAAATCCAACTTAAAAAAGCGAAAAAAATTTTTTTAGAGGATGCTCAATATTACATTGAGGATGTTAGAAAAAGTGTAATTGAAAACTTAACTTACGAAAAAGTTTATAAACAAGGATTTAATATCAATACGCCTATCAATCTAAAATTACAAAAAATTGCCACTACATCACTTAGGGAAGGATTAATTGAGTACGACAAAAGAAAAGGTTGGAGAGGCCCAATCATGAATAAAAAAATAAACAAAAATTGGTTTAATGGTCTTGATAACTACAAGATTGAAAAATCTATAAACTGGAAAATAGCGATAGTAAAAAAAGTAGATAAATTTTCAGCCGAAGTAGAAACTAAAGATAAATTAAAAGGCATTATAAAATATCAAGATATAACTTGGACTAAAAAAGAATTCAATGATTTATTAAAAGTTGGAGATGTTGTGTATGTTAAGCAAGTTTCAGAAAATAATTTTAGTCTTAAACAAATTCCAAAAATTAATGGGGGTATCGTTGTTATGGATCCTTATACTGGAAGAGTAATGGCTATTTCAGGAGGTTTTAGTTTTAAAAATAGTGAGTTTAATAGAGCCTCACAAGCCTTGAGGCAACCAGGATCAGCCTTTAAACCTTTTGTATATGCTCTAGCTTTGGAAAATAATTTCACTCCTTCGTCTTTAGTTTTAGATGCGCCTCTAGTTTTAGATCAAGGATCAGATTTAAAAATGTGGAAACCTGAAAATTATGGAAAAAAATTTTATGGACCTTCTACTTTAAGAGTAGGTTTAGAAAAATCTAGAAATTTAATGACAGTCCGAATTGCACAAAAAATAGGTGTAAAAAATTTGGCTAAATTTTCCAAAAATCTTGGTATATATGATGAACCTGATGAACTGTTATCGATATCCTTAGGTTCTGCGGAAACTACACTATTAAAACTTACTTCTGCTTATTCTGCTTTTGTTAATGGAGGCAAGTTAGTAACACCAATTTTAATTGATCGTATTCAAGATAGTGAAGGAAATACGATTTTAAATAATGAAAAAAGAATTTGTAGTAATTGTGAAATGATCTCATTCACTGGAAATGCTTATCCTGAAATTAAAGATACTTATAAGCAAATTTTTTCACCTCAAACAGCTTATCAAGTTACATCACTATTGGAGGGAGTAGTTAAAAGAGGAACTGGAAAAAAATTAAGAGATCTTAACTTAAATCTAGCAGGCAAAACTGGTACAACTAACGAAAATACTGATACATGGTTTATTGGTTTTACATCAAACTTAGTTATAGGTGTTTATGTGGGAATGGATAACCCCGAACCCTTGGGTAAGTTTGAAACTGGTTCAAAAACAGCTTTACCTATATTTAAAAAATTTGTTGAAAGAGCTGTGAAAAAATCAGATGCGAGACCTTTTAAAGTATCAAAAGGTATTACAATGATGGTAGTTGATCAATTAACTGGACAAAAAGCTAAATTTACATCAAAGAACACGATTTTAGAGGCTTATAAAAGCAAAAATGTAATTGATGGTAAAATATTATATTCAAATAATAATAGATTAGATAGCAATAATATATTAAGGTTTTATTAATGGATTCAAAATACTTAGACTTTAAAAGAGATATCGAAAAAATTAATCAAAGAGTGAAGGAGTATCTTTGAAAAGAACGATATCTATAAAAAATTAGAAACCCATAATAAAAAGATACTCGAAGCAAATTTTTGGAAAGATAAATCAACCTCCAAGAAAGTTATTAAAGAAAAAAAATTGTACGAAGAATTAGTAAGTTCCTACGAAAAATCTATAAATAATTTAAAAGATTTTGATGAACTAAATAAGTTAGCTATAGAGGAAAGAAATACAAGTTTTCAAAATGAATTAATAAAAAACATTAAAGGTCTAAGAGAATTAGTAAAAAAAAATGAGATAAGATGTTTCTTGTCAAATGAGGCAGACTCTCTTGATTGCTATATAGAAATACATGCAGGTGCGGGTGGTACAGAAAGTCAAGATTGGGCAGAAATGTTGAGAAGAATGTATCTAAAATGGTCTGTTCAAAAAAAGTTTAAGTCAAGTTTGATTAGTGAACACAAAGGTGACGAAGCAGGAATTAAATCATCTACAATTAAAATCGAGGGAGATTATATTTTTGGATGGTTAAAAAAAGAGTCAGGTATTCATAGACTGGTGAGAATTTCACCATTTGACTCTGGTGCTAGAAGACACACAAGTTTTGCAAGTATTTGGGTTTATCCAGTCGTAGATGAAAACATCAACATAGAAATATTGGATAAAGATTTAAGAATTGATACTTATCGTTCGAGTGGAGCAGGCGGGCAACATGTTAATACTACAGATAGCGCTGTAAGAATTACTCATTTACCTACAAAAATTGTTGTTCAGTGCCAAAATGAGAGATCTCAACATAAAAATAAAGAAACATGTTTAAATATGCTTAAAGCAAGACTTTATGATTTTGAAATAAAAAAAAAGGAAAAAGAAAATCAAAGTCATGAATCTACAAAATCAGAAATTGGATGGGGTCATCAGATTAGATCTTATGTTTTACAACCTTATAGACTTGTTAAGGACAATAGGTCAAATCATGAAAGTTCAGATCCAGATAAAGTGTTAAACGGAGATATTGATCAGTTTTTAGAGAAATCATTGTATCAAGATATATGAAAATAATTTCCAAAATTATAATAATATTTACCTTAGTTATTATTATATTTTTAACTTATTTTAGTTTGGTAGGTATTGAAACAGATCAATTTAACAATCAAATAAAAAATAAATTGACAAGTATAAATAAGGACCTCGACCTTGAATTAAAGCAAGTAAATTTAAAGTTTAACCCATTAGAATTAAAAATAAATGTAAAAATTTTAGGCTCGAAAATTAAAAATAAAAGGGAGGTCTTAGAAACTGAAAGTATTAAAACAAAAATATCGTTAATTTCTTTTTTTAAAAACGAATTCTTAATTAAAAATCTTGATATTTCAACCAAGTCTATAAATATTGAGGATTTAATATCATTTACAAAAAATTTTTATAATAACCCAAATATCATAATTTTTGAAAAATTTTTTCAAGTTAAAGGTTTTATTGTAGCAGATTTAAGAATTAATTTTGATAACAAAGGAAATATAAAAAATAATTATTTTGTAAAAGGATATGTAAAAGATACAAAATTGAGTTTATTTAAGAATTATAAATTAGATGACTTAAATTTTGTATTTAAAATTGAGAGAGATAACTTAGAAATTCAAGATAGTGAATTTATATTAAATGATATTAATTTTATTTCAGATAAAATAAATTTAAAAAAAAATAAACAAGGATACACATTAAAAGGAAACCTTAATAATAAGATTGTTGAGTTAAACAATAAAAATCGTGCTTTGTTTGAAGAAAAAATTATCCCAGATTTAAGTGTTGAAAAAATTATTTTTAGTTCGAAAAATGAATTTTCACTTAACTTAGATAAAAATTTTAAAATTTCAAATGAGTATATACTTTCTAATATTGATATTAAAAGATTTCAAATAACAAATAATTTTAAATTAAAAAATGTTTTCCCAAAAATTAATGATAAAATTTTCATTGAAAATAATAATCTAAAAATAGAATATAATAAAAATAATCTTTATATTGAGGGAAAAGGTGATATTTATCTTCAAAATAATAAAGACTATATTGATTTTAAAGTTGAAAAAAAAAATCAACTAATAAATTTTGAGGGTTTGATAAAATTAGATAAAAATCCTTTCATTATAAATTTCTTAAACTTTGAAAAAGATAAAAATTATGAGACAAAAATTAAATTTAACGGATATAGGGATGCTTCAAAAAAAATTTTTCTAAAATCGATTAGGCTCGATGAATATAAAAACACTATTGAGGCAAAAAATATTCAACTTTCCTCTAAATTTAAGATAAAAAGTATTACCAATATTAATGCTGATTATGTAGATACCCAAAATCAAGAAAATATTTTTAACATAAAAAAAACCAATAATAAATATGTACTACAGGGAAGTGCTTTTAATGGGGATAGCCTACTTGAAAATATTTTGGTTGGTGATGAGAATAAAGATTATTTTAATGAAGATTTTGAATTGTCTCTTAAAATTAAAAATGTTCGTTTAGACAGTGAGTTTAATTTAAAAAATTTATCCGGTAATTTAAAATTTAAAAAACAAAAATTGTTTGAAGGAAATCTCAAAGGAGATTTTACAAAACAAAAAGAGATGAAATTTACAGTTATTACGAAAGATAATAAAACTATTACCACTTTATTTTTAGATTTTGCTAAACCAATAGTTAAAAAATATAAATTTATTAAAGGGTTTGATGATGGGATTTTAGACTTTTATAGTATTAAAGATGGTGATATTTCGAATTCTACCCTAAAAATCTATGATTTTAAGTTAAAAGAACTTCCTACTTTAACCAAATTACTAACTCTTGCTTCTTTACAAGGTATTGCTGATATTTTATCTGGTGAGGGAATTAGATTTGATGAATTTGAGATGAAGTTTGAAAATAAAAAAAAGTTAATGACTATAAATGAAATCTATGCAATTGGACCTGCGATATCTGTATTGATGAATGGATACGTCGAAAAAGATAAGTTGATAAGCCTAAGGGGAACATTAGTTCCAGCAACTACAATTAATAAAGCAATAGGGACTATCCCCGTTTTGGGGAAAATATTAGTTGGCTCTAAAACTGGGGAGGGTGTTTTTGGTGTAAGTTTTAAGATTAAAGGTTCACCTAAAAATTTAGAGACATCTGTTAATCCGATCAAGACTTTAACTCCAAGATTTATAACAAGAACTCTAGAAAAAATTAAAAAAAACTAACTCAATTGAATTCTAATATGTCTTTTTTTTCCAATCGATAATTTTACATAGTTATCTTTAAAAATTTTATCTGAAATTATAAATTTTTCATCCTCAATAATTTGATTATTTATTTTGACTGCCTTCCCTTTAATCAATCTTCTTACTTCACTTTTTGATTGCTCAAATTTTGCCAAAACAACTAAATCAATAATATTTATATTTTCATTCAATTTTCTTTTACTCAATTCAATTGATGGAAGACTTGAACCTGAAGAATTATCAGAAAATGCTTCTTTTGCGATTTTTTCTGATTTTAATGACTCTTTTTTACCATGAAGCATTTCAGTTGTTTTATTTGCAAGTAAAATTTTTAACTGATTTATATTTTTGTCACTAAAATTTTCAATTTCTCCAGTTTCATTATCCGTGAAAAATTTTAAGAATCTTTTTACATCTCTATCATCTGTATTTCGCCAAAATTGCCAATAGTCGTATGGTGAAAGAAATTTTTTATCAAGCCAAACTGCGCCATCAGCAGTTTTGCCCATCTTAGCTCCACTTGCTAAAGTAATTAATGGCGTGGTTAAACCAAAAGCTTCTTTATCAGAATATTTTTTGATTAAATCAACACCATTAATTATATTTCCCCACTGGTCTGACCCGCCTATTTGCAATAAGCAATTTTCTTTATTGTTTAATTCTAAAAAATCGTATGCCTGGAGTATCATATAATTGAACTCCATATAACTCAATGACTGTTCTCTTTCCAAACGTGTTTTAATACTATCAAATGATAGCATTTTATTTATAGTAAAGTGTTTACCAATTTTTCTTAAAAAATTAATATAGTTAAGATCCTTTAACCATTTATAATTATCCACAAATATTGGTTTAGTTTTCTTATTTTTTTTATCTAAAAATTTTTCTAATGTTTTTCTAATATTTTTTGAATTTTTTAAAATCTCTTTTTCAGATAACAATTTACGTGTTTTATCTTTCCCAGATGGGTCCCCAATTCTTGTGGTACCCCCTCCTAATAACACTATTGGTCTATGACCATGCTTTTGTAGAAGCCTTAAACACATTATTTGAAGTAAACTACCCACATGAAGACTTTCAGCGGTGCAATCAAAACCTATATATGCTGAAATTTTTTTTTTATTTAATAACTCTGAGAGCTCTTTCTCATTAGTACATTGATAAAAAAAACCTCTTTCTTTAAATTCTTTTAAAAATTTATTCATAAGTTTATAGTCTTACAATATACAAATTTTTTTTAAAAAAAAATAATAATGGGTAAATTATATACAGTATTAGGATTAATGAGTGGAACTTCAATGGATGGAGTAGATGCATCTATTATAAAGTCTGATGGTAAGCGAGTATATTCAGCTTTATTTGACAGGTATTTTGAGTATGGAGATAAAATAAGACAAAAAATACTTGATATTAGAGCAAAAATTTTAGTTCCAGACCACCTTATTAAACATGAAGGCGAAATTAAAGATATTGAAAGAGAAATTACACTCTTCCATTCAAATGTAGTTAAGGAAATTTTAAACAATAATAAAATAGATGTAGATTTATTAGGCTTTCACGGACAAACGATATTTCACGATAGTAAAAAAAGAATTACTAAACAATTAGGTGATGGAAAACTTTTATCACAATTAACAAAAAAAAAGGTAGTTTATAATTTTAGACAAAATGATTTAAAAAATGGAGGTCAAGGTGCTCCGTTAACACCAATTTTTCATAACTTGATTGCAAATAAATATTTAAAAGAAAAATTGGATAAATCTTATTCTATTAATATTGTTAATATAGGAGGAATTTCAAATATTACACAAACAGTTAAATGGGATGAATTAGATAAAAAAAAAGATTATATAAAAGCATGTGATATAGCTCCAGGAAATTGTTTGATAGATGAGTGGGTTAGAAAAAAATCGAAAAAGAAATATGATATTGGTGGAACACTAGCAAGTATTGGCAAAACAGATGAATTAATTCTAAATCAAGCTTTAGAAAATTTTAACATCGGCCCACCTTATAAAGATTCATTAGATATAAAAGATTTTGATATATCTTTTGCAAAAGGTCTTTCTTTGGAAGATGGAACATCGACATTAGCAGATTTTACATCATCACAAATTTCAAAAGCTCTCAAACATTTCAAAGACCCGGAAAAAAATACAATATTTTTGGTTTGTGGTGGAGGTAGAAAAAATGAATATTTAATGAAATCAATCTTAAAATCATTTGATATTATTAAAGACTCAAAAAAATTAAACTTTTATCCCATTGAGGAATATGGTATCGACGGTGACTTTGTAGAGTCCCAAGCTTTTGGATATCTTGCAATTAGATCTATTTTAAATTTACCTATTTCTTTTCCTAATACAACTGGATGTAAAAAACCAATTTCTGGAGGTGAAATAATTCAGAACTTTTAATATAATGCAGTTTCTTTTTTAATATATTTATCTAAAACTTTAACTAAATTGGTCTCATTTTTCGAAAAAAAATGATTAGCATCTTGGACAGCTTGAAACTCAACTTTTATACCTTTTTGATCACTCAGTCTCTTATTTAATTCATTGATATAATCAACTGGCACTAATTCATCTTTTTTTCCATAAACCATTAATCCAGAAGATGGACAGGGTGATAAAAAAGAAAAATCATAAACGTTTGGCTGAGGTGAAATTGCGATAAATCTATTTATTTCTGGTCTTCTCATTAAAAGTTGCATAGCAATTAATGATCCAAAAGAAAAACCGGAGATCCAACACTGTGAATTATCAAAATTTTCCCTCTCTAGCCAATCTAATGCAGCAGCTGCATCAGCAAGTTCACCTTGTCCGTTATCAAATTCCCCATCACTTTTTCCAACACCTCTAAAATTTACACGACAAACTGAAAAGTTGTTATCCATAAAAGAGTGAAATGTTTCCACAACAACTTTGTTATTCATTGTTCCTCCATACTGGGGATGTGGTTGTAATATCAATGCTATTGGTGAAGTACTTTTTTTACTTTTAAAATATTTAGCTTCAAGTCTTCCAGCAGGACCAGGAATAAAAATTTCTAAAATTTTATTATCCATAATTGTTATTGATAACTATTCTCAAAAAAAATTTAGACATATCACATGTGCGTGACAAATTGTTATTTTTTTTTGTTGTCAGATACTTGACTAATTTAGTCAGGTTTATATATATGCTTGGAAAATAAGGGTTTATGAAACTAACATCTAAAGGCAGATATGCGGTAATGGCTTTAGTGGACCTGGCAAAGTTTAATGATATTAATCCAGTTTCTCTAAGAGATATATCGTTGAGACAAGGCATTTCTCTAGACTATTTAGAACAAATTTTTTCTAAACTAAGAAAAAAAGCAATTGTTCAAAGCGTTAGAGGAAATCAGGGCGGCTATGTTTTGAATAAAAAAGCCAATGAAATAAAACTTACCAACATTTTCGATGCTGTTGATGAAAAAGTAAAAACTGTGCAGTGTAAAAAAGAGTCAAAAAAAGGCTGTAATGGAAAACCTACAAAATGTTTAACTCATAATTTATGGGATGAGCTTGAAAATCATATAAATGATTTTTTTGAAAAAAAAAGTTTAGAAGATTTAATAAAAGATAATATTGAGAGAAGAATTTAAAATGGATACTAGCGAAAAAGACATAGAAAAGTTAAAAGATTATAAATACGGATTTACTACTGATATAGAAAATATCAAAGCTCCAAAAGGTTTGAACGAAGATGTAATAAAATTTATTTCTAATATTAAAAAAGAGCCGCAGTGGATGTTAGACTTTAGGTTAAAAGCTTTTGAGCGATTAAAACTTTTAAAAGAACCTAATTGGCAAAAACCAAAATATCCCAAAATTGATTATCAAGATTTATATTACTACTCAGCCCCAAAAAGTATGAAGGACAAACCAAAAAGTTTAGATGAGCTTGACCCGAAACTTTTGGAGACTTATAAAAAACTTGGGATTCCATTACAAGAACAAGCAAGATTAAATGGAATTGCTGTTGATGCTGTGTTTGACTCTGTTTCAGTCGCTACTACTTTTAAGGGTGAATTGACCAAACATGGAATAATTTTTTGCTCAATGTCAGAGGCTATTCAAAAACATCCCAATTTAGTAAAAAAATATTTAGGGACTGTAATACCAGTTACTGATCATTTCTTTGCCACACTAAATTCTGCTGTTTTTACAGATGGTTCATTTGTTTATATCCCTGAAGGTATTAAGTGTCCAATGGAACTATCGACTTATTTCAGAATTAATGCATCAGAGACAGGACAGTTCGAAAGAACATTAATTATTGCAGATAAAGGCAGTTACGTAAGTTACCTCGAAGGATGTACTGCTCCAATGAGAGATGAAAACCAATTACATGCAGCGAATGTAGAATTAATTGCCTTAGATGATGCGGAAATAAAATATTCAACAGTACAAAATTGGTATCCGGGCGATGAAAACGGCAAAGGAGGAATTTATAATTTTGTAACTAAAAGAGGCTTATGCAGGGGGAAAAATTCTAAGATTTCTTGGACACAAGTTGAAACTGGTTCAGCTATAACTTGGAAATATCCAAGCTGTATTTTAAAAGGTGATAATTCAATTGGTGAATTTTATTCTATAGCAATTACCAATAATCATCAAAAGGCAGACACTGGAACAAAAATGATTCATTTAGGAAAAAATACTAAAAGTAAAATTATTTCCAAAGGAATAAGCGCTGGATTTTCAGATATGACTTACAGAGGTTTAGTAGATGTTAATTCAAAAGCTAAAAATTCTAGTAATTATACGCAATGTGATTCTTTATTAATGGGCAACAAGTGTGGTGCGCACACAGTACCCTATATAAAAAATAAAAATTTTGATTCAAATATTGCACATGAAGCTACAACATCAAAAATTAGCGAAGAACAATTACATTATTGTCAACAAAGAGGACTTAATTCTGAAGAAGCTGTAGGATTAATTGTTAATGGTTTTTGCAAGGAAGTATTACAACAATTACCAATGGAGTTTGCAGTTGAAGCTCAGAAACTTGTAGGTATTAGCTTAGAGGGGAGCGTTGGTTAATGCTTAAAATAAGTAATTTAAACGCGAATATTGAAAACAAATCTATATTAAAAGGATTTTCTTTAGATATAAATCCTGGCGAAGTTCATGCAATAATGGGTCCAAACGGATCAGGAAAAAGCACACTGTCTAATATTTTATCAGGAAAAAAAGGGTATGAGGTATCAGGTGAAATCTTATTTGAAAATAAAAATTTGTTTGATCTTGAGACCGAGGAAAGAGCACATAAAGGAATATTTTTAGCTTTTCAATATCCTTTAGAAATTCCAGGTGTAAATACAAATATATTTTTAAAAACATCATTAAACGCAATTAGAAAAGCACGTGGAGAAAAAGAATTAGATGCAATTGAATTCTTAAAGCTTGTTAAACAAAAAGCTAAAGAATTAAAATTTGATGAGGAAAAACTTAACAGACAACTAAATGTTGGTTTTTCAGGAGGAGAAAAAAAGAAAAATGAAATTTTACAAATGTCTATGTTGGCTCCAAAACTATCTATTTTAGATGAAACGGACTCAGGTTTAGACATAGATGCTTTAAAAATAGTTGCTGATGGAGTTAATACATTAAGAAATAAAAATAATTCTTTTTTAATAATTACTCACTATCAAAGGTTATTAGACTACATAAGACCGGACTTTGTTCATGTCTTAATGAATGGAAAAATTATTAGATCTGGAGGCCCAGAATTAGCAATAGAATTAGAAAAAAAAGGTTATGAAAGCTTTAATTAAATGATTGAACAATTACAATTAGATTTTGATAAAATAATAAAAACTTTAAACATTTCAGAAAAAGAAATTCAATTAAAAAAAAGTTTTCTAAGAAAATTTATTAAAAACGGTTTTCCAAATAGAAAGCAAGAGGATTGGAAGTTTTTAGATATTAGTCAAATCATCAAAAAAAATATTGGTGACCTAAGTTTTTTTAATGACTACTCATTACCAAACAAAATTGATACATCTATTTTTGTTGATGGTTTAGAACACAATAAAATTATTTTTATCAATGGTAGAATTGAAAAAATTGATTTTAATTATGAAGATCAAAATCAAATTGAAATAAATGATGAAACTGGAAAAAATATCATATTTGATACTAAAAATTCATTAATTGATTTAAATAATGCGTTTACAAATAAAGTTTTTAAAATTTTAGTAAAAAAGAATTATTCTTTCAAAAAACCTTTAATAATTTACCACTCTACTAATGATAAAATAAGATCAAAAAATATAAATTTAAGTTTAAATTTTGAATTAGAGGAAAATAGTTGCCTAAGGCTAATTGACTATTTTAGCGATAATGCAGATAAAAATTTTGTAAATATTTTGTATAATTTTAATTTGAAAAAATACTCAATTCTTAAAAATTATAAATTAGATAAGTTTAGAAATAATAATTTAAAGTATTCTTTTAATAATATTGAACAGGATGATAATAGTATTTCAGAAACATTTATATTGTCTGCTGGTTCAGATTATTTGAAAAATGAGGTTAATTGTAACTTAAACGGTGAATACTCATCTGCCTTTATAAATGGAGTTCTTTCTTTAAAGGAAAATCAACAGCACGAAATTAGATCCACAATTAATCATTTGGTTGAGAACACTAAAAGTTATCAACTTATTAAAAGTGTGCTTGGAAAAAACTCAAAATCTGCATATCAGGGAAGAATATTTGTAGACTCTAAAGCTCAAAAAACTGATGGGTATCAATTAAGCAAAGCAATACTGTTAGATGAAACATCAGAGTTTAACGCAAAACCAGAATTAGAAATTTATGCGGATGATGTAAAATGCTCTCATGGATCAGCATCTGGAAGTTTAAATGAAGAATCAATTTTTTATTTAATGTCTCGTGGTTTAAATTACCAACAATCAAAAGAACTTCTAATAAATGGGTTTTTATTAGATGTTGTTGAAAAGATTACAGACCCTGAAATTAGGAACTTAATTAAGAATATTATTGGATTAAAAGAATGAATATAGACAATATTAAAAAAGAATTTCCAATTTTTGACGAAAAAATTCAGAATAACGATTTAGTTTATTTGGATAGTGCTAATTCCTCTCAAAAACCCAAAGTAGTCCTAGATAGAATAAATGATTTTTATTCAAAACAGTTTTCAAATGTAGGCAGAAGCATACATTATTTAGCTGTTGCAGCCACTAATTTGTATGAAAATACAAGAATTTCTGTACAAAAATATATAAATGCGAAAGATAAAAATGAAATTGTATTTACTAAAGGTGCTACAGAAGCTTTAAATTTGGTCGCTAACACTTTAGGTCAAGCAATCTTGGAACCAAATGACGAAATTTTAATTACAGAACTAGAGCATCATTCAAATTATGTTCCATGGCATTTTTTAAGAAAATCCAAAAATATAAAAATAAAGTTTGCAGAGATAAATGAAGATGGAGATATTCCGATTGAAAATATAGAAAAAGAAATTACAGATAAAACTAAAGTAATAGCAATAACTCATTTATCCAATGTCACCGGTGCAGTTTTACCAATCAAAGAGATAACTCAATTAGCACATTCAAAGGGCATAGTTGTTGTAGTAGATGGATGTCAGGGAGGACCACATTTAAAATTAGATATGCAAGACCTTGATTGCGATTTTTACGCAATATCATGTCATAAAATGTATGGCCCGACAGGACTTGGAGTTTTGTATGGAAAAAAGAAATGGTTAGAGCAACTTCCACCATACCAAGGAGGTGGAGGAATGATAAATGAAGTTAAAAAAGATAGAATTTCTTATGGCGAGCTTCCAAATAAGTATGAAGCTGGAACAATGGCTACAGCTCAAGTCATCGCGTTCGACCAATCAATAAAATTTTTAGAAAGTATTGGAATTGATAATATTATTAAACATGAAAAAGAATTAATAGAATACGGCCAAGAAATTTTGAAAAAAAATAATTCTGTGAAGCTAATTGGAAATCCAAAAGAGCGAGGCGGAGTTCTATCTTTTACTGTAGAAGGGGTACACCCACATGACATTGCAACTATTCTAGATGAAACTGGAGTTGCTATTAGAGCCGGTCATCATTGTTGTCAAATACTTCATGACAAACTAGGTATACCCGCAAGTGCGCGAGCATCATTAGGAGTTTATAATACCAAAGATGATTTAGATAAACTAAATGAAGGTATTAATAATTGTAAAAAAATTTTTGATTTATAATGAACTTAAAAGAATTATATCAAGAAATAATTTTAGAGCATGGAAAGAATCCTCGAAATTTAGGGAAAACAGAAAATTTTAATAAAGATGCAAAAGGCAATAATCCATTATGTGGAGATAATGTACATGTATATCTTAAATTAAATGACCAAAGAAAAGTTGAGGATATTTCTTTCGAAGGAAGTGGGTGTGCAATATCAATGGCATCAGCTTCTATAATGACTGATTTGATTAAAGGTAAAAGTGATAATGAAGCTAAAGAAATAATAGAAGATTTTTTAGGAATGATTAAAGAAAATCCTGAACTTAAAAATAATATTTTAAAAGAGGATGATAAAACAAAATTGATGTGTCTATCAGGTGTTAAACAATATCCAATGAGAGTTAAATGTGCTACCTTATCATGGCACACTTTGATATCTGCAATGGAAAATGATGGGAAAGAAATAACTACAGAAAGTTAATTATGGAAGTAAAAAATAAAATTATTGACGAAATTAAAAAAATTTATGACCCTGAATTACCAGTGAACATATACGAACTTGGTTTAATTTATGATATACAAGTAAATGGTCGTAAAGCTGACATTAAGATGACATTAACTACACCGAATTGTCCCGTTGCAGAAAGTTTACCAAAAGAAGTAAAAGAGGGTGCAATGCAAGTAGAGGGAATAGATGATGTAAATCTTGAATTGGTCTGGGATCCTCCTTGGAATAAAGATATGATGTCAGATGCAGCGAAATTGGAGTTAAACTTATAATGAACCCTATTATTAAATTAAGTGATAATGCAGCTTTAAGAATTAAAGAAATAATGTCTAACGCTGAAAAAAATGCTATAGGTGTAAGAGTTTCTGTAAAATCAGGTGGTTGTGCAGGCATGTCATATGTAATGGAATATTCAAAAGAGGTAAATCCTAATGATGAGTTGATCGAAGATAAAGGAGTAAAAGTTTACATCGATTCGGCAGCAGTTATGTATCTTTTAGGCACTGAGATGGATTATAAAAAGGAAGATTTCTCATCATCATTTGTCTTCAATAACCCCAATGAAACCGAGCGTTGTGGTTGCGGAGAGTCTTTTAAAATATAATCCCATTTTGAACATATCAGAGTTGCAATAAACGCATAGGCTGATAATATCTATCTATGAACGTCTTTGAAATCAAAAATTTGCAAAACAGCGAGGACAGGAAAGAGAAGAGAAAAACTTTTTTAAGATCTCTAATAAAGTCTGTTGATACTGGAGCAAATGGAACACTTGATTACATTGTTAAAAAAGGTTCTGGCAAAAACAAAATTGCTAAAACTAGACAATAAAATTAACAACTGTAATACATCTCAAACTCTATAGGATGAGGTGTGTGTTCAAAATTGTGTATTTCTTCAAACTTTAACGCAATGTAAGCATCTATTTGATCATCGGTAAATACATTACCTTGTTTTAAGAAATCTCTATCTTTATCAAGACTTTCCATTGCTTCTCTTAAAGATCCACAAACAGTTGGAATTTTCTTAACTTCATCTTCTGATAAAGAATAAAGATCTTTATCAAAGGATTTACCTGGATCAATTTTATTTTTAATTCCATCTAATCCAGCCATTAACATTGAAGCGAATGTTAAATATGGATTACCAGCAGCATCACCAAATCTAATTTCACATCTAGCTGCTTTTTTACTTAAAGTAATAGGAATTCTGCAAGATGCTGATCTGTTTCTTGCCGAATAAGCTAATAAAACAGGAGCTTCAAATCCTGGAATTAGTCTTTTGTAACTATTCGTTGTAGCATTTGAAAAAGCATTTATAGCTTTTGCATGTTTTAAAATTCCACCAATGTAGTGTAAAGCTGTATCGGATAAACCAGCATATTTATCACCAGAAAATAACGCTTTATCACCTTTCCAAATCGATTGGTGAACGTGCATACCTGAACCATTGTCACCTTTAACAGGCTTAGGCATAAACGTAGCTGTCTTACCAAATGAGTGAGAAACCATGTGAACAGCATATTTATACAGTTGTAGGTTATCTGCTTGGTCCACAAGAGTTCCAAAATACATTCCAAGTTCATGTTGGCTAGGTGCAACTTCGTGGTGGTGTTTTTCAACTTTAATTCCCATTTCTTTCATTGCTTTTAAATATTCACTTCTCATATCCTGTTCACTATCAACAGGAGGAACTGGGAAATAACCGCCTTTAATTCCTGGTCTGTGACCCATGTTTCCATTTTCATATTCTTTACCTGAATTGTAAGGACCTTCCTTACTATCTATTTTAAATCCAGTTTCATTCATGTCATTTTTAAATCTTACATCGTCGAATACAAAAAATTCAGCTTCAGGACCAAAAAACGCTTTATCTCCAATTCCTGAACTTTTTAGATATGCCTCAGCTTTTTTAGCTGTTCCTCTCGGATCTCTTTCATAAGGATCTTTTTTGATTGCATCTAAAACATCACAAAAAAGGTTTAATGTATTGTGAGAGGTAAATGGATCAACAATTGCTCTAGAATTATCTGGTTTTAGGATCATATCAGACTCATTAATAGCTTTCCAACCGGCTATAGATGAACCATCAAAAAAAATTCCATCTTTCAACATATCTTCATCAACCATTTTGGCATCCATGGTTACATGTTGAAGTTTACCTCTAGGATCGGTAAATCTTAAATCTACGTACTCAATTTCTTTGTCTTTTATTGTCTTTAGCACATTGCTTGAACTCATTTATAGCCTCCGTAATTCTGTGGATTTGATACCAAATAAAGATTGATAAATAATCCTCTTTTACTTAATAACACCTATGCATTTTTATCATAAGTGTATAATGAAATTAGAAAAATAACTAACAATTAGAAGTTGAAAATGATGCTTAGAGATAAAGAGCCTGTTAAAAGAGTTGAAAAGATAATTAAGGAATTTGACGAGAATTTAAGTGTAAATGTTTTAAAAACATCAGCAAGAACAGCCCTCGAGGCAGCAACTTCCTTAAATTGCGAAGTTGGGGCAATTGTCAAAAGTTTACTTTTTAAGACAGATAATAAATATTCTTTATTTTTAATAGCTGGTGATAAGAAGGCTTCTTTAAAAAAGATAAAAAAAAATATTAGATTTTCTGATGTTTCAATGGCTTCTGCTGATGAGGTAAAAAGTATAACAGGATACACTATTGGAGGTGTTTCTCCAGTAGGCCATATAAACAAAGTAGATATTTACATCGATAACTCACTAGAAAGATTCGACTTTTTGTTTGCTGCAGCTGGACATCCAAATTGTATATTCAAAATAAGCTTTTTAGATTTAAAAAAAATTACCAAGGGTGTAATTGAAGATATAATAGAATGAAACAGCCAACTTTATTTGATTACCTTTTATTAATTTTTTTAGCATTAATTTGGGCATCTGCTTTTTTTAATATAAAAATTGCAACCTATTCATTTGGGCCTGTCACAATTGCATTTTTGAGAGTTTTTTTTGGAGCAATACCTGTTCTATTGCTTTGTTATTACAAAAAAATAAAAGTGGAGGCATTTTCCAAAGACTGGCACTGGTTCGCTATGATTGGTTTTATAAATTTAGTTGCACCCTTTTATCTAATTGCTTATGGGGTGCAATCGGTTCAAAGTAATTTAGCTGCAATATTAATGTCAACAACACCATTAAGCTCTACAGTATTAGGTCATTTTTATACTAAAAATGAAAAATTTAATTTTGTTAAAACAATTGGCATTTTAATAGGTTTTTCCGGAATACTATATCTATTCTCTGACAATATTTTGATTAACGAAAATAATATTCTATCTGCATTATTAATTCTCTTAGGTTCAACTTGTTATGTAATAGGTGGCGTTTTAACTCTTAGAATTAGTGAGAAAAAAAATGAAAATGTGACAGGTTCAATATTAATTTGGGCCGTGATAATTTTGATACCAATTGTAAGTTTTGCAGAACAACCATGGAATGTAAATCCTAGATTAGACTCTACAATATCAGTAATGTATTTAGGTTTAGTCTCGACAGGAATAGCATGGCTATTAAGATTTAAAATTTTAGTGAAAAATGGATTAATCTTCCAATCACAAGTTTCTTATTTAATCCCAATTTTTGGAACAATTTTAAGTTATATATTTTTAAAAGAGCTAATTACTTTTAAAGTTTTAATCTCCTTGATCGCAGTTTCAGTTGGAATTTATTTTGTAAGAAAAGCAGATAATAACACCAGTAAAATCAATGCTGATTAACACAATTTGAAGTTGTAAATCTTATTGACCCATTTACAACATTATCAAAAAGGTCTTTAATTATATTTATAAAAAATGGCTAAGAAAAAAAGGAAAAAAGCTGCAACAAAAAAAAGAAAGAAAACAAAAAAGTCGATTAAAAAAACAAAGAAACTTAAATCAAGACGACACAAGAAACTTTCTTCAGTAAAAAAACCTAAAAAAAATCTTAAGTCAAAAACAAATAAACGTAAAAAAAGAGGAGTAAAAATGAGTGCAGAAGCAATGAAAGTGTCATCTGTATTAGATACCTCTCATTTAAAGGTTAAATTTCCATTTAAGGCTAAATATGGAAACTACATAAATGGAAAATTTGTGGAACCTAAATCAGGCAAATATTTTGATAATGTTAGTCCGATTTCTAATGAGAAAATCTGTTCAGTTGCGCGTTCAAATGAGCAAGACGTTGAGGCGGCATTAGATGCAGCTCACGCAGCTTTCCCTGAGTGGGGAAAGACAGACATCACTACAAGATCAAACATCTTGTATAAAATTGCTGATGTTTTAGAAAAAAATCTAAACTTATTAGCTGTAGCTGAATGTTTAGATAATGGAAAACCTATCAGAGAATGTATGGCGGCAGATTTACCTTTGGTTATTGATCATTGGAGATATTTTGCTGGAGTAATTAGAGCGGAAGAAGGATCTATCGCTGAAATTGCTAATAACCAATACTCATACAATTTTCATGAACCATTAGGAGTAGTTGGTCAGATAGTTCCGTGGAATTTCCCATTATTAATGGCAACATGGAAGTTAGCACCAGCACTTGCTGCAGGAAACTGTTCAGTTTTAAAACCAGCTGAGCAAACTCCAGCATCAATTATGGTAATGATGGAACTAATTGGAGATTTATTGCCTCCAGGAGTAGTTAACATTGTTAGTGGTTTTGGATTAGAAGCTGGTAAACCATTAGCGTCCTCTAAAAGAGTTGCTAAAGTTGCATTTACTGGTGAAACAACAACTGGAAGATTGATTATGCAGTATGCTGCACAAAACATCATTCCAATTACTTTGGAATTAGGGGGAAAATCTCCGAATATTTTCTTTGAAGATGTTATGGAAAAAGATGATGACTTCTTTGATAAATGTATCGAAGGTTTCGTCATGTTCAATCTTAACCAAGGTGAAGTTTGTACTTGTCCAAGCAGAGCTTTAATACAAGAGTCGATCTATGACAAATTCATGGAAAGAGCTATTGCTAGAACTAAAGCTGTTGTTCAAGATAATCCGTTAAAAATGGAAACAATGATTGGAGCTCAAGCATCAGTAGAGCAAATGGAGAAGATAAAATCTTATCTAGAGCTTGGTAAAAAAGAAGGTGCTAAAGTTCTGACCGGTGGTAGCGTTGCTAAATTAAATAGTGGATTGGAGAAAGGAAACTATATCCAACCTACTGTTTTTGAAGCTAAAAACGACATGCGTATATCACAAGAGGAAATCTTTGGACCTGTTGTATCTGTGATTAAATTTAAAGATGAAGCAGAAGCATTAAAAATTGCTAATGATACTCTTTATGGTTTAGGCGCAGCTGTATGGACCAGAAATGGAAACATAGCTCATAGAATGGGAAGAGCGATACAAGCAGGGATAGTATGGACTAATTGCTATCATGCTTATCCGGCTCACTCTCCATTTGGTGGTTACAAACAATCCGGAGTTGGTAGAGAAACTCACAAAATGATGCTTAATCATTATAGACAGAATAAGAACTTACACGTTTCTTATGCTGAGAAAAAATTAGGCTTCTTTTAAACAAATAATATATACTGGCCCATGATTCGATATCATGGGCCAGAGAAAAAATATGAAAGTATCTGCAACACGTTCGGCTTTAAGCTTATTATCTGAATTAAAAGAAAAGTATGGTGAAAAATTGATGTTTCACCAATCTGGAGGATGTTGTGATGGAAGTGCGCCTATGTGTTTTCAGGAAGGTGAATTTCCTTTAGGTGATAATGATATAAAACTAGGTGAAATTGGAGGCGTCCCGTTTTACATGAATGGAGACCAATATGAAAAATGGAAACACACTGATTTAACAATAGATGCAGTAAAAGGCATTGGTGGAATGTTTTCACTGGATAATGGCACAGGAAGAAGATTCTTAACAAAATCTGAAATTTGTCTTGTTGTCGATAATGATAATCCAAATCATTAAATAATCTCAAAATTTTTTAAAATGTCTATTTATCTTAGTTCCCAAAAAATAATTAAAGAATGGATTGATTACAATAATCACATGAATGTTTCTTACTACCTTTTAATTTTTGATAAATATGGTGCAGATACTCTAAATAATATATTCAAAATGGGAGAGCATTCAGCAAAAACAACAGGTAAAAGTACTATGATTGTTGAATCGAATATTACTTATAATCAAGAATTAAAAGTTGATGATGAAGTAGATATTAATTTAATTTATTTCGATCATGATAAAAAAAGACTGCAATATAAAATGGAAATGATCCATAAGAAAAAAAAATATTTAGCATCGACAATTGAAATATTAGCTTTGTACGTTGATCTTAATTCTAGAAAAGTTTCTGAGTTTGAAAATGAAAAGGTAGAGATTATGGATGATTACATAAAGAAATATTCTTCAAGTTTTAAGAATGATAATTTAAAGTTTTCGTCAAAACTAAAAAAATAATTATCATAACTTCCAGTGGCGGACTGGAAGTTATAATCTAAATTACTGACCAGGTGCTTTATAGCCTATTTTACTAGCTTTTGATGTAGCTTTAGTAAAATCAATAGCCTCCAACATTGTTAAATTTTTAACTGCACCAGACCCTTCAACAACTAATTTAATTGCTGCAAAGTCATCGAAACTTGGCATTTCTGCTACAACAACAAAATCAAATGAACCTCTCACAATATCCATGCTATGCATAGTTCCCCCCATTGCTTTTGTAAGTTGCTCTACTACAGCTTTTCTGTCACTAGTTGGATCTTTTAAAAAACCTTGAAAAGCTTTTTCAGTGTAGTTTCCCATTATATATGCTTTCATATGTTACCCCTTTCTTTTTTTTAAAAATATTATAGCAAAATTTATGTATGTAGAAGTGGTATATTTGTCTAATTATTTTCTATTCGGTCCATTTCTTTAAGTTCGACTTCTAACTTATCTAATTCCTCGCCACCTGCCATCATGCTTAAAAGTTTTTCTCTAGATATATCTTTTTTTTGAAATGTTCCCATGCTTTTTCCTCGATTTAAAACTGTAAAACTATTTCCAACAGGATAAGCATGATGAACGTTGTGTGTTATTAAAATTACGGCTAAACCTTGCGATGCTGCTTTAACAATATATTTCAGGACCATTGAAGCTTGATGCACACCTAATGCTGACGTTGGTTCATCTAATACTAAAACTTTTGCTCCAAAATAAATTGCTCTAGAAATAGCGAGACATTGTCTTTCACCTCCAGACATCGTACCGACAGCTTGTGATGGGTCTCTCACATCGATACCTATTTGACCCATTCTTTCTGCAGCTATGCTGTTTGCTTTTTCAATGTCAAAAGTTTTAAAAAAAGGTAAACCTTTTTGTGGTTCTCTACCCATAAAAAAATTTCTAGTAACACTCATAAGGGAAACCAACGCTAGATCTTGATAAACAGTACCTATCCCAATATCCAAAGCATCTCGTGGTGAGTCAAAAACTATTTTTTTATCTTCAAAAATAATTTCACCTTCATCAGGCTTATGAACCCCTGCTAAAGTTTTTATCAAAGTAGATTTTCCAGCTCCATTGTCACCAAGTAAGCACATTATTTCGCCTTTTTTTAGCTTCATGGTGACGTCTTTTAAAGCAATCACTTTACCAAAAAATTTACTTATATTATTGAATTGAACTAAATATTCAGACATTACTTAGTCTCCGTAACCTTTTTTCTAATGTAATTGTTGAATACAACTGCGATTAACATCATTGCACCTAAAAAAACCTTAAACCAATCAGTATCAACGTCTGTATAAAAAATTCCCATTGATACAGTACCAAAAATTATAGCGCCCAATGCTGCTCCGATGGCAGAGCCATAACCTCCAGTCAAAAGACAGCCGCCAACCACGGCAGCTGCTATTGCTTCCAATTCTTTTAAAGTTCCTCTCATAGTATCTGCAGAACCTGCATCTAAAACTTGAATACAAGCAAATATTGTCGATGCTACAGCTGTTCCAATGAATAGACTTATTTTTACTCTTCCAACAGGCACACCAACATTTGTAGCACCAACTTTATCTCCACCTGATGCAAATATCCAATTTCCATATCTAGTTTTCATAAGTATCCAAGTCGCAAATAATGTAAGAGCAATAAACCATATTACTGATGGTGGAATACCTGTAGCTAATGGTGTACCGTCAGTTCTCAGTGCAATTAATTTCATCGATCCCAGCCATGTGAATAACCATTGAAAAGTATCAGTTGCAAACAACCAAGCGATTGGATCATCCTCTATCAAAACTCTTAATCCTGGTACTTGAGTTCTTCCTGTAATTAATCTCGTAATAGCCAAAGTTGCCCCCCTTAAAATGAACAACATTGCTAGTGTTACTATAAAGGATGGAAGACCTGTTTTTACTACCATTATACCATTGAAATAACCAATTAGTACTGCCATAGCAAAAGCAAAAATAATACTTGTCCATAAAGGCCAGCCCCAATAAATTGCAGGTATAGTGATACAGATTCCTGCAAAACCAATCATTGAACCAATTGATAAATCAAACTCTCCACCTATCATTAACATTGCAGCAGCGATAGCAATAATTCCTAAATTAGCTGAAACATCTAAAAAATTTAATGTCCCATAAGCGCTAAACATTCCAGTGTCACCAGCAACTATTCCAAAAAAAATAAAAACTAAAATTGAGCCGCCCAAAGCACCAAGCTCTGGTCTGTTTAATAAAACTCTTAGAGGTGAAATTTTTTTAAGTCTTTCATCTTGTCCACTATCTTTTTTAGATTGAATACTCTCTGATTTTACAGACATATAAAAATTATAATTTAAAGATGACTAAAAAAAAGGCCTGACTAATATTAGTCAGGCCTTTAATTCATATTTTTATCTATAACCTTGAGCTGCCCATTTAATTACTTTAGACGCATTGTCAGGAGTAACAAACCCAGGTCCAGTCATTACTACACCTGCTGGCATTGTTCCCCATCTCATATATTGTCCAAAGATAGCTATTGGTAAATATCCTTGTAGATATTGCTGTTGGTCAATTAAAAACTCTACTTTTCCTGCAGCAGCAGCTTTTAACATATTTGGAGACATATCAAATGTTCCTAATCTTACAGAACCAACTTTTCCAGCTGACTCAAGTGCTTTCAAAGCTGCTTCTCCAGATAATCCAGCACCTAAAGTTAGAATAGTGTCATAGCCACCACCTAATTTTGCAGCAACAGCTTTTTGAATTTCTGTTGGGTCATTTGATGTACCTAAAATATCAACAGATCCACCAAAACCTTTTTTGAAACCAGCACATCTTCTATCAAGTGCAACGTTTCCTACCTCATGGTTAACACATAATGCTTTTTTTCCACCAGCAGCTTTCATTTTTTGTCCACCACCTACACCTGCTTCAAACTCAGTTTGTCCAACGTGTGCACTAATTCCTAAAGATGCATAATCATCAGATCCAGAGTTCATTGATATTACAGGAATACCAGCAGCAATTGCAGCTTTAACTGATTTTCCTAAGGCTGCAGCATCTGGTAATGTGATCACTATACCTTTTGGTTTTTGTGATACAGCATTATCAATTAATTTTGCCATTTCTACCATGTCAAAAGTAGCTGGTGCTGTGTATTTGCAAGACACTCCCATGTCTTTACATCCAGCATCAACTCCATTTTTAGCAACTGACCAGAAAGGATCGTTTGCTTGACCATGAGAAACCACAATTATATCTACAGCTAAAGCAGATACAGACATCATTGCCCATGCAGCTAAAGCTAATATAAAGTTCTTTATTGTTTTCATTATTTTCCTCATATTAAAGTTAACTTTTAAAAATAAAATCTAATCAAAATATTATTTAGTTGTAAAGCAGACAGGTTGTATTCTACTGAGGGTTGATTCAATTAAAAATTAAGTTTTTCAAACTTTTTTGATCGTAAAGATTTTTGAGCTGCATTTGCAATTATCAGAGCTTTTCTTCCCTCTTCAAATCCTGCAAGAGGTTGAATTTTCTTTCTTATATATTTCGCAAAATCCTTTAGTTGATTATTATAAGCATCTTTATACCTCTCAATAAAAAAATTAAGCAAAGGAGATTTGTTCGAAGTTGATTGTGCAGAATATAAAGATGTCTCGTTTTGTCTTTTATTTTCTGAAATTAACATACCTTTTGATCCAAATAATTCTATTCTTTGATCATAACCGAAACTACAATGTCTTGAATTAGTTATTATGCACTGAACACCAGCTCTAGATCTAATTATGGTCGATGCTAATTCAAAATCTTTTATTTTATCAAATCTTTTGTCTGATATGTTGCTACCAGAAGCTATTATTTTTATAGGCTCATCATTACCAAGGTAGAATCTAACAAGATCAAAATCATGGATCATCATATCTCTAAAAATACCACCAGATTCTTTTAGATATTTCATAGTTGGTGGGGCAGGATCACGACTAGTGATAATAATTTTTTCTAATTTACCTATTTTTCCACTAAGTAATTGTTTTCTTAAATTATTGTGTGTTGGATCATATCGTCTATTAAAACCTAATTGTATTTTTGGATTTAATTTATTAATTTTTTTTTTACAGGACTCAATTTTTTTAATACTTAAATCCAGTGGTTTTTCACAAAAGATAATTTTTCTATTTTTAACACAATCTAAAATAAATCTAATATGTGTCGATGTTGTTGAGGCAATAAAAATAGCTTTTACATCTTTATCTTTATAAGCCACAGATGGATTGTTTATAGCTTTTGTTTTTAATGTTTTTGAATATCTTTTTGATAATTTTTGTTCAATGTCATAAATATATTTAAGATTAAAATCTTTACTACGCATTAAATTTTTTCCATGCATAATACCAATTCTACCAAGTCCAAATAAAGCTATATCAATCATTTAAAATTTGTATTAAAATAATAACTTAACTAAAAAAATTTCTTATGTCAGTAAAATTAGGAGTTGCACCTATCGCATGGAGTAATGATGACATGCCTGAGTTAGGTGGTGAAACTACATTAGAACAATGTTTAAAAGAAGCCAATGAAGCAGGCTACATAGGCATAGAGTCTGGTGGAAAATTTCCAAAGAAATCTTCGGAATTAATTCCAAAATTAGATCAATTTAATCTTAAACTTTGCTCAGGATGGTATGGCGCTAATCTAAGAAAAAATTCTGTTGAGGAAGAAAAAAAATCCATTCAAGAACAACTAGATTTATTTAAAGATTGTGATGCACCTTGTATAGTTTTCGCGGAAGTTTCTGGCTCTATACAAGGAGATCCTAATAGAAAATTATCAACTCGGCCTCAAATGGAAAGGGATGAATGGCAGAAGTTTTGTGAAAAAATTTCTGAACTAGGAAAATATTTAGAGGATGAAGGGATGCCTTTGGCATATCATCATCACATGGGAACAGTAATTGAAACTCAAAAAGACACTGAAAGACTCATAGAAAATACTCATGAAAGTGTAAAATTAACATTAGATACAGGACACATGTTATTTGCAAAAGGGGACTCAAAATACATATTACAAAATTATCATGAGAGAATTTTGCACGTCCATTGTAAAGATATAAGAAAACAAGTTCTTGAAAAATCTTTGAAAGAGGACTTAAGTTTTAGAGGTGCTTTCTTAGAAGGTGCGTTTACAGTACCAGGAGATGGTTGTATTGATTATCAACCTTTATTTAATGTATTAAAAAATAATAATTATTCAGGATGGTTGGTAGTTGAGGCAGAGCAGGATCCGGCAAAAGCAAATCCGTTAGAGTATGCAAAAATTGGTTATAATTATCTTACAGATACATTAAAAAAATCTGAAATTGAAATTTATAAAAATTGATTATCTATAGAGTGAAGTTAGTTCATTATTTCCGGCAGCAACACATGGAGATTTAAAACAAGTACCCACAACCCATTCAGATCCAGGATTAGGTAAAAAATTTGATGACATCACAAATATAACACCCATCTCAACTGATTGCCCCGCCTTACCTTCTGCTTTAATTCTAGGATCAGGATCAGTTTTTACTTTAGTATCCTCTGAAAAAGGATTCTCTATATTAAGATTTTTGTTTATATAATTCACAACTTTGGATGAGGACCACTCGCCATTACACGGATCACCCCAAACAGTCAATTTACCTTCATCATTATTCCCGCAATTATTTATTTCTCCATTGATAAAATCGACTACTTTCTTATGATTTTCTTTGACTAAGTTAGCTTTTGCTTCAACTGCGGGCCTTGTACTTGCGGTCCAAATCAACATCCCAACCACATATACCAATGATAACAATACTAATGCTTCTAATAGTCCAAAATTTTTGAAATTTATTCGCATAATTAAAGTTTAATAATTTTTGATTTGTCTAATTTTTTTTCAAAAAAATCAATTATATTTTGTATTGTTTCTTTTCCCATTCTTATCATGCATTCCTCAGTAAATGCAGCGGTATGAGGACTTAAAAAAACTTTATTGTTTTTTAGCAAAGGATTATCTTCTTTAGGTGGTTCTGTTTCAAAAACATCTAAACCTGCACCGAATATAAGACTTTCATTTAATGCTTTATCTAAGTCATTCTCATTAATCATTCCACCTCTTGCAGCATTAATAATTATACAATTTTTCCTCATTGTTTTAATTAAGTCATAATTGATAATATTTTTCGTTTTTTCATTAAGAGGCATATGTAAAGAGATGGCATCCATAGATTTTACTGCTTCTGTAAGATCTTCAACTTTTTTTCCACCCAATTCCTCAATAATATCTTTTGAAACAAATGGATCATAAACAAAAACATTCATTTCAAATCCTTTGCATCTTCTAATTAAAGATTGACCAATTCTACCAAATCCAGCAATTAAAATATTTTTTTTCCAAAGTTCAATTGTTTTTGGAAGTTTATTTCTATTAGAAAAATTTCCTGTTTTAACAGCCTCATCATACATGTTTTTTCTCTTTGATATATTGAGCAACATAAACATAACATGTTCTGCCACCGCAACAGCATTTGCTGTAGCCGTAATTGCCAAGGTGATATTTTTTTCTTTAGAAGACTTGAGATCAATATTGTCGTACCCAACGCCATGGCGAGATATAATCTTAAGTTTTTTTGATATATTGATTAATTCGCTAGATAAATTTGCTGTTCTAATTGATAGACCATCACACTCCAAAATTTTTTGTTTAATATCTTTGTCATCTATGTTTTCAATAATCTCATAATCATAATTTGTGTTATTCTTTATGAGATCTATCCCCGCTTTATGAATAGGTTGAATTATCAAAATTTTTTTTTTATCTGACACTTAAATTTAGTAAGCTTTAGAGTCTTCTTTTGATTTGATTGATTTTAATTTAGATACAGCATCTTTTGCACCTGCACTCATATACCTTTGATCGGATCCAATGGTTACCAAATTAAATCCTAAATTAAGCATTTTTTTTGCATACTCTGGACTAGCATTATGAATACCTGCAAAAATTTTATTTTTTTTTGCATGTTCCAAGATATTCAAAATCTTTTCATAAGTTGGACTTCCTTCACGATTATCAAAAGCTGGTTTTTGACCTATAGCCAGACTTAAATCAGCAGGTCCAATATAAATTCCATCTATTCCAGGCGTACTCATAATTTCATCTAATTTATCTAAGGCTTCTTTTGTCTCTATCATTGCCATTTTTAAAATCTCATCATTTGCAAAATCTCCATAATCTGAACCTCCATAAATTAATCCTCTAATTGGTCCAAAACTTCTATACCCTTTAGGGGGATACATGCATGCTTGAACAAATTTTTCAGCTTCAAATTTGTTGCTCACCATTGGACAAATTACGCCGTAGCACCCTGCATCTAAAATTTTCATTATTTGTCCTGGTTCATTCCAGTTTACTCTTGCTAAAGGAGTAACATCCGTAGATGAAATTGATTGCAGCATTTGTAATGCATTTGGATAATCTATAACACCATGTTGCATATCAATTGTAAGCGAGTCCCAACCTTGATGAGACATTACTTCCGCTGAAAAAGAGCTAGGAATTTGTAACCAGCCATTAATTATTTGCTCACCATCTCTCATCATCTTTTTTATTTTATTTGGCCTCATTTTAAGATTTCAAACCAAGGTGAGTGTACTTTATATTAAGATAATCTTTAATTGCCATTGAACCACCTTCACGTCCATATCCAGTTTGTTTAATTCCACCAAAAGGTGCCTCAGCTATCGCAACTGCAGGAGTATTAACCGCTACAGTACCAGTTTCCATTAATTCTGAAGCTCTGTGAGCTTTGTCCATAGAATTTGTATAAATATAACTACATAATCCTAAGTCATTATCATTAGCTCTCTCAACTACTTCATCAAAAGTTTTAAATGACAACATTGGAACTAGTGGACCAAATGGTTCTTGTTTCATTATTGTAAAATTATCCTTTACATTGTCAAAAACTGTTGGCTCATAAAAATATCCTTTGTTAAAACCTTGAGGTCTTTTTCCACCCAACAAAACTTTTGCTCCTTCCTTTTTAGTTGTTTCAACCAATTCTTCGATTTCTCCTAATCTTTTTGCAGTTGTTAATGGACCTAATTGAACTCCTTCATCTAAACCATTTCCAATTTTTAATTTTTTTGTTCTTTCAATAAACGCATTAATGAATTCATCTTTTCTATTTTCTTGTATATAAAATCTGTTAGGTGAAATACAAACTTGACCATTATTTCTAAATTTTGCAGTAATTGCCATATCTGCAACTTTATTTATATCAACATCATCAAAAACTATAAAAGGTGAGTGTCCACTAAGCTCCATTGTTACTCTTTGAACTTTGTCTGCGGCTTTTTTTAAGATTAATTTTCCTACTCTTGTTGATCCAGTAATTGAAACCTTTTTAATAATATCAGACTCTAACAACTCATTTGAAATACTTTCAGGATCTCCTGACAATAAGTTTACAACTCCAGGAGGGACTCCCGCTTCTTTACAAATATCTACTAACTCCATTACTGTTCCTGGAGTAATTACATCAGGCTTACAAATTACTGAACATCCAGCAGCTAATGCTGTTGAAATTTTTCTCGCTGCTAGAATTAAAGGAAAATTCCATGGCACTAAAGCTGCTACAACTCCAACTGGCTGATAATAAACATGAACTCTCGTATCTGGAAATCGACTTTCGACTGTTTGTCCATAAATTCTCTTTGTTTCTTCAGCATTCCACTCAAAAATATCAGCAGCCCCACCAGTTTCGCCAATTCCCTCAGCTAAAGGTTTTCCAACTTCAATCGTTAACCATTTTGCTAAAACATCTTGTTTTTTTCTTAAAAGATCAGCAATTTTTCTAATAATATATGATCTCTGCCAAGGTAAAGTGTTTTTCCAAACTTCCAAACCTTTCTCTGCAGATTTAAGAGCTTTTTGAACATCTGCTGAAGACGCTTTAGACGCTTGGCCAATAATTTCTTCCGTAGCAGGATTTATAACATCGTAAGTTTCTTTTTTTTCCGCCTGTTGCCACTTACCATCAATGAACTGCCCAAATTTACTATACATAATTTTTATTTTATGGTTAATTAAGCGAAATTTTAAGAGAATATATCTACAATTATGAAAAAAATAAAGCTTACATGTGCTCATGCAATTGTAAAGTTCCTGACTTCTCAAAAAATTCTTATCGATGGTAAAAAAGAACCTTTATTCGCTGGTGCTTTTGGAATATTTGGTCATGGTAATGTAGCTTGTTTAGGACAAGCTTTAGAGGAAAATAAAGATAAACTTCCAACTTATAGAGGTCATCATGAGCAAAATATGGCTTTAACAGGAATTGCTTACGCTAGAGCAAAAAGAAGAAAACAAGTATTTGTAGCAACAAGTTCTGTAGGTCCTGGTTCTACAAATATGGTAACAGCTGCAGCAGTTGCGATGAGTAATAGACTGCCAATTTTATTCCTTCCAGGTGATACTTACGCAAACAGGATGCCTGATCCAGTTTTACAACAAGTAGAACATTTTAATAATCCAGGAATTACTCAAAATGATGCTTTTAAACCAGTTACAAAATATTTTGATAGAATAACCAGACCAGAACAAATTTTACAAACATTTCCCCAAGCTGTACAAGTTTTATTAGACCCAGCTGATTGTGGCCCGGTATGCATATCTTTATGCCAGGATATACAAGGAGAAATTTTTGATTATCCTGAGGATTTTTTTAAAGAAAAAATCCATAATATACGAAGACCAAGACCTGATGATTTTCAAATTAAAGAGGCAGCTAAAAAAATTAAAAAATCAAAAAATCCAATCATAATTTCTGGTGGAGGTGTTTTTTACTCAGATGCAATGGAGGAACTTTCTACTTTTGCAGTTAAACACAATATCCCTGTAACACAAACTGTAATGGGTTATTCTTCTATGAAAAGAGATCATTCTCATTTTTTAGGACCTATTGGAGGTTTAGGGGGAAAAGCAGCAAATAACTTTGCAAAAAAAACTGATTTAGCGATTGCTATCGGAACTAAGTTAGGAGATTTCACAACTGGGTCATGGTCTAATTTTGAAAATCCAAATTTTTCACTAGTATCAATTAATGTTGCAAGATTTGATGCTAGTAAACATATGGCACAATCAATTATTGGAGATGCAAAAGTTTCTTTAAATGAACTATCACAAGCTTTAGGTGATTGGAAAGCATCCGAGGAATGGCATAAAAAATCCAGAGATGAACTTAAATCTTGGAATGATTATGTTGATAAAGAAAGTGGACCAACCAATCAAAAACTCCCAAGTTATGCTCATGCAGTTGGTGCAATTTATAGAAACTCTGATCCAAGTGATATTGCTGTCACTGCAGCTGGAGGTTTGGTAGGTGAAGTTGTTCAAATTTGGAGACCAAGAGAACTTAATACTCATGAAACAGAGTGGGGCTTTAGTTGTATGAGTTATGAAATTTCTGGAGCTTTAGGAATTAAAATGGCCAATCCAAACAAAGAAGTTATCACATTTGTAGGTGATGGATCATATTTACTTTATAATTCAGATATATATTCATCTGTAATAACTAATAATAAACTAATTGTGATTGTCTGTGATAATGGTGGTCATGCTGTCATTAATAGACTTCAATTATTTAAAGGTGGAAAAGAATTTAATTGTTTGTTTGAGAGTTCAAATGTTTCAAATTTAGTAAAAGTAAATTTTGCAAAACATGCAGAAAGTATGGGGGCAAAGTCTGAAGAGGTAAGTTCTATCAGTGAATTAGAGGAAGCTTTCAAAAGAGCGAAGAAATCAAAAGTGACTTACGTTATTTCAATCAAAACTCATTCGTATCAATGGCTTGAAGGATCAGCTTATTGGGAAAGTCCAACTTTAGAGATTCCTAAAACTAAAGAAAACGAAAAAGCTCTTAAATTACACAAAGAAGGTAAAGCAAAACAAAGACAGGGAGTATAACCCTAATGAGCAAAGTATTTAAAGTTGGCTTAATTGGTTGTGGTCATATCGCTGAAACATATTTCAGAGCTCACAAATATTTCAAAAATTTTAAAATCATTAAATGTGCAGATGTTAAAGAAAAAGCATCTAAGAAATGTGCTAAAATTAATAAAATTGAAGCAGTTTCGGTAAGTAATTTATTTAAAGATAAACAGGTTGAAATAATTTTAAATCTAACCCCTCCAAAAGTTCATTACCAAATTGCAAAAAAGTCTTTGTTAAATGGAAAACATGTATACTCAGAAAAACCATTAGCAATTAATTTAAAAGACGGAAAAGAATTACTAAAGCTCTCAAAAAAAAAGAAATTATATTTAGGAAATGCTCCAGATACTTTTTTAGGAGGAGGTAATCAAAAATCAAAAGAATTATTAGAAAGTAAAAGTATAGGCAAAGTAAATTTAGGTAATGCGATTTTTGCTTTTCCAGGAGTTCAATCTTATCATCCAGACCCAGAACCATGGTTTGCAAAAAAAGAAGGTGGTCCAGTAATTGATATGGGACCTTATTATCTCACAGCATTAGTAAATTTATTGGGTCCAGCAAAAGAGGTAAAAGCAGCAAGTTTAATGAAAGGTTCAAGATTTAGAACAATTGGTATTGGTCCAAAAAAAGGAAAAAGAATTAAGGTAGATTGTCCGACGACATATTTTACAACAATCATATTTAAAAATGGAAGCATAATCAGACTCACTTTATCTTTTGATGTTATAGCCCATCAAAGAAATCATATCGAACTTTATGGAACCAAAGGTTCAATGATTGTGCCAGATCCTAATATGTTTGGTGGTTCAGTTTATGTATGTAAAAAATTAGGAAGCCCATGGAGAGAATTTAAAACAAATCAAATGCCACTAGGAAAAATTAATATTAGAACCCAAAGTTCTAGAGCAAATGAGTCACCTACTAACGCAAATTACAGAGGAGTTGGTCTTGCAGAAATGGCTTATTGTATTGATAAAAAAAAGATACATAGATGCAATGGAGAAGTATCTTTGCATGTTCTTGACTTGATACAATCAACTATGCAATCTGCTAAAACAAATAAACCAATTAGACTTAGTACAACATGTAAAATTCCAAAACTTTTTATTAATAAAGAAATAAATAAATTAATGAGATAAAATATGCAGATTGGTATTGATCTTGGGGCAAGTAAGATAGAGTATGTGTTATTAGATGATGTTGGCAATGAGCATCATAGAGAAAGAACTGAGGTTCCAAAAAATTATAAAGATACATTATCCATAATTAAAAAAATAGTTATCGAACTTGAGCGTAAAGCTGGTAAAGAATTACCAGTGGGTGTATGTCATCCAGGGATTCATTCTATTCAAACAGGACTAGTTAAAAATGCGCCTAATTCTTTTTGGATAAATGGCAAACCTTTACAAAGAGATTTACGGAGTGAGATTGGTAAAGAAATTTATTGTGAAAATGATGCAAACTGTTTTGCTTTATCAGAAGCAATAGATGGTTCTGGAAAACATTACAAAATAGTTTTTGGGGTAATTCTTGGATCTGGTGTTGGGGGCGGTTTAGTTATAGATAAACGAATTGTCAATGGACCTAATGGGATTACTGGAGAATGGGGGCATAATCAAATACCGAGCGCTTGTATTGAAGGTGTTCAAATAAAAAAAACCAATTTAAGAGCTGGAGAAATAGAAAACTTTGTTGCGGGTATAGGTATTTCTAAAGCGTTCAAAAACGAGTTTAAAAAGGATTTATCTGCCCAAAAGATATTTGAGATGCATAGAAAACTTGATTTAGATGCAGAAAAATTAATTGATAAATATAAAGATCAACTCGCTATGTCTTTAGCCACTGTTGTTAATATTATTGATCCAGATGTGTTTGTTTTCGGGGGTGGGGTATCTAACGAAATAAATTTTTTAGATGAAATTAAACAAAAAATGAAAAAATTTGTAGCAGGGGGTGAATTTGAGGGGACTTTTTTAAAACCCAAATTTGGTGATGCAAGCGGTGTTCGGGGTGCAGCTCGATTAGCAAGAACCACTAATTATTGACTAGTGAATAAAATTCATTTACTACAAAAGGAGCTAATTATTTAAGTCCAGGAAGAGAAATATGAAATTATGTAGAATAGGTAGTGTTGGAGAAGAAAAACCAGCAATCATAGATAGTGAAAACAATTACCGAGATTTGTCATCAATTATAAATGATTTAAACCCTGGCACATTAAATTTTGACACATTAGAGAAAATAAAAAAAACTGATATTTCAAGTTTACCAAAGCTTGATTCAAGTTCTAGAATAGGTGCATGCGTTTCTAACCCATCAAAATTTATTGGTATTGGTTTAAATTTCAAAGATCATGCCGAAGAACAAAATTTGCCGATACCAAAAGAACCGATTATTTTCTCAAAATTTACTAGTTGTATTACTGGACCAAACGATCCTATCATTGTTCCTAAGGGATCTAACCATACTGATTGGGAAGTTGAAATTGGTTTTGTGATTGGAAAAAAAGCTACAAATGTTAGTATTGAAAACGCCTTAGACCATGTTCTTGGTTTTTTTCTAGTTAATGATGTGAGTGAGAGAGATTTCCAAAAAAATAGAGGTTTAACTTGGGATAAAGGAAAGGGTTTTGATACTTTTGGTCCAATAGGTCCATTCATAGTTACTACAGATGAATTACCAGACTATCAAAATTTAGATATGTTTTTAGATGTCAATGGAAAAAGGATGCAAACTGGAAATACAAGTAAAATGATTTTTGATATTAAAACTTTAGTTTCTTACATGAGCTCGTGCATGAGTTTACATCCTGGCGATATTTGTTGTACAGGAACTCCACCTGGTGTTGGTGAAAATATGAAGCCACCTGTTTTCTTAAAAGGTGGTGAAGAAGTTATTTTAGGAATAGACAAGCTAGGTCAACAAAAACATAAAGTCATTCCTTATAAAGATTAATACAATTAAATAATGGAACTATTCATTGCGTTAGGAGCTGGATTGATAAGTTTTTTATCCCCATGCGTTTTACCACTTATTCCAGGGTATATTTCTTACATATCCGGAAGTTCAATTAATGAATTAATTGAAAAAAAAAATGTAAATTTATTACCAATTATTTTATTTACAGTTGGTTTTTCAATAGTTTTTATTTTTTTTGGTGCAGCCTCTACATTACTTGGACAAGTTCTTTTACAAAATTCTTATGAGTTAAGAATAGTGGCAGGAGTGGTAATTATCATTCTATCTCTTCATATAATTGGAATTATAAATATAAAATTCTTAAATTATGAAAAAAGAGTGCAAACAGATATAAAAAGAAATTTTTTTAGTCCAGCTTTGATTGGTATGGCTTTTGCATTTGGATGGACTCCTTGTATTGGTCCAATACTTGGATCAATACTAGTTTTAGCTTCAACAGAAGAAAGTTTACAACAAGGTATTTTACTTTTAACTTTTTATTCAATTGGATTAGCAGTGCCATTTATATTGGCAGGATATTTAATACAAAGATTTTTAGTATTTTCAAAAAACTTTAGAAAAAATATTTATATGGTATCTAAAGTTGGGGGATCTATATTGTTAATTACTGGTATTTTAATGATAACCAATCACCTACAAGCACTTGGCTTTTATTTATTAAATATATTTCCTTTTCTTCAAAATTTTGGATAATAAAAAAATGAAAATTTATCAAATAGATTCAAGCGCAAGAAAAGAGGGATCAACTTCAAGAGCTTTAGCTAAAAAGTTATTAGATAAAATTAAAAATCCAGAGGATGAGATAATTTACAGAGATTTAAATGAGGAAATGGTTTTCGTTTCAGGGCTAACAGAGTCAGGGATGAATATTGAAAAAAAAGATCAAACTGATCATCATAAAAAAATGTTCGAGTTATCAGATCAATTGGTTAAAGAGCTAAAAGAAAGCGATATTATTATAATTTCAGCTCCAATTTATAATTATGGGCCACCAGCTACATTAAAAGCATGGTCAGATTTAGCTGCAAGGGTTGGTGAAACTTTTAAATTTAAACCAAACGGAAGAAGGGAGGGATTGTTAAAAAACAAAAAAGCGTATCTCGTTATTACATCAGGTGGAACTAAATTAAATAGTAAGGAAGATTTTTTAACACCTTGGCTAAAATTTATTTTAAATTTTTTTGGAATTGAGGAAATAGAGACAATTAATGCAGATCAAATGGCATTAGATTATGAAAAATCTATTAAAGAAGCAGAAGAGCAAATAGAGAAAATTACTTAAGAAAGTGTTTAAAAACAAATTTTCACAGATAATTACTTTTTTTTTATTTCTTATAATTACAATAATTTTGTTTAAGAAGTTCAATAAATATTACTCACAGAATGATTTTGCGAAAATTTTGATACTTTTCATTTTATTAATAAATTTTTTTTTAGGATTTTTAATAAGGAAGTTTACAAAAATTAGTCTTGTTTTTTTTGGATACTTTATTTTGATTTTGTATTCAGTTAATGGTTTACTGTTATTTTTTAATATACAAAATACTCCACAAAAAAAATTTGAAAAAGTTTTAGAAAAAGAGAACAAAACTCTCGATAAAAGATCTATTATTGAAGTTGTTAAAGATGAAAGATCCAAAAATTTAGAAATTTATCCTCAAGTAGTACCAAGAGAATTTTTAAAAAAAAATATAAAAAAAATTCCTCTTACACCAATGGCTAATACACTTTTTGTATCATGCAATGAATTTGGAGAGTGGAAAAAAATTAAAACTGATAAACTTGGTCTAAATAATGAGAGATTTATTGATACATTTGACATTTTATTGATGGGAGACTCTTTTGCCGAAGGATCATGTGTAAATCAATTAGACGAACCTGCTAATCTATTAAATCAAAACTATAGTTTAAAAACTTATAACATTGGTATATCTGGTAATGGTCCTTTATTAAGTCTTGCCTTGGCACATGAAATAAAACCTTTAATTGATTTTCATACAATCATTTGGTTAATATTTGATAACGATTTTTACGATTTAAATTTAGAAATTCAGTCAAGTTTCTTAAAAAATTACTTAAATAAAAATTTTGATAATAATGAATATTTCCAAAATATTGATGAAGCTTATAAATTTCAAAAGAAATATATTGAAGATAATCTTGAAAGTTTTAAAAAAGGTTTTTCATTTAAAGAAAGTTTTTTTGAATTAAAAGCTGTGATTTCAAGAATAAATAAGTTAATTCACCGGAATAATCCCGAGGACACTTTTGTTTTTCAACGAAAATTATTTGAAAATATATTTGAGAAATTAACTTTTATTTATCCTGAAAAAAAAATTTATGTAGTTTATTTGCCTGAAACTAATTGTTTTACCCATAGATCTTTAGAATGTAGTAAGAGGTTTGAGAAATTAAGTGGGACATCTGATAATTTAATTTTTTTAGACTTTTATAAACATTTAAAAAATAAAAATGGTGAATACAAAAAAATGTATGCTTTAGGTCAAGATAGGGCGCATTTTTCACCTATAGGATACAGTGAATTAGTTAAGTTCATTTTAAGTGAAAGTCAAAAAGATTAGTTTTTTTAGATTTTAATTGAAATATAATGAGTATAGAATTAAGTTATATATAGGGGTGTCCTAGAAGACTGAGAATAAACCCTAAGAACCTGTCCGGTAATTCAGAAAGGGAAAAATGAACAATTTTTTTATAAGTCAATATTCCTCAATATCACTTGTCATTATAACTTGTTTAATTTTCACCCTTTTTGGAATTTTGTACTCAAAAAAATTTCAAGGTTTAAAGAATTATTTAACAGCAAATAGAGATATTGGATTATTTTCTCTCACTACAAGTTTAACTGCGTCTGCTCTTGGGGCTTGGATATTATTTGGTCCTGTAGCGGCCTCAACTTGGGGGGGTATAGGTGCTATAATTGGTTATTCACTTGGTACAGCCTTTCCAATGATTTTTTTAATTTTTCTTGGAAAAAAAATTAGGCAAGACTTTCCAAAAGGGTCATCTTTAATTGAATTTTTAAGAAAAAAATTTGGAAAAAGTCTTTTTAAACTAATTTTATTGATGACGATTTTTTATATGTTTATTTTTTTATGTGCTGAGATTACTGCAGTTTCTGTGCTCATTAATTATATTTCAGGAACTCCATTATGGTTAACAGCGTTAATAGTTTTATTAGCTACTTTAACCTATACACTTTATGGGGGTTTAAGAGCTTCTTTATTTACTGATAATATACAAATGGTTCTCATCATAATTCTTTTGATAATTTCTTTTTTTATTATTCAAAGTTTTGTTGGTGAACAATTCACGTTTGATTTTCTCAGACAAAAAAACCCGCATTTAATAAGCGCTTCGTATTTACCTGGTTATACTGCAGGATTTACTTTCTTTATTGCGGTTGCAGCTACAAATTTATTCCATCAGGGAAATTGGCAAAGAGTTTATGCTGCAAAAGATTTTTTAACATTGAAAAAAAGTCTACTAATTTCTTTTTTAATAATTGTCCCAATTATTTTTTATATGGGTTTTGTAGGAATGGTCGCCTTTTCAATTGATCCAGAGGGTAGACCAGATCTTGGTTTTTTCTCTTTATTGCTCAAACAAAATACAATTTTATTATCTTTCTTAGTAGTAATTTTAGGACTTGCCTTAACCATTTCAACGATTGACACTTTGGTTAATGCTATCTCAAGTTTAATAGTTGTCGATGGAAGAGCAGTATATAAACTAAAAGGAAAAACAGATTATTTAAAACTCTCAAAATATATCATTATCATACTCTCATTAATCGCTTTTTTAATAGCATCTAATGGATTTGATATTTTATATCTTTTTCTTTTAGCTGACTTATTTTGTTGTGCTTTTGTTTTAACAACTTTTTATAGTTTTTTTGATACTAGGATTGATGAAAAAATTGCATATTTTTCAATAATAATAGGACTGCTAGGTGGTGTGCTGCTGTTTCCATCACCAGATTTTTCTAAAAGTTTATTAGTTGGTCTTATTTTATCAAAGGATTTGTTTACACCTTTTATTAATCAATCATTATTGTTCCTATCATTTATAATTGCTACATTTTTACCTTTAGTTGTTTTGAAGATTACAAAATTAAAATAATACAAGATTGTATAAGTCAAATTAATCGTTATATAAAACTTCTAATGGTGGAAAAACAAATTGAAATTAACAATCTTTCTAAAGTTTATGACAATGGATTCAAAGCTTTAAATAATATTAATTTACAAATCAATAAAGGAGAGATTTTTGCAATGTTGGGCCCGAATGGAGCTGGTAAAACTTCTTTAATAAGTATAATTTGTGGTATAGTAAAACCGTCTTCTGGAAAAATTACCGTAGAAAATTTTGATATAATTAAAGACTATAGAGAAACTAGATCAAGAATAGGACTAGTCCCACAAGAACTTACACTAGAGCAATTTGAAACTGTCTTTAATAATGTTTCATATTCAAGGGGTTTATATGGAAAAAAACCGGATCCAAAACACATAGAAAAAGTTTTAAGACAATTATCATTATGGGATAAAAGAGATTTAATCCTTAGACAGTTGTCAGGAGGAATGAAAAGAAGAGTTTTAATCGCAAAAGCTTTATCACATGAACCTCGGATCTTATTTTTAGATGAGCCAACAGCAGGAGTAGATGTTGAGTTAAGACAGGAAATGTGGAAAGTAGTAAAGTCTTTAAGAGAGACAGGTGTTACCATAATTCTTACAACGCACTATATTGAAGAGGCTGAAGCTATTGCAGATCGAGTCGGCGTAATTAATCAAGGAGAAATAATTATTGTAGAAGAAAAAAATGAGTTATTAAAAAAAATGGGTCACAAAACATTGACTGTTGAGTTACAACAAGAAATAAATGAAATACCGACGTCGTTAAAAAAATACAATTTGTCAATCGGGAATAATAATATATCTTTAGATTACACTTATAACCTTAGAGAGAAGCAAACAGGTATTACTAATCTTTTACAAGATATTAAAGATTCTGGTTTAAGACTAAAAGATTTAAAGACTGAGCAGAGTAACCTGGAAAAAATATTTGTTACGTTAGTAAGGGAGAACAATGAAAATTAATCTTTATGGCTTAAAAGCTATTTATCTACACGAGATGGATCGTTTTAGACGAACATTAGGTCAGTCACTTTTATCTCCTGTAATATCGACTTCGTTATATTTTATTGTGTTTGGCTCAGTAATAGGTGGCTACGTTCAAAAAATTGATGGGATCAGTTATGGATCTTATATTGTGCCTGGACTTTTGATGTTAACCTTATTAACACAATCGATAAGTAACACTTCTTTTGGTATTTTCTTTCCTAAATTTAATGGAACTATTTATGAAATTTTGGCTGCACCGATTTCTACTTTTGAAATTGTATTAGCTTTTGTAAGCGCTGGTGCGACCAAAACATTAATAGTTGGTACTGTAATTTTTATAACAGCCTCATTTTTTGTTGATGTTGAGGTTCAATTTCCCTTACTAATGATTTTCTTATTAATACTGGTATCTTTTACTTTTGCTTTATTTGGATTTTTAATTGGGATTTTGAGTAAAGATTTTGAACAGATGTCTATTGTTCCATCATTAGTTATAACACCTATGGTGTTCTTAGGTGGAAGTTTATATTCCTTAGATATGCTGCCAGAATTTTGGCAAATGATTACTTATTTTAACCCGGTAGTTTATTTAATAAATGGTCTTAGATATTCCTTTTATGGTATTTCAGATTTTAATATTTTGATCAGTGTTGGGTTAATGATTTTATTCCTTATAATTTGTGTATTTGCTGTCTCAATACTACTTAAAAAAGGATATAATATTAAAAGCTAACTGACCCATTTGTGGGCCAGTTATGAACTAATATACAAGAGGAATTGAACTATTAAAATTGCTCAGACTCAGTTGAGCCTTCCATAGCTGTAGTTGAACTTTTTCCGCTGCTAATTGTATTTGATACAGCATCAAAATAAGATGTTCCAACTTCTCTTTGATGCTTTACGCTTGTGTATCCATCTTTTTCTCGAGCAAATTCTTGTTGCTGAATTTTTGAATAAGCGGTCATTCCTTCATTTTTATATTTTTCTGCTAATTCAAATATAGCTATATTTTGAGTATGAAATCCTGCAAGAGTAATAAACTGAAATTTATATCCCATTTTACTTATTTCAGTTTGAAAAGTTGCAATCTCGCTATCTGATAAATGTTTTTTCCAATTAAATGATGGTGAACAATTGTAAGCTAATAGCTTTCCTGGAAATTTCTCATGGATAGCATCTGCAAATTTTTTTGCCTCTTTAAGATTAGGAGTTGCAGTTTCACACCATATTAAATCTGAATAAGGCGCATAAGCCAATCCTCTTGAAATCGCTTGATCAATTCCTGCTTTTACGTAATAGAAGCCCTCTGGTGATCTTTCTCCAGTTAAGAAAGGTTTGTCATTATCATCATAATCATTAGTAATAAGTTTTGCAGCATTAGCATCAGTTCTAGCTAAAATTATTAATGGAACATCTGCTATATCAGCAGCTAACCTTGCAGCTTTTAAATTTTTAATCATAGTTCCTGTAGGAACAAGAACTTTACCACCCATATGACCACATTTTTTTTCACTCGCTAATTGATCTTCAAAATGTACACCTGCCGCTCCAGCTTTGATAAATTTTTTCGCTAGTTCAAATACATTTAATGGTCCACCAAAACCTGCCTCACCATCAGCAATAATTGGAAGCATATAATCTATTCTGTTTTCTTTTTTCATATCACCATCATTAATTTCCATATGTTGAATTTGATCTGCTCGAATTAAAGCATTGTTCATAGACTCAACTAATTTAGGCGCACTGTCATAAGGATATAAAGATTGGTCTGGGTACATTTCACCAGCACTATTTGCATCAGCTGCTACTTGCCAACCACTTAAATAGATTGCTTTAAGACCTGCTTTTGCATGTTGAACTGCATGATTTCCTGACAAGGATCCTAAAGTATTAACATATGGCTCTGAATTTAAAAGATTCCATAATTTAACTGATTGTTGTTTACATAATGAATATTCAATTTTAATTGAACCTCTTAACCTCTCCACTTCTTCAGGGGTATAATCTCTTTTAATTCCAGCAAATCTTTTTAAGTCGTATGATATATTCTCTGCACTCATTTATTCTCTTTCTAAATTAGGCTGTGAAAATGAGATGGTAGAAATTCAACTAGTTTGACTCTTTTAGGGTCTCAACTAGATCTTGCATTCCACTTGAACCCCAATCACAATGATCGTCTCTCATGTAGGTACCTCGGTTATTGTGTTTAGCAAGGTCCTCATTGTTGATGATTTGAGCCTCATTTTCGTAATTTTTTAGTTTATCTTCCATGTAATCCTTATAATTTACAGAATTTACAAAATCTACAAAAAAACAAAAAATGCTTGTAAACAAAGGAAAATTATTGTAAAAATAAATTTACAAAATTTACAAATAGAAAATATGAGTCAATTAAACCTAAAAATAGGCCCTAAAATAAAGGCTTTTAGAAGACAGTTGGGTTTACAAGCTAATAAACTTGCAGAGGAATTAAACATCTCACCAAGTTATTTAAATCTTATTGAAGGTGGAAAAAGAAAGATAGATGGAGATTTACTGTTAAAAATTTGTGATAAGTTAAATATAGAGCTTTCGCAATTATCCTCAAAAATTGATGTAAACTTAGAAAATACTTTATCAGAAATTTTAGATGATAAGTTGTTCGAAGACTTAGATATTCTGGGTCCAGAAGTAAAAGATTTAGTAAGCACAAATCCTAAAATTGGTAGAGCAATAGTACGTTTGGGTGATATTTTAAAAAAAAAGGATCATGAGTTAGTAAATAAAATTGAAAAAATTTCTGGTAAGATTGTGGATAATAGGAAAAATTCTTTTCCAGGTGAGGTCATTTCAGATTTTTTACAAGAAAATAAAAATTATTTTCCAAAATTGGAAGATTTTGCAAATCAAGTCTTTGGAAAAGTACAAAAAAATAATAGAACAAGATATATTGCTCTTTGTGAATATTTAAAATCTGAGTATGACATTGTTGTAAAAGATGTAATTCCTGAGGAAAATAAACCTTTTTCAAAAATTTTTAACAAAAATAAAAAGGAACTTTTATTGAGTGATTATAGCTCATTAGAAACAAAAAAACTTCACGCAGCTGCTCAAATTGCGCAAGAGGGTGCGAGTAAAGATATAGAAAATTATCTATCTAAATTTTCTTTTCCGTCTGAAGAATCTAAAAAACTTTCTAAGGTAGCATTATTAAATTATTGTGGTGCCGCAATTTTAATGCCGTATAAACTTTTTCACTCTGAGTGTAAGAAACTTAAGTATGATTTAGAGTTACTTCAAAATACTTTTGCAACATCCTTTGAACAAGTTGCACATAGGGTAACTTGTTTGCAGGATCCAAATTTACCAGGAATTCCATTCCATTTTTTAAGAGTCGACATGGCTGGAAATATATCAAAAAGATTTTCTTTATCTGGTATTGAAATTCCAAGATATGGTGGAGCATGTCCTAGATGGAATGTGTATTCTGCATTTACTAGACCAGGAGTTATTCAGAGTGCAGTGAGTAAAATGACTAATGGTGAAAAGTATGTTTGTATCGCTAGAACGGTTGAAAAGGGGATAGGTAGGTTTGGTAGAACTAAAAGTATTTTATCCATAGGATTAGGGTGTGAAGCAAAATATGCAAAAGACTTTATTTACACAGAAAATTTAAGTATGAGTGATAAATCAACAGAGATACCAATTGGTGTATCATGTAGAACCTGTGATAGATTAGACTGTTCTCAAAGAGCATTTCCACCATTACACAAAAAATTTGACGTAGATATAAATACAAGAGGTGTTTCTATCTATGTAAGTGATAAGAAAAATTAAAAATAATGTTAAAATTTATTATTCCAGCAATTATTGTTTTTTTAATTGTGTTATTTTGGGAAAAAATACAAGAATTTTTTTATAATAAGTTTAATATTAAAATGAACTATATTTTATTGGCTATTTTTGTTGTAATTTTAACTATTGTAATGGCTTTATTGTATTTTTAATTTAATGGACTTAAAAATTGAAATTATAGAAATTAGATCATGAGAGAAATGTTGAAAAATGTAAGGGATAAATTGGCTTCAAAGTATCTAGAAAACAGCTTATCCAAAAGTAATAAAAAATTTAAACCTCGAATTAAAGCTCGATTAAGAAAAAATAAACAAATTTTAAGTAAAAATTTAAGTAACTTTTTTGATTGGATTAAAGGAGCAGAATTAGTTGAATTAAAAGAATGTAATACAAATGAGGACCCTGTAAGACCAGAATTAGACAACGTTTTTAGAACAAGTTATGGAAGAAAAATATATGGAGTTAGATATAAAAACGAAATTCATGCGGTAATGTGTTTTGCATTTACAAACAAAGTACCCAAAGATGTTACGCAACTGGATAAATTTAGTCATGATGCTTTCTTACAAAGCACTCAAAGGGGTCAAACTGTTGGGCAAATTGCTATTGCATATACCGTTTGGTCTAAAAAAAAAGGTGGTGGAAAATTAATTGTAAAAGAGGTGTTTAAAAAAATTAAAAAATCAAATCATTTAAATAGGTTGGTAACTTTGTCTCCGTTAACGGATATGGCGACGAAATTTCACTTAAGAAATGGCGCTAAATTGTTACAAGTAAACGAGTCTACACAAAATTTTGAATATATTGTAAACAAAAAATGATTTCATTTATCCTGAGTTATTTAATTCCATTTCTTATACTTATAATGATTGTTGTTTTCATCCATGAATATGGACATTATTACTTTGCAAAAAAATACGGTGTAGGTGTTACAGACTTTTCAATTGGATTCGGTAAAGAAATATTTGGCTGGAATGATAAGTCTGGTACGCGTTGGAAATTATGTTGGATACCACTTGGAGGCTACGTAAAATTTTTTGGAGATCGAAATGTTTTTTCTCAAGCTGACCAAGAAGAATTAATTAAACAATATAATGATCAAGATAGGAAAAAATTATTTGTTCTCAAACCGTTATATCAAAGAGTATTGATAGTATTTGGTGGTCCACTAGCTAATTTTATTTTAGCTTTAGTCATCTTTTTTTCAATTTATACTTTTATTGGAAAAGATTTTACTCCTGCTGTTATTAATGAAGTACAAAAAGATAGCCCTGCAATGATTGGTGGTCTTAAACAAGATGACATTATTTTAGAAATTGATGGTAACGAGGTTCAAAGTATTATGGATGTGTCTAAATATATAACAATGTCCTCAGCTGATATTATAGATTTTAAGGTCAAAAGATTTTCTGATGAAATTATACTTAAAGTAAAACCAAACACTGTTCTTGGTGAAGATAACCTTGGTAATAAAATACAAAAAAGAATGGTTGGCATTAAATTAGGTGCATACAATAATGAAGTTAATCATGTAAAGTTAGGGCCTGTTAAAGCTCTATACCATGCAGCTAATGAAGTTATCTATGTAAGCACTGCATCATTAAAATACATAGGTAGCATGATAATAGGTAAAGCTGATACATCACAATTAGGAGGACCTATTAGAATTGCAAAAATATCTGGTCAAGTTGCGGAATTTGGAGTTTTGGCTTTTATAAGCATGATGGCTTACATATCTATAAGTCTTGGGCTAGTAAATTTATTCCCAATACCAATGCTGGATGGAGGTCATTTGATGTTTTATACATTTGAGAAAATTTTAGGAAGACCTTTGTCGCAAAAAACTCAAGAGGGTTTTTTTCGAATCGGTATTTTTTTACTTTTAACATTAATGTTTTTTACAACATTTAATGATTTGAAGGATCTGGGCGTATTACAATAAAATTTATTTAAGTTTTAAAAAAGCCTTTAAAATCAACGTTTTTTTACTATACTAGATATTGTGTATAAGTATTTTATTTACACTAAAAAAAGTCTTGATTTATCAAGGTTTTTGATAAAGATAGCAAATAACCTAATAAACCGGAGCTAAAATGAACAAAAAACAATTAGTGGTCAAGCTTTCAGGAGCTTTAAATTTGAGCAAAGCTGATGCTGAGAGAACTTTTGACACAATTACCAACACTATTTTGGACGCTTTAAAAGCTGACGATTCAGTTAAAATTGCTGGATTTGGTACATATAAAGTGGCTAAGAGAAAAGCAAGAGTTGGAAGAAACCCAAGAACTGGTGAGCAAATTCAAATTGCTGCATCACAGAAGGTCAAATTCTTACCTGCAAAAGCTTTGAAAGAAGTTTTCAATAAATAAAGGTTTTTACAGCCTTAACATAATTGTGTGTTAAGGCTGTTACTATATGCAAATTCTGCATATCAAATTCTCATAATCAACGTTAGTTTTTCGTTTTTTTGAAAATATAAGAACATCCTTAACAGGGAGGTCTTAATGACTAAATTATTAAAAAAAATAAGTGTGCCACTTGTTAGTTTAATTTTTTTATTAAACATGAGTAGTGCAGGATATGCAGAATCAACTGTTTCTGCTGAAGTAGGGTTTATTTTTAATACTCTACTATTTTTAATGTGTGGGTTCCTGGTCTTTTTTATGGCTTGTGGATTTGCAATGTTAGAGTCAGGTATGGTTACATCGAAAAGTGTATCTGTAATCTGTGCAAAAAATATAGGTTTAGTATCCATTGGAGCAATAATGTTCTGGTTAGTTGGATATAACCTAGCATATGGTATCCCAGAAGGAGGATACATTGGAAAATTCATTCCGTGGAAAGACGGTAGTAAAATCGATACTGGTTATGCAGATGGATCAGATTGGTATTTCCAAATGGTATTTTGTGTAACAACAGTTTCTATTGTTTCTGGAACAATGGCTGAAAGAATTAAATTATGGCCATTCTTTTTATTTGCAGCAATTTTAGCTGGTGTTATTTATCCAATTGTAATGGGTTGGCAGTGGGGAGGCGGCTGGTTAGCTAAAGCTGGTTTCTCAGACTTTGCTGGTTCAACATTAGTACACTCAACTGGTGGAGCAGCTGCTTTAGCTGGTGCAATAATTATTGGGCCTAGATTAGGTAGATTTACTAAGTCTGGAGCTCCAGCACCTCTTAAACCTTTTGCAGCATCGTCAATTCCATTAGTTACATTGGGTGTATTCATCCTATGGTTAGGTTGGTTTGGATTTAATGGTGGTTCACAATTAGCAATTGGAACTGCTCCTGATGCAATTGCTGTGTCAAAAATATTTATAAACACTCTATTAGCTGGTGCAGGTGGTGTAATGGCAGCTGCAGCTGTCACTAGATTGTCTGGTAAAACAGACGTAGTACAAATGCTTAACGGATGTATTGGTGGCTTAGTTGCTATCACCGCAGAGCCATTAATGCCTTCACCGTTTGCTTCAATTTTAATTGGTGCAGTAGGTGGTATAATAGTTGTTTATGGTACGAAGATGTTGTTTGCTTTAAAAATCGATGATGTAGTCGGAGCAATTCCTGCTCACTTGTTTGCAGGTATTTGGGGAACTTTAATAGTTCCAGCTACAAACTCGGGTGCGAATTTTGGTACTCAGTTACTAGGCGTAATTTCAATAAATGCATTTGTATTTGTTGCTGCGTTTATAGTTTGGTCATTGATGAAAGCTACAATGGGTATCAGATTGAGTAAAGAAGCTGAACTGAAAGGAACTGACGTGTCAGAGACTGGAGTTATAGCTTACTCGATTAGAGACTAATTGCTTGCAATATTAAGGAACTCTTCGCTCTCTGTAAATAAATTACTCATCGGAGAGTTCCTTTAAAACTTTTCTCTCTCTAGTTAGTTAAACAAATAAAAGCCCCCTCCCTCGGGGGCTTTTTATTTATTATCATCCCACAATTTTTTATAGTCTAAGAAAGGAGATAAACCGTAATTTGAGTTAACGTTAGTTAAATGAAGAGATAAACTCTTAATTGGTGAAATACAAAGCTCATTTTTATAAATTTCATTAATATATTTTTCAAAAGGTTCATGACGATCTAAGCAAGTTTTGTAAAAATTTTCCCAATATTTATTTAGTAAATTTTTACTCAACATAAATGTGCATAAAGTCTTATTTATGGTTCTCCAATGCCTTTTGCTACCAATCAAAATATTTGTTTTTTCATTGTTTATATAATGATAAGGATAGTCTGCAGGACACATAATTATATCTTTTTTAACTTGTGAAGCTATTCTCTCATAGGAAGTAATCATTTCATCTATCATTGTTTTAGAGTGAATATAATCATCTTCGATAAAAAAAATTAGATCATCACCTTGATTTTTACCAATTTCAAAACTTTGAAGTAAACTTGCTAGGTTAGAAAAGGTTTCAGTTGTTTTTTGTTTTTTTATTATGGACTTATATTTTTCATGATCTAGAGAAATAATTTCAATATTTTGATCTTGAATTAATTTTCTTATTCTATCTAAATTGTCTTTTTTTGATTGATCATCAACAATAATTGTCTTGATTTTTATATATGGATATCTATTACGACAAACAATTATTGATTTGATCAATGAATTTATAGATCTTATTGAATAGTCAATTTTTGGATGTTCAAACAACCTTTTTTTACTTTGATCCCAAATTTCTACCTCAGTATTCATACGTAATACAATTAATAACGACTTAACTTTTTTTGTAATACTAACATTTCCTAAAGGTAATATTATTGATTTTTGATTAATAATTGAAAGTTCATCATTTAATTCTTTTTCTAATGATGGTGATACAAACTTATTTTGATCAATGATTTCGTAACCTAATAATCTTGCAAGCTTTACAAAAATTTTTTTCATAAATATAAAATATATGATATAAATATTTATCTGATTATGACAATTAAATCATCCCAAACTCTTGTATCTGAAGCACTTAAAGAAATAAAAACTGTTTCAAGTGAGCAAGCTCATGAAATGTTTAGTAATAACCAATGTAATTTAATTGATATAAGAGATATTCGGGAACTTGAGAGGGAAGGAAGAATAGATAATTCTTTTCACATACCAAGAGGAATGTTAGAGTTTTGGTTAGACCCTGATAGCCCATATTTTAAAGAAGGTAAGTTAGATATGAAAAAGGAGATGGTTCTTTTCTGTGCCGGTGGCTTGAGGTCTGCTTTGGCAGCAAAAACTTTAAAAGATATGGGGTTTGAAAAAGTTTCTCATATCGACGGAGGTTTTGGTAAATTAAAAGATAGTAAATTTAAAATTACTTAAGAATTAAATTCATCAAGAGCATACTCAAGTCTATCTTGTCCCCAAAAAAGTTTATCATTTACAACAAAAGTAGGAGCACCAAATATATTTTCTTTGAATGCCAAATTTGTCAAATTCTTTAATTCATCTTTAATTTTTTCATCTTTTATACCAGTGGTAAACGAATTATGATCAATTTCACTATCAGATAAAATTTTTTTAATATTTTCTCCTTTTGATATATCTATATTATCTCTCCAGTAGGCATTAAAGCATACATCAAAAAATTTATCTTTTTTATCTTTATTAATAAAAAGGTATCCCCTCATAAGATATAAGGAATTAATTGGAAATTTTTCATTCCATTTAAAAGGTATTTTATTTTTTTCAGCAATTAAAACGCAGTCATTCCTCATATTTTTCATTTTTCTTTCATTAAAAGCTGGAGCAGTAATATTACCAAGGTTATGCAAACCTCCTAATAAAATACCCTTATAATTAAAATTTTTCCTTTGATTTAAACTAATAATTTTTCTATGTGCCAAATATGAATAAGGGCTAATAAAATCAAAATAAAAATCTATTAACTTATTCATATAAATTTATACTTTTTGCATAAAATATTCTTATCAACCAATAAATGAATACTCCTAGAGGACCAATCAAGTAAGTTATTATTAAAGGAAAAGCGACAAGAATTTTGTTCATTACTAACTTTTGGGAATCTCTTACCATCCATCCTCCTACAAATAAATTTATAGAAACAAAATGTATCCAAAATAAAATAAGAAATAAATTATTTGAAAATAAGTTGGATAGATTTGAAATACTTAGGTAAAGCTCAAAGTTACCAATAAAATCATACGTATTTAAATAAGATTTATATAATGCAAATATATATGCTCCACTAAGCAGTAAGATTGGCAAGATAGAAGTTACAAAAAATTTATTTATATTTGATGAAGGAAAAAAAATTAATATCAGCCAAAAAGGTAATACACCTAAATTTACCCAAAAATAAAGAATTTCAATTGTAAAATATGCATAAATTTGTTCGATCATTTAAAATTATATTATATTAAATCTAACAATGATTCCTATAAGAAATAAACGTAAAACATTACAAGCGACTGTAGATGAAATAAGAAATTTTGCGTTGGCTTATGTGGATAAATATGCACCATCAAAACAACAATTACGCACATATTTATTAAAGAAATATTTAAAATTATCAGTGCCAAATATAAAAAAACAAGACATCACCAATTTAATTGACGTTGTTCTTTCTGATTTAGAAAAGAGTAAATTTATAAATGACAAATTTTATTCAGAAAGTAAGGCTAAAAGTATGATCCGTAGGGGAAGCTCGATTAATAAAATTAGAAATTATCTAATCGGAAAAGGTGTGAAAGATCAATTCATCAAGGATACTGTTAATAAAATTAATGAGAATAATTCAGATCAAGATTTTTTTTCAGCAATTAAAATTTGTAAAAAGAAAAGGATAGGTCCAGCTAGAACTGAGGATAACCGCTCTTTATTTTATAAAAAAGATATATCTCTATTAGCAAGAAATGGATTTGATTTTGAAACTTCGAAAAAAGTGATGGATTTACAAAAAGATGATTTTATAAAAATAATTAGATTACTTTGATTTATTTTTTTTTTCATCTCTAACTAAGTTGTTAATTTTATTTCTGATATAATTTTTTACGAAAACAAATACCAAAAGACCAAAAATTGATACAGAAACAATTATAATTAATATTATTCTTAGTTGCTCATCCATTTTAAAAACTATTTCTTTTTAAAATTAAGCTAGGATTCTTAAAGTCTCTTTTACCATATCTAATTTTTTGATTATTGAAATCAGTTACAATACCACCTGCGTGCTCTAAAATAGCATGGCCTGCAGCTATATCCCATTCATAGGCTCTCGGCTCTGCTACATAGCCATCATATTCACCAGCTGCTATAACGCAAAATTTTAAAGAACTTTTCATTTTAACAAATTCTTTTACATTTAATTTTTTATGAATAGTCTCAATTTCAGGCTTAATATTATTTGAATAAGAAACAAATTTTATAAAATCTTTGTTAAAATTTTTTGAACATTCTAGTTTGACTTTATTCTTACCTATAACCTCATAAGCATTATTTAATCCATATGAATAAAACATTCTTTTTTTTGCGGGAGCAAAAATTAATCCTGCAGCTGGTTGATTATTTAAAATCAGCCCTGCATTAAGCGTAAATTCCTCTAAATTATTTATATAATCATAAGTGCCATCAATAGGATCAATTAACCAAAAATCATTAAGATTTATATTACTTTTATTATCAGAACTTTCCTCAGAAACGATTGGTAATTCAGGGGTAAGTGATTTTATTTTAGTAGTTAAAATATAATTAACTTCCATATCTCCATTACTAACAGGTGTATTATCAGATTTTATTTTTTTTTTAAGACCTTTCTCTCTCAAATTTAAAGCTACTTGACCAGCGTGTAAAAAAGTAGAAATTAAATTTTCAACAATTTTTTTTATATTTTCATCTTTCATATATTTTTATTAACACTATATTTTTTATATTAATTACTTTTTTTCCTACATTTTCAAAATTAACTGTAACTTTTTCATCAATAATTGATTGAACTTGACCAACACCCCATTCACTATTTGCGGGATTTTTTACTTTATCTCCTGGTTCAAAATCTAAAATCATCCTATTTTATTTATAATAAAAATGAGTATAAATACCAGCAAATGAATAAAGAATTAAATTCAATCGGCTTAAACAAAAAACCATCGGATACCACTGTGGTTGTTGCTATGTCAGGTGGTGTAGACTCTTCAACAGTTGCTGGTATGATGAAAAAAGAAGGTTATAAAGTTATCGGCATTACTTTAAAACTTTACGATGACAGTAAAGATGTAGCAAAATCTAAACAATGTTGTTCTGGTCAAGATATTATGGACGCCAAGAGAGTAGCCAATAAACTAGATATAGAACATAAAGTTTTGTATTACCAAAATAAATTTAAACAAGGTGTTGTTGATAATTTTGTAGATAGCTATTTAAAAGGTGAAACGCCAATACCATGTGTACAATGTAATCAAACTGTAAAATTCAAAGATTTATTTGAATTTTCAAAAGAATTAAATGCTGATGCTTTAGTTACAGGTCATTATGTAAAAAGTGTTACTTCAAACAATATTACTAATATGTATAGAGCAATCGATGAAAATCGAGATCAAAGCTATTTTCTATTTAACACCACAAGAAATCAATTAGATTACTTAAGATTTCCCCTAGGAGTCTTGCATAAGAGAGAAACTAGAGAAATAGCACAAGAGTTAGATCTTAATGTTGCAGATAAACCTGATAGCCAAGATATTTGTTTTGTTCCTAATGGCGATTATGCATCTGTTATTCAAAAATTTAGGCCTGACTCTTTTAAAAAAGGTAATATTAAAAACTTACAGGGCAAAGTTATTGGTGTTCATGACGGAATAGTAAATTTTACGATAGGTCAAAGAAAAGGTATTAAAATTTCAAATAATGAACCACTTTATGTTGTTAAGATAAATTCCGATAAAAATGAGATTATTGTAGGTTCAAGACAGTTTTTAGGGAAAAAAGAAATTTTATTAAAAGATGTTAATTTATTATCTGGAAAACAGGAATTTGAAAAAAAAATTTATGTAAAAGTCAGATCTACTGGAAAATTATTAGGTGCTAAAGTTAAATTAACTAAGAATGATAGCGCAAACGTGGAGCTAGATATATCTGAGGACGGTATATCTCCAGGTCAAGCATGTGTTTTTTATAACAAAGACTCTCAGGGTTATAAAGTTTTGGGAGGTGGTTGGATAAAAGAATAAGCTATTTTTTCTTGTTCTTTTTTCGAGCTCTTCTCTTTTTAGAACCCATTTTTCTTCTGCCTCTGTGTTTCTTTGGGTAACTCATTAAGTCCTTTTCATTAATTTATTGAATTTTTCATATGGATATAGCATTGTCAACTTATCATATCAAATTTTTTATGGTTAAATCTTTTAAAACATTCTTAAAGCACACAGCAAAAGATTTTCATAATCAATCAGTAAACCCTCCAGTAGTTAGAGCTTCAACAATTATCTTTAAGTCAATGCAACACATAAGAAAGACTCAAGTTAAAGCCCAAAAAAAACCTATAGGTGGCCACTTTGACTATGGAAGACAAGGAACATCAACAACTTATATATTGCAGAGAATATTGACTAAGCTTGAAGATAGTCATCACGTTTTCACAACTCCTACAGGCTTTGGATCAGTTTTTTTGGCTATATTTAGTGTAGTTAGACCTGGAGATGAAATGCTAGTTGCTGACCCTGTTTACAGTCCAACAAGAATTCTTACAGAAAACTATTTGAAAGAATTTAATATAAGGACTGTTTTTTATAATCCTCATGACTTGAAAACTTTAGAAAAAAATATAACGAAAAAAACAAAATTAATTTTTGTAGAAAATCCAGGCAGTAATACTTTTGATTTTCAAGATTTAGGTAAAATCATTTCAATCGCAAAAAAACATAAAATATTTACTGCGATCGATAACACTTGGGGAACTCCATATTATTTGAAACCAATGAAATTAGGTTTTGATATGTCAATTGTTTCAGCAACCAAATACTATTCTGGTCACTCTGACGTGATGGGAGGTAGTTTAGCAGTAAACAAAAAAGTTTTTAATAAAGTAAAAGCAGCAGAAAAAATCACAGGTTTAAGACTTGGACCAGATGATGCTTATTTAATTACAAGAGGTTTGAGAACTCTTGATGTGAGATTAGATAGACATAGTGAGAATGCTAAAAAAATTGCAGCTTTTTTATCAAAAAATAAAAAAATTCAGTTACTCTATCCATTTAAGAAAAATTCAGAGAATTATAGAATGTGGAAAAAATATTACTCAGGCGCATCTGGTTTAATGGGTCTAAAAATAAAATCAAGTAGTGCTAAGTCGGTAAAAAAATTTGTAAATTCGCTTAAATTATTTGGTTATGGATATAGCTGGGGTGGATTTGAAAGTTTGGTATTACATCAAGAATTTAGAGAAACAGGAAAAAGAAAATACATGAATTTGTTAAAAGATGAACATTTAGTCCGATTGCATATAGGACTAGAAGACCCTAAAGACTTAATTCAGGATATCAAACAAGCGTTAAGATATTTAAGATGATCTCTGAAAAATTTTTCCAATCTAAAACTGCAATTGTAACTTTGACAGCTGCATGTTTAGTTGTTTTAATTTCTTTAGGAGTAAGGCAAACTTTCGGACTATTTTTTATGGATTTTAACGAAAGTTTAAAAATCAGTAATACCGCGTTTGGTTTTGCTATAGGAATGCAAATGCTTATGTGGGGTATCACAGGTCCTATTTTTGGGGCGATTGCAGATAAATATGGTGGACATATAGCTATAATTACAGCATTTATTTTTTATACATTAGGTATTTATTTTTTATACACGGGACCTAACACTGGAATATTTTTTCAAATTCATATGGGTTTATTAATTGGAATTGGACTTGGTGGTACAGCGATCAGTATTCCAATGTCAATTGTTGGAAAACATTTTCCATTATCAACAAGAACAATTGCTATGAGTTTTGTAACTGCAATAGGTTCATTTGGTTATTTTCTTTCACCAATTTTTACAAATTATTCATTAAATGAGTTTGGATGGAATTATACATTATATCTGTTCAGTTTATTTTTGTTATCAGGATTAGTTGCAGCATATTTTGTGAGATCTCCATCAGATTCAGAAAAAATTGAAAAAAACTCTGATCAATCATTTAAAGAAGCTCTTTTAGAAGCATTTAAAACTAAGAGTTATATATTACTTGTATCAGGATTTTTTGTTTGTGGTTTTCATATAACTTTAGTTGGAACTCATGTACCAAAGTATGTGGTCGATAGAGGACTAGAAGACTGGACAGCTGCAGCAATATTATCTTTAATCGGAGTTTTTAATATTTTCGGTTCATTATTAAGTGGTTATCTTTCAGCAAAGATGAGCAAAAAAATTATACTAAGTGCGATCTATTTTCTAAGAGGTATTTCAATTACACTATTTATATTCCTTCCTGCAAGCAACATTAATGCATTTTTATTTGGAGCAAGTTTTGGTTTTTTATGGCTTTCGACAGTTCCAGCTACAAGTGGAATAGTAGCCCATTTATTTGGTACTAAATATTTGGGACTTTTATACGGTATTGTTTTCTTAAGTCATCAAATTGGATCTTTTTTTGGGGCTTATTTAGGAGGATTATTTCATGATACATATGGGTCATATGATTACGCGTGGTATTTAGCAATTGCTTTATCCATATTCGCGGCAATAATCCACTTACCAATTAGGGAAGAACCAGTTTTAAGATTAAAAACAGAATAAATTGAGCAAATTAAATCAATTAGCAAAACTAGACCAATCGGGGAAACCTTACATTATATACAAATCTCAAACGGGATTTGATCTTTTTACAAATTTTTCAAAAAAAATTGTTTTAAACAATAAAAATATTCAAAGTTTTTTGAAGAAGAAAAATAAAAAAAAAATAAAAAATACTGATCTTTATATTGGTTTTTTTGGCTACGAACTTTTAAATAATCTAATTAATATAAAATTACCTAGACAAAAAGATTTAAATTTTCCAAAAGGTATTTTTTATAAACCAGAAAAAAAAATCAAATTAAGTAACAACCTTAGTTATTTTAAAAGAGATTTTGAGTCGGGAAGTTTTAAAATAAATATAAATAAAAAAAGCTATACAAAAATATTTAATAAATTCAAAAAAAAAATTAAAAGAGGTGAAACCTATCAAATTAAAATTTGCACCAAATACAAAACAAAATCTAAAATAGATCCATTAGATTTTTTTTCAAGGTTATCTAAGACAAATTTAGCTCCAGAAGCTTTTATGATTAAAGACAACAACTACTCAATAGTCAGTTGCTCACCCGAGAATTTAATAACAAAAAAGGGCTCAGAAATATCTACAAAACCAATTGCTGGAACTGTAAAAAAAACAAAAAATCTAAATAAGTCAAAAGCATTAAATTATTTTAGAAAGAACCTCAAAGAAACCAAAGAACATAATATGATTGTCGATATGGAACGAAATGATCTGTCAAGAATTTGTAAGATCGGATCTGTAAGACTTTCAAAGCAAAAAATTGTTGAGGAATATAAAGACTTATTTCATTACGTAAGTTTAATTAAAGGAAAATTAAGAAAAAATATCAATAACGTGGATATAATTAAATCGATGATGCCCGGTGGTTCAGTTATTGGCTGTCCTAAGATAAGCACGCTTAATCTTTTAAATAATCAAGAAAAAGAAAATAGAAATATTTATACTGGTAGCTTTGGTTATATAAAATTTAATGGTGATATGAGATTTAATATTATTATTAGATCAATTTTAAATTTTAGAAATATGTCAGAGATATCCGTCGCTTCAGGTGTCGTCGTGGATAGTAATGCCAACCATGAGTTTAATGAAAATTTTTTAAAAGCCAAAGCACTAATTGATTTGTTTAAATGATATATGTGATAGATCATAACGACTCATTTACTCACAATGTCGTTCATCAATTTGCTTTATTTGATAGAGTTGAATGTGATAACTATAATGAGATTAGTGAAAAAAAAATCCAACAAGCTTCAACAATAGTTTTTTCACCAGGGCCAGGTAATCCAAAAGATTATCCAATAACTTCTAAAATTTATAAAAGATTTAAGGGAAAGAAAAAGATGATTGGCATTTGTCTAGGGTTTCAACACATTCTTTTTTGTGAAGGTGGAAAGATTATTGAACAGAAAAAGATATATCATGGTTTTCAGTCAAATATCAAAGTAGTTAATGATAAATCTTTATTTCAAAAAGGAAAAATATTTAAAGTTGGAAGGTATCATTCTTTAAAGTTACAAGAACCTTTTAAATCTAATAATTTTGAGATAACTATGAGATGTTTAAATTCAAAAGTCGCGATGGCATTTGAAAATCAAAAGGAGAAAATATATGGATTTCAATTTCATCCAGAATCTTTTTTAACAATCAATGGCAAAATACTTATTAAAAAAATCTTATCAGCTTAAAAATTTAGAGGAAATAGAATTTCATGACCTTTGGGGAGATCATGGAATTTTCACGACGATGTGGATTTTTGGTAGGCCAGGAAAAATTTTATTTTTTAAAAATCATTTAAATAATTTAATTAAATCCTTAAGAGAATATAAGATTACTAAGAAATCTTTACGAGCTGATATTTTAGCTATTATTAAAAAAAATTTATCCAAAAAGAAAACATATAATCATCTATTAAGAATTGCCCTAAATAAAAAAATAATTTCAATATCTTTAAGAAAAAGAATTAAACCAAAATTAAATTTTAATTTGAAATTAGTAAAATTAAAACGAGAAAAACCTGAATATAAAAACCTTAAATATAAAAAGATATTATCATACTTATCTAAAATGGATAATTCCCAATCAGACATTGGATTGGTATCTAATAAAAGATTATTGGAAACTGGAACCTCAAATTTATTATTTGTGAAAGATCAAAAATTTTTTACCCCTATAAAAGGATATTATGAGGGTAATACTTATAAATTTTTTAAAACAAAAATAAAAAAGATAATCAAAAAAGATATTTTCCTCAAAGAGATAAATAGTTATGATGAAATCTTATTGTTGGGTTCTGGTAAAGGTGTTACATCAGTTAAAACAATAAATGAAATTAAATGGAAAAGAAAAAATTTAGATAAATTTAGGTTTCTTTCAAAACATTATAATGCAGCCATAAATAAATGTAATTCATATAGATTTTAATAGAATGAAAGATCCAAACGAACCTTGTTTATTTTGTAATGCTAAAAAAACAGGATACACTCATGATAATAATCTTGCATATGCTAGCTATGACTCATACCCAGTTTCAGAGTACCATTGTCTCATTATTCCTAAAAGACATACGATAGACTTTTTTGATCTATCTAATGACGAATTGCTAGCCTGTAATGACCTTATTAAAATAATTAAGAATGAAATATTGAGAAAAGATAAGTCAGTTAAAGGATTTAACTTAGGAACAAATATTGGAAAAGTATCCGGACAATCTATTTTTCATTGCCATTTTCACTTAATTCCTCGTAGAAAAGGAGATGTTGATAATCCTCAGGGTGGAGTAAGATCAGTTATTCCAAACAAACAACATTATAAAAGAAATAATTAATCTTGTATAAAAAGACAAATTGACCTTAGTTTGAGGTTGAACTATTGATTCACAATATATAAAATTTAAAATAATTCAAAAAATTTAACAAAGGCGGAAATGTTAAGTAATAATCCTTTTTCAATTTTATCAGAAACAATCTCACCGTTGGCCATGCAATCTTTTATTGTGGCTATGATTTTGTTAATTGTAATCGGTACAGTTATTCAAATGATACATCATAAAAATCTGACTTATTTTTTTAATAATGCAAAAAAAGCAAAACTTTCAGCAACTAAGAAATTAGGTGTAGGAGAAAGAGTCTCTGTTATTGCTAAAACAACAGTAGTGGATATTGGAACAACTTCAGAACTTGGTTTTGGAAAGAGGAGACTTGCTCATGTTCTAGGAATGTATGGTACAATTTTGTTTTGGGTATCTTCGGCTATTTTAGTTTTTTGTTATACAGGTGCTGATAAACCTAGTTCTCAAACTTGGTCAATGCTTTGGCATGTCGGAGCAATACTCACATGCTTAGGAGGATATTGGTTTTGGTTTTTTTTACGAGTTGACGTTTCGGCTGAAGCTCATCCTTGGTATAGAATTATTAAAGCTGATTTGTTTGTCTTAGCTTTACTTGCGTGTTCAACTTTTGGGCTAGCTTGGTCTTTCACTCAATTCAATGGTCAAATTGGTCTGTCTTATTTATTTTTAGTTTTATTCATTGCAGCTAATTTAATTCTATTTGGTGGTGTATATTGGTCAAAATTTGCACACATGTTTTATAAACCTGGAGCTGCTATTCAAAAAAATTTAGCTGAAGCTGATGGATCAAGAGATAATTTACCTCCACCAGCTGATGCGCCTGAACAATTTGGTTTGGGCATAAAAAGAGAAGAGCCAAAACACTATTAATATGTTACATAGAAAGGATAATTAAAATTATGTCAACTTTTGTATATATGACGAGATGTGATGGCTGTGGTCATTGCGTAGATATTTGCCCTTCAGACATCATGCACATTGATGAAAATATTAGACGTGCAAAAAATATTGAACCAAACTTTTGTTGGGAATGTTACTCGTGTGTCAAAGCATGTCCTAATCACGCTATAGATGTAAGAGGGTATGCTGATTTTGCCCCAATGGGTCACAGTGTTAGAGTTAGAAGAGAAGAAGAAAAAGGAACTATCTCTTGGAAAATCAAATTTAGAAATGGAACAGAGAAAAACTTCGTCTCACCTATAACAACTAAACCTTGGGGGAAATTTATTCCTAAGCTTGCAGAAGGCGACACACCCAATCAAGGAGAAATTAATTCACAGAGGTTATATAGTGAGCCAGAGGGTTTAAATACTAATCAAGAATTACCATCGGTCCCAAAAGAGTCTTTTAAAAAAGGAGTTTATTATTAATGGCCAAACATAAGACCCATTATGAAGAGTGTGATGTATTGGTTGTTGGTGGTGGAATGGCTGGAACGGGAGCAACTTTTGAAGCTCGTCATTGGGGTAGAGATTTAAAGATTGTTTGTGTTGAGAAAGCTAACATCGATAGAAGTGGAGCTGTAGCTCAAGGATTATATGCCATAAACTGTTACATGGGTATGCAGTGGGATGAAAATCAGCCTGAAGACCATGTAAGATATGCCCGAAATGATTTAATGGGAATGGTCAGAGAAGATTTAGGATATGACATGGCTCGACATGTAGACTCTACTGTTCACATGTTTGATGAATGGGGTCTTCCAATGATGAAAAATGAAAAAACAGGAAGATATTTAAGAGAAGGAAAGTGGCAGATCATGATTCATGGTGAGAGTTATAAACCAATTGTAGCTGAAGCAGCAAAAAAATCTGCAGATAAAATTTACAATAGAATAATGGTTACACATTTATTAATGGATGAAGCTCAAGAGAACAGAATTGGTGGAGCAGTTGGCTTTAATATGAGAACTGGAGACTTCCATGTGTTCAGGGCAAAAGCTGTTATCGTCTCTGCAGGTGGAGCATCACATATATTTAAACCAAGAGCTGTTGGTGAGGGTATGGGTAGAACTTGGTACGCACCGTGGAGTAATGGATCAGCATATGCTTTACCCATAGCAGCTGGTGCAAAGATGACACAAATGGAAAACAGAATTGTTTTATGTAGATTTAAAGATGGTTATGGACCTGTTGGTGCATACTTTTTACATTTAAAAACATATACACAAAACGCTAATGGTGAAAACTATGAAAAGAAATGGTATGACCAAACAAAAGAGTTAGTAGGTGAATATATTGATCATCATCCAACACCAACATGTTTGAGAAATCATGCGTTTATTCAAGAAGTAGCTGCGGGAGGTGGACCAATCCACATGGTGACTAAAGAGGCTTTTCAAGATCCTCATTTAGAGACCGTAGGTTGGGAAAATTTTTTAGGCATGACAGTTGGGCAAGCTGTTGTTTGGGCTTCGCAAAATATTGATCCAAAATATACTAATCCTGAATTAACAACATCTGAGCCTTATGTAATGGGATCACATGCAACATGTTCTGGAGCTTGG